>NZ_CP029830.1:722500-919301 GCF_003233655.1 Azospirillum ramasamyi
GTGGCGCGGGCCGGATCGGCCAGGGCGAGCGCGCCGAACACCACGCCGATGACGCGCAGAATGGTTTCGGTATAGCCGCCGACCGGCTTCGGCGGCTTCACCGCCAGCAGGGTGCTTTCGGGGATGACGAAGGTGATCGGGTTGAGGCAGCCGGCATTGGCCGGCACGTCGGTGAAGACATGTTTCAGCGCGACATAGCAGCAGGCGACTGCGGTGGAATAGGCGATGTTCAGCGGCCCGGCGCAGGGGGCGGAGGACCGCGAGAAGTCCAGCGTCATCCGGTCGCCGGCGATGGTCAAATCCAGCGCGATGAGCAGCCGGTCCGCCGTGATGCCGTCGTTGTCGAGGTAATCCTCGAAGCTGTAGACGCCGTCCGGCAGCTTCCCGATGGCGCTGCGCATCAGCGCGTCGGCCCGCGCGGTGAAGGCGTCGAAGGCGGCGGCGACCGTCTCCTCGCCATGTTCGTCCAGCAGTTCCGTCAGGCGGCGCACGCCGAGATCCAGCGCGTTCAGCTGCCCGTTCAGGTCGCCGTAATTCGACACCGGCACGCGGGAATTGGCGGCGAGGATCGCCAGCAGGTCGTGATTCATCGCCCCGGCCTTGACCAGCTTGACCGGCGGGATGCGCACGCCCTCCTGGAAGCTGTCGGTGGCGCGGGCGTTGAAGTTGCCCGGCACGTTGCCGCCGATGTCGAGCCAGTGGCCGACCGACGCCATCCAGCAGAACAGCCGGCCATTGCGGAAGATCGGCCGCACCAGACGGAAGTCGTTCAGGTGGGTGCCGCCGTCATAGGGGTCGTTGAACAGGAAGATGTCGTCGGGGTGGAGGTCGCCGTCCCGCGCCACCTTGTCGATGACCGCCTTGACCGCGAAGGCCATGGCGCCGACGAAGATCGGCAGGCCGTTGGTGCCCTGCACCAGCGTGGCGCCGGTTTCCGCATGGTAGAGGCCGTGGCAGGCGTCGCGCGCCTCGGCGATGATCGGGTTGAAGGCGGAGCGGTAGAGCGTCGCGTCCATCTCGTCGGCGATCTGCTCCAGCCGGCCCTTCAGGACGGCCAGCGTGACGGGGTCGATTGCGGTGGTTCCGGCGGCGGTCTTGGTGGTCATGCTGCGTCCTCCCGCTTGGCGGGTCCGAAGTCCTTGTAGGTCTCGCCGAGCGCCAGCATCTCCGGCGTGCCGATCAGGTCGTTCAGCGCATTGAAGTCGAACATGCGGTCGCGGAAGGGCTGGGTGGTGCCGTGCTGCGCCAGCGAGGCGTAATAGTCCTGCGCCTGCCGGGCGAGCGCCCGCACGATGCCGCCGGGGAAGATCACCAGCCGGTAGCCCAGCTCGCCCAGTTCCGACGCGGAGCTGATCGGCGTCTGCCCGCCCTCCACCATATTGGCCAGCAGCGGGCGGATGCCGCCCAGGTCGGTGGCGATGGCGGCCAGCTGTTCCCGGCTCTTCGGCGCCTCGACGAACAGCACGTCGGCCCCGGCCTCGACATAGAGGCGGGCGCGGTCGAGCGCGGCCGGGACGCCTTCCACCGCCACCGCGTCGGTGCGGGCGACGATCAGGGTGTCCTCGCTGGCGCGGGCATCGACCGCCGCCTTGATCTTGCCGGCCATCTCGCCCGCCGGGATCACCGCCTTGTCGGTCAGGTGGCCGCAGCGCTTGGGGAAGCTCTGGTCCTCGAACTGCAGCGCGGTGGCGCCGGCGCGCTCGAACATGCGGACGGTGCGCTGCACGTTCAGCGCGTTGCCGTATCCGGTGTCGGCATCGACGACCAGCGGCGTCGGCACCCGGTCGCGCACCAGGGCGATGGTGTCCGCCACCTCGCTGACCGACACCAGCCCGATGTCCGGCCGGCCGAGCCGGGTATAGGCGATGGCGGCGCCGGAGAGGTACAGCGCCTCGAAACCCGCCGCCGCCGCCAGCGAGGCGGTGAAGGCGTCGTAGACTCCGGGCGCCAGGACGACGCGGTCCTGGGCCAGTCGGTCCCGGAAACTGATGCTGGGGACGGTCATGTCAAGCGCTCCCCCCGGCGGCGCGGCGCGACGCCGTCGCGGCACGGCCGGGTCAGGGTTTGAAGATGTCGGGGGAGGGCCGGAGCGGGCATCGCTCACAGGCCCAGATAGGTGCGTTTCAGTTCGGGGTCGCGCGCGATCTCGTCGGACGGTCCCGACAGCGCGAAGACGCCGTTCTCAAGGATGTAGGCCCGGCGGGCGACCTCCAGCGACTGCACGACGTTCTGCTCCACCAGCAGGATCGCCAGCCCGTCGCCGTTCAGCCGGCGGATCAGCCCGAACATCTCCTCCACCACCAGGGGCGAGAGGCCGAGCGACGGTTCGTCGAGGATCAGCAGGCGCGGCTCCGCCATCATGCCGCGGCCGATGGCCAGCATCTGCTGCTCGCCGCCCGACAGCGTGCCGGCGAACTGGTTCTCGCGCTCCTTCAGGCGGGGGAAGGCGGTGAAGATGCGGTCGAGGTTCCGCGCCCGGTTCGGCTTGCCCCGGCGGTAGCTGCCGAGTTCCAGATTCTCGCGGATCGACAGGTTGGGGAAGATCTTGCGGCCTTCCGGCACCTGGATCAGCCCCTCCTCGACGATGCGGGCGGCGGACTTGCCGTCGATGCGGCTGCCGCCGAAGCGGATCTCGCCGGTCCAGGGCGGCAGCACGCCCGACAGCACCTTGTTCAGCGTGGTCTTGCCGACGCCGTTGGAGCCCAGCACCGTGACGATCTCGCCGCCATGCACCGCCATGTCGATGCCGCGCAGCACCTCGGTCGCGCCATAGCCGGTCTTCAGCCCGCGGATTTCCAGAAGCTGTTCAGCCATGGGCCGCCCCCTCCGCCTGCAGCCGGGCGGCGGCTCCGTGGCCGAGATAGGCCTCGATCACGCGGGCGTCGGCGCAGACGGCGGCGGGCGGCCCCTCGGCGATCATGCGCCCCTGGGCCAGCACATAGACGCGCTCGCACAGGTTCATCACCGCCTGCATGACGTGTTCGATCATCAGGATCGTCACCCCTTCGTCGCGGATGCCCCGGATCACCGGGATGATGTCGCGGATCTCCGACGGGTTCAGGCCGGCCAGCACCTCGTCCAGCAGCAGCAGCTTCGGCTCGGTGGCGAGCGCGCGGGCCAGTTCCAGCCGCTTGCGCCCGGCCACCGTCAGCCCGCCGGCCGGTCGGTCGAGTTCGGCGCCCAGCCCGACGCGGCGCGCCACCTCGCGCGCCCTGGCGGTGGCGTCGGCGCGCCGGGCGTGGCGCAGATAGGCGCCGACCGCGATGTTCTCGCACACGGTCAGCCCGGCGAAGGGCTGGACGATCTGGAAGGTGCGGCCGATGCCGCGCTCGGCCCGGCGGTGCGGTTCCTCGGCGGTGATGTCGGTGCCCTCGAAGCGGATGCGTCCTTCGGTGGGGGCGATGAAGCCGGAGATCATCGAGAACAGCGTGGTCTTTCCGGCGCCGTTCGGCCCGATCAGCCCGACGATGCCGCCGGGCTCCAGCGCCAGCGTCGCGCTGTCCACCGCCATCAGCCCGCCGAAACGCTTGGAGACGCCCTCAACGGCCAGCATGGGAAACCTCCTTGGGTCCGCGCGCCATCATCGCCCGGCCGCGGTCGCGCAGCCGCTCCAGCAGGCCCAGGATGCCGCCGCGGGCGAACGCCACGGCCAGCACCAGCACGCAGCCGAAGACGATCAGGTCGATGCCGGGAATGCGGCCGGCGAACTGCTTGGCGATCTCGCCCAGCCCGTGCAGGGTCAGCGCTCCCACCACCGGGCCGAAGACGGTGCCGACGCCGCCGATGATCGGGGCCAGCAGAAGCTCCACCGAAATCCAGCTGCCATAGGCGATGTTGGCGTCGATGTAGAGGAAGTATTGGGCATAGAGGCAGCCGGACAGCGCCGTCACCCCGCCCGACAGGGCGATGGCGCGCAGCTTCACCTTCAGGGAATCGACGCCCAGCGCCTTGGCCGCGTCCTCGTTTTCGCGCACCGCCACCAGCTGCGCCCCGAAGCGTGAGCGCTGGATCCAGCGGGTCAGCAGCAGCGCCGCGGCGACGAAGGCCAGCACCAGCCAGTAGAAGACGGCGCGGTCGTCGAATTGCAGGTTGCCGGGGCGGACGTCCAGCTTGATCAGCAGGCCCGCCGCGCCGCCGGTGAAGGAGGCGGCGTTGGCGAGGATGCGGAACACCTCGGCGAAGGCCAGCGTCACCAGCGCGAAGTAGGAGCCGCGCAGGCCCGACCGGAAGCTGAGGAAGCCGATGATCCAGCCGACCAGGGCGCCGGCCGCCGTCGCCAGCACCAGCCCGGCCCAGGCGTTGACGCCGTAGCGCAGTTGCAGGATCGCCGTCACATAGGCGCCGGTGCCGAAGAAGGCGGCATGGCCGAAGCTGAACTGGCCGCCGAAGCCGCCCAGGATGTTCCAGCCCTGCGCGCCCAGCGACACGATCAGCGTGAAGACCAGGAAGTTCAGCACCGTGCTGGAGGTCACCACCAGGGGCAGCAGGGCCGCCAGGACGGTCAGGACGGCGATCGGGATCAGGTCGCGCGCGGTCATGCCTTGGCTCCGAACAATCCGGTCGGCCGCACCAGCAGCACGGCGATGAAGATCAGGAAGATGCCGATCTGGCCCAGGCTGTCGCCCAGGAACAGGCCGCACAGGCTCTCCACCACGCCGATGAACAGGCCGCCCAGCAGCGCGCCGGGGATCGACCCCATGCCGCCCAGCACCACCACGGTGAAGGCGACCAGCACGAAGGCGCCGCCGACGCGCGGGTTGACGTAGAAGGTCGGCATCAGCAGCCCCGCCGCCACGGCGAGGCAGGCGCAGCCCAGCCCGAAGGTGACGGCATAGATGTGCGGCACGTCGATGCCGACCAGATTGGCGCCCAGCTTCTCCTTGGCGACGGCGCGGATCGCCTTGCCGGTGTCGGTGCGGTTCAGCACCAGCCACAACAGCCCGGTCACCACCACCGCCACGCCCAGCCCGATCACCCGCGGATAGGACAGGAGCAGCGGCCCCAGCGCCACCACCTGGAAGGAATAATCGGTGTCGAGCGTGCGGGTGTCCGACTGGAACAGCGCCAGCAGCACATTCTCCAGCACGATGGACAGGCCCAGCGTGACCAGCAGGATGTTGCCGTCGTCGCCGTGGCTGGCCGGTCCGACGACGAAGCGTTGAAGCCCGTAGCCGAGCGCGAACATCAGCGGCACCAGCGGCACGATGACCAGATAGGGATCCACCCCCAGCCAGGCCCAGGCCAGCCACACCGCGAACATCGCGCAGGTCAGCAGCGCGCCATGGGCGAAGTTGATGATGTGGAGCACGCCGTAGATCAGCGTCAGGCCGAGCGCGATCAGCGCATAGACCGCGCCGGTCATCAGACCGTTCAGCGCCGCTTCCAGGATGATCTGAGGTGAATACATGGCAGCCCGCGCATGGGAGGAACGACCCCTCCGCCCGGCCGGGCGGCCGGTTCGCGGCCGGGCCCGGACGGGGGAGGGGACTGCGGAGGTGCGGCGGCGGAAAAAGGATCAGGCCGCCGGGAAGTTGGTTTTCGCCTCGGCGAACGCTTCGGGGTAGATCACGTTGATGTCGCTGCCCTGGATCTGGGTGTTGATCGGGGTGGCGCCCTCGTTCTGGCCGTTCACGAACTTCGTCGGGCCATAGGGCATGATGTGCCCGGCGAAGCTGGAGGCGTTCAGCGCCTCGATGATCTTCCTGCGGTCGGTGGAGGCGGCGCGCTCGATGGCGTCGGCCAGCAGCAGCAGGTTCGAATAGTTCAGCGGCACATTGTAGGCGAAGGACTTGCCCTGCTCCTCCACCGCCTTGCGCAGGGCCAGCGCCTTCGGGTTCTTCGGATCGTGCCAGTGGTTGCAGTCGATGACGTTCTGGGCCGCCTGCGGGAATTCCTTGACGAAGCGCCCGTTCGACGCGGCGCCGCCGAGAATGGCGTAGATGCCCTTCGGCTTGATGCGCTGCTGCTGCATCGTGCGGGCGAGCAGCACGAACTCGCCGTAATAGTTGGATGGGATCACCAGATCCGGGTTCAGCGAGCGGATGCGCAGCGCCACGTTGGACATGTCGCGCGCCGGGGTCGGATGGGCGATGGTCTCCAGCACCTCGAAGCCGCGCTTGGGCAGTTCGGTCTGCAGCAGCTTGGCGAGGCCGGAGCCGAACAGCCCGTCCTCATGCACCAGCACGACGGTCTTGGCCGGCTTGCCCGCCATTTCGTTGATGGCGGTGAGATTGTCGAGCGCCACCGTGGTGACCTTGCCGAAGCCGGGGCTGAAGCGGAAGGTGTTGGCGAGGCCGCGCGACATGATCTGGTCCGACACGCCGACATCGACCAGATAGGGCAGGTCGTAGCGCGCCGCCGCCTGGGACGCGGCAAGGCAGATCGGGCTGGCGAAGCCGCCGACGATGGCCGACACGCCTTCCGCCTGCATGCGTTCCACCTCCTGCGTGCCGGCTTCGGGGGTGGAGCGGGCGTCGCCGAACACCATCTCGATCTTCGCGCCGCCCAGCGACTTGATGCCGCCCGCCGCGTTGATCTCCTTGATCGCCATCTCGGCGCCCAGCCGGCCGAGATCGCCGTCATGGGCGAGCGCGCCGGTCACCGGCTGGAGGATGCCGACCTTCACCACCGGGGTCTGCGCCCGCAGAACCGACGGGGCGAAGGGCAGCGCCGTCACGGCGGCAGCGGCGGCGCCGGCCTTCAGCACGGTACGGCGGGAAACGGCGCAAATCGCGGGATCCTGAACCGAACGTCCCATAACGCTCAACTCCTCTGTTTGATGACCCGCGGGTTGCGGGCGGGCTTTTCGCCCGATTTGCTTTTGTCGGATTTGCTCTTGTCGGTGACGCGCGGCCAGCCGAGCGCCGGACTCCAGCGCCGTTCGCCGTCGTTGCCGGTGCGCACCAGATCCATGTGGAAGCTGTAGCGGTCGGGCCGGTACTGCGCGTGCAGATGCTCGACGCCGCGGCCCGACGGCTCGTAGACGATGCGGGTCAGGGTCAGAAGGGGCGATCCGATCTCCAGATCCAGCGCCGCCGCGGCTTCCGGCCCGGCCAGCGTGGCGTTGATCGCCTGGGTGGCGCGGTCGGTCTCCACCCCCGACCGTTCGATCAGCTCCAGCAGCGGACGCGCCGCCAGCTCCGCCTCCGAATAGGTCAGGCCGATCCATTCCGGCACATGGGTGGTCAGGTAGGAGAACGGCTCCCCATCGATCAGGCGCACGCGCACAGACCGCTGGACCCGCTCCCCCGGCTGCAGCCCCAGGCTGGCGGCAATGGCTTCGGGCGGCGTGGCATAGCCGAAGGACAGCAGCCGCACGTCGGTGCTGCGCCCCATGTCGATCAGGTGCGACAGCACGTTGGACAGGTCGGCGACGATCGGGCGGACGGCGCGCGTGTCGTGGACGAAGGTGCCGGAGCCGGGCTTGCGCTGCACCAGCCCTTCCTTTTCCAGCAGATCCAGCGCGCGGCGCACGGTGACCCGCGACACGGCATGTTCCGCCGCCAGCGCCGGTTCGCCCGGCAGGCGTGCGCCCGGCGGCAGTTCGCCGGTGACGATGCGGTCGCGCAGCAGCAGATAGATCCTGCGCGCCTTCAGGGGTTCGACCGCCGACTTCACAGTTCTCCGCCTCCCCCTGTTGCTGGAAAAGTCGCTGGAAACCGTCGCCTGTCTCTTTATCAGACAGGAATCTGTATGATCCATAATACAGGTTTGGTCAACAGCGATGTTCGGGGTGGGAACGGTCCGTGTGGCGAGCAGCCGGTAACCCGATCCGGCTTTGGGCGTACTGGAGCCGTAGGCGGTGATGCCCTTCCCAAATGCCGGCGGGCGACTGGAAGGGTGGCGCAAGATAGCGTGCGGCCATGGTGAATTGATTAAAAAGAAATAAAATTCCTCTATTTTGAAATATGAAAACCACAGGAAGTCCGGTCGATATTGCTCCGCATATTTTTGCGATCAAATCTTACAGACCCGCAACAAATTTAGCCTGAAAGTTATGGAGAAATCAGGGTTTACCTTAGCTCGTTCCGTCTTTCCCGCGAACTATCTCTCGCATCCGGGAGCGAGTGATTTCAGCTGCCGGCCCATGCATGGGCGCAACAAGGGAGAGACAGGCAAATGTCATGGGTCGCCGATACCACCGTCCGGACGAAATCTCTGGTCAGTTTTGCCTTCATCATGCTGTTCACCTTCGGTCTCGGCATTTTCGCCATCGACCGTCTCGCCAGCGTGAACCAGGAGGCGGGGGAGGTTCGCGACAACTGGCTGCCCAGCCTCAATGCCATCGGGGTGATGCGCGGGGAATTCGATTTCTACCGGACCCTCGAAGGGGGTCATATCGCCTCCCAGTCGCCCGAGGACATAAAGATCGAAGAAGAGGCCATGCAGGTCGCGCTGAACGACCTGGAAAAGGCAAGGAAGGACTATGCCGCGCTCCTGACCCCGGGATGGGAGACGGAGAATTACCGCAAGTTCATCACGCTCTGGGAGAGCTACCTGTCCATCAGCCGGCAGAAGCTCCTGCCCCTCTCACGGGAGAACAGGAGCGAGGAGGCGGCGGCTCTCTTTCGCGGGGAGTCCCGCACCGCCTACCGGGCGGCAAAGAAAGTTCTGGTCGAATTGGCGGATTTCAACGCCCGGAGCGGAGCCGAGGCGGCGAGCCGAGGCGAACAGGTCTATCTGAAAAGCAAAACCCTGATCGTCGTGGCGCTCGGCATCGTCATGGCGGTCTGTATGGGGGCGGCTTGGATGATGATCGTGACGGTTTCGCGGCCGATCCAGGCGATGACCGGCATGATGGGGCGTCTTGCCGCCCGTGACCTGTCGACCGAAGTGACGGGCACCCGGCGCGGCGACGAGCTCGGCGCCATGGCGCGGGCGGTCCAGGTGTTCAAGGACGGGCTGGTGCAGGCCGACCGTCTGGCGGCGGAGCAGGCGGCGGAGCAGGCCGCGAAGCAACGCCGGGCCGAGCGGATCGAGCATCTGATTTCCGACTTCGACCGGGTTGCCGCGTCGGCCCTGCGCACCGTGTCGTCGGCGGCTTCGGAACTGGACGCGACGGCCCAGAGCATGGTGGCGATGGCGCAGCAGACCAACACCCAGGCCGGCGCCGTGGCGGCGGCGGCCGAACAGACCAGCGCCAATGTGCAGACCGTCGCCACCGCGACGGAGGAGATGAGCAGTTCGATCCGCGAGATCGGCCAGCGGGTTTCCAACTCCACCCGCATCGCCGGGCAGGCGGTGGAAGAGGCGTCGCGGACCAACGACACGATGCGCGGTCTGACCGACGCCGCCCAGCGGATCGGCGAGGTGGTGAACCTCATCACCAACATCGCCAACCAGACCAACCTGCTGGCGCTGAACGCCACCATCGAGGCTGCACGGGCCGGCGAGGCGGGCAAGGGCTTCGCCGTCGTCGCCGGGGAGGTGAAGTCGCTGGCCTCCCAGACCGCCAGGGCCACCGACGAGATCGCCGGCCAGATCGCCGAAATCCAGGCGGCGACGTCGGGCGCCGTCGCCGCCATCGGCGGGATCAGCGGCACCATCGCCAGCATCAACGACATCTCCACCGCCATCGCGGCGGCGATCGAGGAGCAGGGGGCGGTGACCGGCGAAATCTCCCGCAACGTGCAGCAGGCAGCGGTCGGGACCCAGGAGGTTTCCGTCAACATCACCCAGGTGACGCAGACCGCCGGCGAAACCGGCAGCGCCGCCGGTCAGGTCCAGTCGGCCGCCGGCGAACTGGCCCGGCAGGCCGAAACCCTGCGCCGGGAGGTGGAGCAGTTCCTGGCGTCGATCAAGGCGGCGTGATGCCGGCGGGAGCGCCGCGCCGCAGATCGGCGCTCCCGATGCCACTGCGGTGCCGTCCGATCAGCTGTGCAGGCCCGGCGCTTCCTGGCCGGTGCTCGCCACATACTCGGTGTAGCCGCCGCCATACTGGTGGATGCCGTCCGGCGTCAGTTCCAGCACGCGGTTGGACAGCGCGGCCAGGAAATGACGGTCGTGCGAGACGAACAGCATGGTGCCCTCATACGCCCCCAGCGCCGCGATCAGCATCTGCTTGGTGTCGAGGTCCAGGTGGTTGGTCGGCTCGTCGAGCACCAGGAAGTTCGGCGGATTGAACAGCATGATCGCCATCACCAGCCGCGCCTTCTCGCCGCCCGACAGCACGCGGCATTTCTTCTCCACGTCGTCGCCGGAAAAGCCGAAGCAGCCGGCCAGCGCCCGCAGCGATCCCTGGCTCGCCTGGGGAAAATGCGCCTCCAGCGTTTCGAAGATGGTCTGGTCGCCGTCCAGCAGTTCCATGGCGTGCTGGGAGAAATAGCCCATCTTGACGCTGCCGCCGACGGTGACGGTGCCGGTGTCGGGCTCGGTCACGCCGGCGATCAGCTTCAGCAGCGTCGACTTGCCGGCGCCGTTGACGCCCATGACGCACCAGCGTTCCTTGCGGCGGATGGTCAGGTCGAGCCCCTGGTAGATGGCCCGGCTGCCATAGCCCTTGTGGACGTTCTTCAGCACCGCCACGTCGTCGCCGGAGCGCGGGGCCGGCGGGAAGTCGAAGGTCACCACCTGCCGCCGCTTGGGCGGTTCGAAACGTTCGATCTTGTCGAGCTTCTTCACCCGGCTCTGCACCTGGGAGGCATGGGAGGCGCGGGCCTTGAACCGCTCGATGAACTTCAGTTCCTTCGCCAGCATCGCCTGCTGCCGTTCGAACTGCGCCTCCTGCTGCTTTTCCTTCAGCGCCCGCTGCTTTTCGTAGAAGGTGTAGTCGCCGGAATAGCTGGTCAGCGTTCCGCCATCGATCTCGATGATCTTGGTGACGATGCGGTTCATGAACTCGCGGTCGTGCGAGGTCATCAGCAGGGCGCCCTCATAGCCCTTCAGGAAGCCTTCCAGCCAGATCAGGCTTTCGATGTCCAGATGGTTGCTCGGCTCGTCCAGCAGCATGGCGTCGGGCCGCATCAGCAGGATGCGGGCGAGCGCCACGCGCATCTTCCAGCCGCCGGACAGGGCGCCGACGTCGCCGTCCATCATCTCCTGGCTGAAGCTGAGACCGGCCAGCACCTCGCGCGCCTTGCCCTCCAGCTCGTAGCCGCCCAGCTCGTCGAAGCGCGCCTGCACCTCGCCGTAGCGCTCGATGATGGCGTCCATCTCGTCGGCACGGTCAGGGTCGGCCATGGCCGCTTCCAGCTCCGCCAACTCCGCCGCGACGACGCTGACCGGACCGGCGCCGTCCATGACCTCGGCCACCGCGCTGCGGCCGGACATCTCGCCGACATCCTGGTTGAAATAGCCGATGCTGACCTGCTTCTCGATGGCGACCTGACCGCCGTCCGGCTGCTCCTCGCCGGTGATCATGCGGAACAGGGTCGTCTTGCCCGCACCGTTGGGACCGACGAGACCGACCTTTTCACCGCGGTTCAGTGCCGCAGAGGCCTCCAGAAAAAGAATGCGGTGACCATTCTGCTTGCTGACATTGTCGAAACGAATCATATCCGGCTGAATTCCCGTGGCGTGATTGGCCCCTTATGCCACAGGAAGCCCGGCGGGGCAGAGTCCTGATCGCCGGATTCCGGGATGCCGGGAGGGCGGCCGCAGCCAAGCCCGGCCATGGCCGGGCCGCGGAGCGGAGCCGCCGGTCCTCAGCCGATCCGCCGCAGGACCAGCCCGGTCGCGGCGATGCGGAACCCGCCGTCCGCCGTCTCCTCCACCCCGTCGCCGCCGTCCAGGCGATAGCTCTTGCCTTCCGGCACCCAGCCGGCCGGGCCGCGGAATGTGACCATCTGGACGTAGCGGGTGATCTCCACGACCGAATGGACGGTGCCGTCCTCGGCCCGCGCCTCGAACCGGCCGGTTTCCATGTCCTGACGCAACGGCATCCGCCTGCTCCCTTCGCCCATCGCTGGCGCTCCATAGGGTGCCATGGCGGCGGCGGGCCGGGGAAGCTCTTCCGCCATTAGTTTTCTTTGGGGCTTCCGCGAGGAAACCTCGTTTGTTCCTGTGCCGCCGGGTTTCTATCGTCCGGCCATCGCAACGGCAAGGATGGAGGTCGCAATGATCGGAAGACGGGGATTCCTGGTGGCGATGGGCGGGGTGGCGACGGGCGGGGCGCTGCTGCTTCCGGCAACCGTGGTACAGGGGGCGCAGGCGGCCAAAGACAAGGAATCCGCGGCGGATGGGCTGGCGGCGCGCATGGCGGCGCTGGAGGGGCGGACCGGCGGGCGGCTGGGTGTCGCCATGCTCGACACCGGAACGGGCCGGCTGCAGGGCTGGCGCATGGACGAGCGGTTCCCGATGTGCAGCACCTTCAAATTTCTATTGGCTGCCGCCGTGCTGAAGGCGGTGGACCAGGGCAGGGAAAAGCTGGACCGGCGGATTCCGGTGACGGAGGCCGATCTGGTGCCCTATGCGCCCTTCGCCGAGACCCGGCTGAACGGCACGCCGCCGACGGTGGCGGAGCTGTGCGAGGCGACGATGACGCTCAGCGACAATGTGGCGGCCAACCTTCTGTTGCCGGGGGTCGGCAACCCGGCCGGTCTCACCGCCTTCCTGCGGGGCATCGGTGACGGGATCACCCGGCTGGACCGCAACGAGCCGACGCTGAACTCCGCCATTCCCGGCGATCCGCGCGACACCACCACCCCCGCGGCCATGGCGCGCAGCATGGAACGGCTCATGGTCGGCGAGGTGCTGCGTCCGGAGTCCCGCCGGCAGCTGATCGATTGGATGATCGCCAACAAGACCGGCGACAAGCGGTTGCGCGCCGGACTGCCGGCCGGCTGGCGGGTGGGCGACAAGACGGGGACCGGCACCAACGGCACCGCCAACGACATCGCCATCCTCTGGCCGGACAACCGCCCGCCGCTGCTGGTCGCCAGCTACCTGACCCAGACGGCGAAGGGCTTCAAGCAGCACGATTCCATCCACGCCGAGGTGGCGCGGGCGGTGGCCGAACTCGTCGGCTGAGGCCGGTTAGACAGGCGTATCGGCGGGAACCGAATGCGGCGGCCGGGTCCATCTGACGATGGCCCGTACGGCGTTGAGGGCGTTCACATTGTCCTGAATGGGGAAATGCCGCCGCAACTCGACGACCGCCGCCCATTCGCCGCTTTCGTGAAACGCCTTCTGAATGGCGGCGGCTTCAACCTGGCTGACGCTGAACATTCCGATCCCCCGCCCGACCCCGCGGTCCGTGCCGCCGATCATGCCCCGCGGCCGGGTTCGGTTGCAAGGGGGCGGGCGGTCGCAAGGGGGGCGTCACGCCCGTCACGCCCCTTCCGGCTCGGTGCCCGGTTCCGGGCCGCCGGACTCGTCGAAATAATCGCCGGCGACGTCCGGCCCCCATTCCTGGACCAGCGCCACCTTCTTCTGCTTCAGCACCTCCACCCGCTTTTCGGCGCGGGCGACCTCCATGCCGGCGACCAGCGGCGGAATGCCGTAATACAGGCCCCACCCGACGGCGGCGGCGCTGTACATCACCAGCCAGGCCAGCGGGTCGGCGAAGATCTTCGCGGCGGCGCCGATGGTGTGCTGGTGCTTCCACAAATCGATGGCGAAGGGCATGCAGCCGCAGAAATTCAGCCCGCCGACGGTGATCGGCGCCGATTTGTCGGGATCGCGGTCGGCGATATAGGCGACGATGGTCGGGATCATCCCGACGGTGAACAGGATGGTGGTCGGCAGCACGATCAGCGCCGCCGGGATGATCAGCAGGATCAGCGTGAGGGCGCCGCCCTTCTTCTTTTTCTTGCGCGCCATGGCGATCCCCCCGTTATTCGGTCAGAAGGCGAAGATCAGGATGATGCCGGCGACCAGCAGGGTCGACAGCAGGCTGGACACGATGGCGGCGACCTGCCGGCCCGAGGTCTCGATGATGGCGTTGCGGTCGGCGATGGTGTGGCGGATCTTATCCATCTCCGCATCCGCCTCGCGATAGGCGATCTGCGCCGCCTCGAACTCCAGCCGGTCGCGGCGCAGCGCCTCGGGATCGTCGACCACCTTCAGCAGTTCGGTCAGCCGGCCGTTGTGCGCGGCGGCGTCGGCCATCTTGCGCACTTCCTGCTGCTGGGGCCGGTTGTGGAAGCGGCGGAAGGCGGGGTCGAGCAGCGCCACCACCCAGGAGGCCAGATGGGTCAGCCCGTCCACCCCGGTGCGGGCCTGGATGTCGGACAGGATGGTCAGCATGGCGATGACCCGCCGCATCGGCTCCACCCCGCTGCCGAGCTGGGTGAACAGCAGCTCGTCCCCGCGCTTGTTGCGGGCGCCGAGGAAGGCGGCGATCTGCCGGTCGATGGGATCCTTGTGCCGTTCGCCGCCGGCCGCGATCCAGTCCAGCGCCCGCAGCAGTTCGGCCGGGCTGGTCGGCAGCTGCTTGGCGACCAGGGCGCTCATGCAGGGCATGGTCGGGTTCATCTCGTACAGCACCCGCTCCACCCCCAGCCCGTGGGAGGAGCGGTCGAGGAAGCCGCGCAGCTGGTCGAAGCTCTGCACCAGCGGAACGAATTCCGGCTTGAAGTCGGTCTGGACGTTGACCCAGAACATCGGCAGCTGGTTGGCGATCACCTCCGCCACCGCCTGGGGGGATTCGCCGCGCATGAAGGCGTCGGCCAGCATGGTGGCGATGCCGTCCGGCATCATCGCCCGCCCGCGATAGCGGATGGGGGCGGCGGGGTCGAGCGCGATGCAGACGCGCGCCACCAGCCGGTCGCCCTGGCTGCCGCCCTTGCCGCTGGACGCGGTCTGGATGGCGTTGGCGACCGCCTCGGCCCGCACCTCGTCTCCCATCGACCGGCGCAGCCATTTGTCCAGCTCGCCGCTTTCGATCACGCTGGCGGCGGCGGGGGCATGGCGGGCGAAGGCGCGGGCCAGCGTGCGGCAGTGCCAGTATTCCGATCCCTGGAATTCCAGCGGCCGGGCGGCGCGGCGGGAGATCTGCGGCTGTTTCGGGCTGAGACGGCGGCCGGCCACCCACAGGTCGAGGTCGTTCAGGGTCCAGCGCTGCTTCGGGTCGTCCACCAGCAGGCCGCGCACCGCCTCGTTGATCGCCAGCGGCAGCCGGTGCTGCTGGACCAGGGCCGGGTAGGATCCGCGCTCCATCTTCGCCTGCAGCACGGCGTCGTCGTCCAGCCCGGCCAGCGGGTTGCGGCCCAGCGCCAGGATCAGCAGGGTGACGCCCAGAGAATAGAGGTCGTCGGCGATGGTGCCGGTGCCGCGGCCGGCCGGGTTGGCCATGCCGCGCTCGATCGTCTCCAGCAGCACCGGCTGGCCGTAGCCCGGCTGCGTCGACACGCAGTCGCCCAGCATCAGCCCGCCGGATGCGAGATCGCGGTAGAACAGGTTGGTCGGGCGGATCGCGCCATGAATCACGCCGCGGCTCGACAGCTCCTTCAGCGCCGACACCAGCGGGTGGATGATCTGCCGGGTCAGCTGGTCTTCCGGCATCGGATCCAGCGTGTCGGTCAGCGATCCCATCAGCCGCTTGCCGCCCGGCCGTTCGAACACCAGGCAATAGCGGCGCCCGCGGTCCTGCGGCCAGTCCACCAGACCCCAGTCGAGCAGCCGCATGTGGGTGGCGTTGTCGAGGCTGCCGACGGTGGAGCAGATGTCCATCCGCGGCAGCATCGCGGCGTGGCAGATGATCGCGAAGGGCTCGATCCGCTTCTCGCGCAGCGCCTTGGCGGTGAAGGCGTTGCCGCCGACCGCATTCAGCAGGGGGATCGGCGCGCCGGGCTGGATTTCGTAGCGTTCGGCGAGCTTGACCGGTTCGGCGTTGCCCATCGCTGCCGCTGCGGTTCCCATCGTACCAGTCTGGGCGTCGGAAGGCATGGACGGCGGATCCCCGGGGCGTGCGAATGTGCGCAAGCCTTAGGTGGCGTGAAAAGGGCAAACAAACCCTTAACGTGCGCGTGCCTAACACTATCGGATTGGACCGGAAAGGAAAACCCCTGCGGCGAAGCGGCGGCAACGGGCCGGCGTCACGCCATCTCCGGTTCCTTCCCGACCCGGAACGACAGCCCCAGGGAGGTGCCGCCCTCGGCGCCCCAGTCCGGTGTCGCCCCGATCTGTTCGGCCAGCATCGAGATCAGGCGCATGCCGGACGACCGGGTCCGGTTCGGCGCCAGCCCGACCCCGTCGTCGGACAGCCGCAGGCGGACCTGTCCCGGTTCCGGCATGGCAAGGTCGAGGCTGATGGTCCCGGCCCGGTCGGGGAAGGCATGCTTGGCGCTGTTGGTGATGAACTCATTGGCGATCAGGCCAAGCGAAACGGCGGTATCGTGGCCGACATGGACCTCGCCGACCGCCGCTTCGAAGCGGATGGCCCCGGCATGACCGCCCCCATGGAGGGCGACGGTGTTCGCGCACAGTTCGCGCAGATAGCCGCCCAACTCGATCCGGCCGATCAGGTTGGCCTCGTACAGCCGGCTGTGGGCGAGCCGGAGCGCTTCGATGCGGCCTTCCAGTTCCTTCAGAATGTGTTGGGTCTCGTCGTTCCTGCTCTTCTGGCTTTCCAGCGCGAGCAGGGCCATGATCGCCTGCAGATCGTTCTTCACCCGATGCTGCAATTCCCGCATCGCGGTCATCCGCTGCTCGTCCGCTTTGCGCAGCTGGTCGGTGGCTTGCCTCATGCTGTCGTAGACGGAGGTCAGCTCCTCCATGTCGACGGGCGGCGGCGGCGGCAGGGCGGCGCCGGGCGCCTGCATCGCATCGGCCATCCGCGCCAGACCGACGACGGAGCGGGAGAGCCGGCGGGCATAGCGCAGGACCAGCAGCGACGCTGCCCCGAGAGTGAGGCCGCAGAGCGCCATGCTCGCCCACAGCGACCGGTGCAACGGTTCCTGGAAGAAGGCGGCGGGTGCCGCGAGGGTGACCGTCCAGCCGGAGACCGCGGAGCGCGAGAAGGCCAGGGTTTGTTGCTCTCCCTCCAGGGAAGGGCCTTCCGACCGCCCCTCGGGCGCCGATTGGATCGCCTCCCTCATCCAGCTGCGATCTGGCTGGCCGACATATCGCTCGCTGGCGCGGGTCCGGGCGATGACGATGCCGTTCCGGTCGAGGATGCCGGCAACCCAGCCCGCAGGGATGTGCTGGTCGCGCAGGAGTTCTTCCCATTTGGATGCCGCGACCTCCGCCACCAGCGCGAAGTTCCGGCCATCCCCGGCCCGGACCGGCACCAGGACCGCTGCAAGGGGGGGCGTCGAAACGGGATCGGACATCAGGCCGGTGACCTGGGGATGTCCGCTGCCGATGGCCTCGGCGATCTGGGTCGAGACATCGGCCGCCAGGGGCGCCGGGGTTCCATAGGGAACCGCGGTGCTGAACAGCATGCTGCCGTCGGCGTCGCGCAGGCTCACGGCCGACCAGTTGGGATGCATCGCCTGAACGGTCCGGGCGATGCGGCGGAGCTGCTCGGGATCGCCGTATTCGGTCACGGCCGCGCCGATGCTCTCCAGTGCCGCCCTGGTGACGAGCAACTGCTGGTCGAGGGCGGCGGACAGCGCATGGGCGGTCATCGACATCTCGGCTTCCGCGAAGTCGAGTTGCTCGGAGATGGTATAGGTGGCCAGTCCGATAGCGATCAGCGCCATTGACCCCAAGGCCGTGACCACGATCCCAAGCAGATGGGAGCTTATGTTCCTTTGTGTCGACCGCGCCCCAAGAAGAGAATCAGAAGAGAAAATCAATCCCATTTCCCAACTGTCCGGCATCCGTTTCCGTTGTCTTCGGCACCCTGGCCGGCGGCGGGCGAGGGTGTTGAGACCCGTCTCGCCGGCTGAGTCGGGCAGCTGTAGCATGTCAGTCAGCGATCGCTCCTTGACCGCGGTCAAGTTGGGGGCGGGGGCTCCGATCCTGAGTCGGAGGCATGTCCGACGGGCAAAGAAAAAGCCCCTCTCCGCCGGGAGAGGGGCTTTCGCCGGGTTTGCCCGCTGGCCGGGCCTACTCGTTCTTGACCTTGACGTAGGAGCCGGGGGCGTCCTCCAGGACGGGGAGGGCGCCGTCGCCGGGCTGACGGGCCGGAACCTTGCCGTTGGCGAACTGGCCGACCCACTTGTTCCATTCCGGCCACCAGGAGCCGGGGGTCTGGGTCGCCTTCTCCAGCCACTCGTCCGGGGTCTTGGCCAGCTTGTCGCTGGTCCAGTAGCAGTACTTGTTGGCCGCGGGCGGGTTGACGACGCCGGCGATGTGGCCGGAGGCGCCGAGCACGAACTTGACCGGGCCGCTGAACAGCTGGGCGCCGCTGTAGGTGCTCTTCCACGGGGCGATGTGGTCTTCGCGGGCCGACAGGAACAGCGACGGAACCTTGATCTTGCCCAGGTCGATCGGAACGCCCTTAAGCGTCACGGCCCCCGGCTGCGCCAGCTGGTTCTTCTGGTACATGTTGCGCAGGTAGAAGCTGTGCATCGCCGCGGGCATGCGGGTGCTGTCGCCGTTCCAGTACAGCAGGTCGAACGGGAACGGATCCTTGCCCAGCAGGTAGTTGTTGACGACGAACGACCAGATCAGGTCGTTGGCGCGCAGCATGTTGAAGGTGGTCGCCATCTTGGAGCCGTCGAGATAGCCCTGCTCGGCCATCTGCCCCTCGATGAAGGTCAGCTGCTCCTCGTCGATGAAGACCGACAGCTCGCCGGCTTCGGTGAAGTCCAGCATGGTGGTGAAGAAGGTGGCCGACTTGATGCGGTCGTCCTTCTTGGCCGCCATGTAGGCCAGGGTCGAGGCCAGCAGCGTGCCGCCCAGGCAATAGCCGATGGCGTTGACGTCCTTCTCGCCGGTCGCCTTCTCGATGGCGTCCAGCGCCGCCAGCGGGCCTTCGACCATGTAGTCCTCGAAGCCCTTGGCCGCCAGCGTCTCGTCCGGGTTGACCCAGGACAGGACGAAGACGGTGTGGCCCTGGTCGACCGCCCACTTGATGAAGCTGTTCTTCTCGCGCAGGTCCAGGATGTAGAACTTGTTGATCCAGGGCGGCACGATCATCAGCGGGCGCTTGTTCACGTCCGGCGTGGTCGGCGTGTACTGGATCAGCTGCATCAGGCTGGTCTGGAAGACGACCTTGCCCGGCGTGACCGCGATGTTCTTGCCCAGCTGGAAGGCGTCGTAATCGGTCATGGAGATGCGCAGCTCGCCCTTGCCGCGCTCCAGATCCTTCAGCAGATGCTCCAGGCCCTTGACCAGATTCTCGCCGCCGCTCTCGATGGTGGCGCGCAGGACCTCCGGGTTCGTCATGACGAAGTTGGAGGGCGCCATCGCGTCGACGAACTGGCGGGTGTAGAAATCGACCTTCTTGGCGGTGTGGTCGTCCAGCCCCTCGACCTGGTTGACGGTCGACTGCATCCACCGGGCGCTCAGCAGGTAGGACTGCTTGATGAAGTCGAACAGCGTGTTCTCGTCCCAGGCGGCGTCCTTGAAACGGCGGTCGTCCTTGGCGGGGGCGATGACCGGCTGCGTCTCCTGCCCGAAGAAGCGCTGGGTGGTGCGCTGCCACAGGGTCAGGTAATCCTGCCACAGCGACATCTGCGCCTGCATCAGCTTGGCCGGGTCGGCCATCATGCGGGTGGTCATCTCGAGGAAGGCATGGCCGACGCCCATCGGGTCCGGGCTCTTCGGGCCGGCGCCGTCGGACGCCTGCCGCGCGAGGAACTCGGACACCAGCCGCTGGCTCTGCTCGGCGATCCGGGTCATCGCCCGCGACATCTCGACCGGGTCGGGCAGCTTGACGTCGGGCACCTGGGGTGAAGCCGGGGTGGAAGCCTGAGGGGGGGCCTTGGTCTCGGCCATGTGCACGGTCCTTCTTCGTTGGGCGGGTGTCGCATCGTCGGTCGGCATCGTCCGCATGGCTCAGTTAGGGCTTTGGGCCTCGCGGGCGGGCGGCTATACAGGCTTGCGGTCGATGAATTCGGGGTGTGCTCTGCACCATGTCGCTGTGGGTTGCGTGCGGCAATCCGACCTTCGGGTGCGGTGCGGGAGAAATCCGGAGCTTCTCATACACCGCTGGTGTGAACATTTCATTTCACGGATCGTCGCACAAGTGCGGCGTCGCGGCCAGACATGGGGAAGGATGATGGTGACGGGCATTCAGGAGGGTGGTCGGGGCATCGCGGCGGTCGGACGGGTGTGCGGCGCCCTAATCATTGCAATGCCAATGATTTTCGGGCTGTCGGCCTGCAGCGACCGGACGCTGGACACCGGCCTTCTGGGCGCCGTCACCGGCCAGTCCTCGCCGGTCAGCGACAATACGTCGCCCATCCGCGGCATGACCGGCGAGCGCAGGGAATACCCCAACCTGGGCACCGTTCCCCCGCGCCCGACCGACCTGACCACGGAAGCGGAGCGCCAGCAGGCGATGGACCGTCTGGCGCAGGACCGTGCGGCATCGCGCCGCACCAAGGAGCAGACGGAGGCGATCCAGGTGCCGGAGCCGCTTCCCACCCCGATGGCGGTCCCGCCGCCGCCGGATTTGCGGCCGGGCAGGGGCTGAGGACCCGAGCGGAAGACCTATCCAAAGAAAAAGCCCCCGTGCCGGATGGCCGGGGGCTTTTCTGTGCGAGGCGTCTCGGCTCCGGTTTCCCCCCACCCCGACCCTCC
Organism: Azospirillum ramasamyi; assembly: GCF_003233655.1. Classification (NCBI taxonomy): domain Bacteria; kingdom Pseudomonadati; phylum Pseudomonadota; class Alphaproteobacteria; order Rhodospirillales; family Azospirillaceae; genus Azospirillum; species Azospirillum ramasamyi. The sequence goes on from NZ_CP029830.1 coordinate 743,075, forward strand.
CCCGCTCTCAGCGGACCTACGGTCCGCCTGTCGCGTCAGCACAAAGCGCAGCTTTGTGCGAGAGCTGGGCGGGGGAGGGAGGATCATGGGGTTCAACTCCGCCCCCATCACTCCTGGATGAACGCCTTCACGTAGGACTGGCTCAGCGGCTGGATCAGGTAGTCCAGCGGGGTGCGGGCGGAGAGCACGATGCGGGCTTCCACCGGCATGCCGGCCTTGATCTTCAGGTCGCCGACCTCGTGGGCGTCGGCATCCTTCAGGCGGATGCGGGCCAGATAATAGTCCTGGCGGGTGGCGTTGTCGGTCAGGCGGTCGGCCGAGACGTAGGACACGGTGCCGTCGATGGTGCCGACGACGCGGCTGTCATAGGCGGTCAGCTGCACCTTCACCGGCAGGCCGACGGCCATCGACTTGATGTCCTTCGGCTGGATGCGGACCTCGGCCAGCAGGGCCTTGTCGTCGGGAACGATGTCCAGCACCGGCTCGTTGGCGGTGATGGTGCCGCCGACGGCCGGATGGCCGTACATCACGACGTTGCCGGCATCCGGCGCCTTGATGGTGCGGTTGGCCAGACGGTTCTTGGCGTCGCGGATCTGCTCGGTCAGCTTCTGGGCGTCGCCGCGGGCCTTTTCCAGCTCGACCAGCACCTTCTCGCGGAAGTCGCTGCGGCGGCGGACCAGATCGCCCTGGGCGTCGACCGCCTGCTGGCGCGACTGCGACATGCGGGCTTCCAGCGCGTGGTCCTGGGCATGCAGCTGGGCGTTCTCCTTCTGCGCCGCCACCAGCTTGGTGCGGGTGGAGTTGCCGCGGTCCAGCAGGCCCTGGGTGATCTGGATGTCCTCGTCCGACAACTTGATCTCGCGGGCCAGGAAGTCGCGCTGCTTTTCCAGGCTGGCCACTTCCTCGGCCAGGGTGGCGATGCGGTCCTGGGTCAGCTTGGCCTCGGTTTCCAGCTGGTTGCGGCGGACCTGGAACAGCTTCTCCTGGTTCAGCATGGCGTTGTCGACCGCCGGCTCCTTGGCGCGGCGGGCTGCCAGCTCGGCCGGCCACTCGATCGCCGGCTTCTCGAACAGTTCGGCCGACAGGCGGGCTTCCGACGCCAGCGTGTCGAACAGCGCGACGTTCAGCATCTCAAGCCGGGTCTGCGCCTCGGTGCTGTCCAGCTGCATCAGGACCTGGCCGGCCTCGACGCGGTCGCCTTCCTTGACCAGGATGGCGCTGATCACGCCGCCTTCGGTGTTCTTCACCACCTTGCGGCCGGTTTCCGGGGCCAGCGAGCCCATGGCGCTGATCGCGCTGTGCAGCGGGGCCACCGCAGCCCAGCCGGTCATGCTGCCGAAGCCGACCGCCAGGACCAGGAAGCCGCCCAGCAGCAGGTTGCGCACGCCCGTTTCCGGCATCGCCGCCCGCAGCGCATGGATCGAGGTGATGGTCGCCGTCTTGCGCGAGGGCTTCTTGCCGGCGGGGGTCTCGGGGCCGGTCTCGGGGGAGAGCGGGGCCGGAAAACTGGGGGTCATCGTGGTCATGGGACTTCCTTGGCTCTGTCAGGTCGGGCGTCGCTAGCCGGATGCTCGGTGTTGGGGGCGGTGCCGGCGGTCAGCCGGCGGCCCCTGCCGTGGCGGCGGACGGCCCGGCCTGAGGGCCGAGATTGCGAAGGCGGGCGAGGTTGACGGCGCCGGGCTGGGCCTGCTGCTGCTCCGGACGCGGCAGCTCCATCGCCATGCCGTTCTTCAGGACGTAGGTGTGGTCGGCCATGTCGACGAAGACCGGGGCGTGGGTCATGACGATGGTGGTCGCCCCGCGCTGCTTGGACGCCGCCACGAAGGCGCGGACGGCCTTGATGCCCATCTCGTCCAGGCCGGCGGTCGGTTCGTCCAGCACCAGCAGCGGCGGACGGCCGAAGGCGGCGCGGGCAAGGCCGACCAGGCGGGCGCTGGCGCCGGTGATCGGGGACAGCGGGTCGCTGACCTCCGTCTCGTAGCCCATGGGGAGGCTTTCGATCCACTCGTGGATGCCGACGGCCTTGGCGGCCTCTTCCACCTGTTCACGGGTGGCGGTGGTGAAGCGGGCGATGTTGTCGGCGATGCTGCCGGGCAGAAGATCGACATGCTGCGGCAGGTAGCCGATGCCGTGCTCGGGAGCGTCGGGGGTCAGGGTGGCCACCGACAGGCCGCCGAGCCGCACCGTCCCCGCCGACGGGAGGGCGACACCGGCGAGCAGGCGGGCCAGGACCGACTTGCCCGAGCGGTTGGGACCGGCGATGCAGACGGTCTCGCCCGGCTCGATCGACAGGTTGACGCTGCGCAGGATCGGCTTCTGGTCGCGGGGCGAGACGAACAGCAGGTTCTCGACGGTCAGGCGGTCGCTCTCCACCGGAATGGAGGGACGCTCCGGCTCACGCGACAGGCGCTTCAGCAGCGGCAGCAGGCGGCGGACGGCCTGGGCGGAGCGGACCAGCCCGCCCCAGGCGCCGGCGGTCTGCTCGATCGGGGCGAGGCCGCGGCCGACCAGCATCGAGGTGGCGATCATGCCGCCGAAGGACAGGTGCTGCTCGATCACCAGCCAGGCGCCGATGCCCGTCACGGCGATCTGCAGGACCATGCGGACCCACTTGGTGGCGGCGCCGATGGAGGCGCTGCGCTCGTATCCCTGGTTCTGCAGGGCGCTGGCGGTCAGGAAGTCGCGGTTGACGGCATTCAGCGCGGTGTCGCCCATGCGCAGGCCGCGCACCGTGTCGGAACGGGCGGCCAGGGAGTCGAACAGCTTCTGGGCGCGGCCGGCCGGCAGCTTGCTCTCGTCGTTGACGCTCCTGACGGCCACATAGCCGATCCAGCCCATCACCGTCATGATTAGGATCGACACGACCAGGACCAGCGCCAGCATCGGATGGATCACGTAGATGCCGATGACGTAGAGCGGAACCCAGGGCAGGTCCATCAGCGCCGGCAGCGACGGACGGCCGAAGGCGCCCTTCAGCTCCATCAGGTCGGCGAGCGGACCGGTGTCGGGACGGCCGCGGCCGGCGGAGTCCAGGGCGTCGGCGGTCAGCCGGCGGCGCCACCGCACCTCCAGCGCGTTGCCGGCACGGGCCAGCAGGCGCGAGCGCACCATTTCCAGCACGCCGCTCAGCGTCAGCGCGATGACCACGATGACGGTCAGCATGATCAGGGTGTCGTAGTTGCCGGACGGAATGGCCCGGCTGAACACCTGAAGCGAATAAAGCGGCATGGCCAGCATCAGGGCATTGATGGTGGCGCTGAAGATAAATGTGCTAACAAGTACCCTGGTAAAATAGCCGCGGTTGAAAGCCGCTTCCGGCTTATCGTTGCCGGTTCCTTGCGTAGTGTTGGACTTTGTCGAAATAGGCATAAAGAGCCCTCCAATTGTCACCGGTCGGCGCAGTGCCCACTGGATGCAGGCGAGCTCAGGAAACGCGATCTTGGTAAATGGGAGCTTAACATCAGGGGCCGTCACAGGATTGCCACGGCATGCCACCACTTTTGCGCAGATCTACCCCAGTCTTGCCTGCTCTTATGGTCAGTCTTGCGGCATTTTGCCTGAACGGGGTGCGTGACTTATTGCCGGTTGGTTGAGGAATGGGGAACCGTTATCGTGGCCGGCGCCGGACCCGGAAGATCCGAACGGGGTACGGTTCACGCAATTGGCCGATACGGTCGAAACCATAGCCGGAGATGAGGATGGAAGGGCGCAAGGTTCCCTCGGTGGTGTTCAAGACCCGTGTGCGCGACGAAAGCGTGGAAGGCCCCAACCCGTTCCGCTGGCAGGACGTGGCCAGCGACGAGTTGTTCCAGGGCAAGCGCGTCGTTCTGTTCTCCCTGCCCGGCGCCTTCACGCCGACCTGCTCCAACGAGCAGTGCCCGGCTTTCGAACGGCTTTACGACGAGTTCAAGGAGCTTGGCATCGACGAGGTCTATTGCCTCAGCGTCAATGACGCCTTCGTCATGTTCCAGTGGGGCAAGAGCCTGAACCTGAAGAAGGTCAAGCTGATCCCCGACGGCTCGGGCCATTTCACCCGCCGCATGGGCATGCTGATCAACAAGGACGGCCTGGGCTTCGGCTTCCGGTCCTGGCGCTATGCCATGGTGGTCAAGGACGGCGTGGTCGAGAAGTGGTTCGAGGAACCGGGCATCAACGACGACGGCGAGAACGGCGATCCCTACGGCGAATCCTCGCCGGAGAATGTGCTGGCCTATCTGCGCGGCTGAAGCCGCCGATTCTGCGGCCGAGGACGGATTGCCGGCGGGGCGGTGGCTCCGCCGGCACGTCGCCCGGCCGCAGCAAGCCATTCGGCCCCGTCCACAGCCGGTCGGGTTGTGGATGCTCATGCATGCGCGTGTATCGGGCGGCGTGAAATCCTTTTCGATAGACAAACGACATTGCCCTGCTACCTTAAGCGTTAATTATCGCGGATGGGGCGTGGCAGGTGGCATCGTATCGGCAGGCCCGGGATCTTCTGATTGCGTGGAGTGCGGCGCTGACGCTGCTCGCGGTTTTCGCTGACGGGGCGGGCGCCGGGGCGGGCGAGCCGGCGCCGCCGCTTCCGCCGCGCAACATCGTCATCGAGAAGAGTTCGGCGTCGGGTCTGGCGGCGGGTGCCTTCATGGCGCTCCAGTTCCCTGCGCTCCAGTTCCCTGCGCTCCAGTTCCATGTCGCCCATTCCAGCGAGATCACCGGTGCCGGCTTCAACCGCTGGGCGGCCAACAACAATCTGATCGTGCTCTACCCGCAGCTTTCGCCCCGCCGTTCGGCGGACCCGATCGCCTGCCGGGACTGGATCGGCACGACGGGGGCGGATTACGCGATGAAGGGCGGGGCGAAGATCGCCGCTGTCCACGCGATGTTGACAACCCTTGCAGGGCAAAGGTGACCCTTCCATGACCATTTCCAACCAAGCCATTTTGAAATCGGCGCTTGCGGCCCTCATCGTTCTCGCGCCGCTTCCCGCAGCGGCCCAAACCGGCGCCCAAACCGGCGGACAGATCAAGCTGGCCGATCTGAAGCTGAAGATCGATCCGGCGCAGACCACGGTGTCCGGCATTTCCTCCGGCGCCTATATGGCCGGGCAGTTCCAGGTCGCCTATTCGGGTCTGGTCAAGGCGGCCGGCCTCGTCGCCGGCGGTCCCTATGCCTGTGCCGAAGTGTCGGAAGGCGGCATCGCCCTGGCGGTGGTGGCGCTGAAGCGCTGCATGGACGTGGCGATGGGACCGCCGGATGTCGACGCGCTGGTCGCCAACGCCAAGGCCCGCGAGAAGTCGAAGGACATCGACCCGCTGTCCAACATGGCGCAGTCGAAGATCTACTTGTTCAACGGCGACAACGACCTGACCGTGAAGCGCCCGGTCGCCGACGCCACGTCGCAGTTCTACAAGGCGCTGGGCGTGGCGGACGCCAACCTCACCTATGTGAAGCTGCCGAAGGCGGCGCATGCCTACATCACCGACGGCTATGGCGCCGCCTGCGACTTCATCCCGAAGGAGGATGAGAAGAGCGAATACATCAACAACTGCCAGTACGACCAGGCCGGCGCCATCGTCCGCTTCTTCTACGCCGACGCCAGGATCCCGAACGCCCCCGCCGCGGCCCGTCAGCCGCAGCTGTTCAGCCAGGCCCCCTTCGTCGGCGATTCCAGCCGCAGCGGCATGGCCAAGACCGGCTACGTCTATGTTCCGGAAGCGTGCGAGGACGGCAAGCAGACCTGCCGCATCCATGTCGCCTTCCACGGCTGCAAGATGGCGTCGAACCTGATCGGCGACCATTTCGCCGTGAATGCCGGCTACAACCGCTGGGCCGACGTCAACAACATCGTCGTGCTGTACCCGCAGATCGACGCCAACGCCAAGCCGTCCTCCAACCCCAAGGCCTGCTGGGACTGGTTCGGCTACACCGGCTACGATTTCGCCCGCAAGGGCGGTTTCCAGATGACCGCGGTGCGCAAGATGATCGGCGCGCTCGCCGGGGAGTGAGGATCCTTCTCCGCGGTGTCCCCCACCAATAAAAAAGCCCCTCTCCGGTGAACCGGAGAGGGGCTTTCCCTTACCCTACGGCGCTCAGGCCTTCAGGATGCTGCGGCCGGCGTAGCGGGCGGCGACGCCCAGCTGCTCCTCAATGCGGATCAGCTGGTTGTACTTGGCCAGACGGTCCGAACGGCTCAGCGAGCCGGTCTTGATCTGGCCGCAGTTGGTGGCGACGGCGAGGTCGGCGATGGTGCTGTCCTCGGTCTCGCCCGAACGGTGCGACATGACGGCGGTGTAGCCGGCCTTGTGCGCCATATCGACCGCTTCCAGCGTCTCCGACAGCGTGCCGATCTGGTTCACCTTGACCAGGATCGAGTTCGCCACGCCCTGCTTGATGCCCTGGGCCAGACGCTTGGGGTTGGTGACGAACAGGTCGTCGCCGACCAGCTGCACCTTCTTGCCGATGGCGTCGGTCAGCGCCTTCCAGCCTTCCCAATCGTCTTCCGCCATGCCGTCCTCGATCGAGATGATCGGGAAGCGGCCGACCAGATCGGACCAGTAGGAAACCATCTGGTCCGGCGACAGCGACTTGCCTTCGCCGGCCAGCTCGTACTTGCCGTTCTTGAAGAACTCGGTCGAGGCGGCGTCGAGCGCCAGCATGACGTCGTCGCCCGGCTTGTAGCCGGCGGCCTCGATGGCCTTCATGACGAAGCCGAGCGCCTCGTCGGTCGAGCCGATGTTGGGGGCGAAGCCGCCCTCGTCGCCGACATTGGTGTTGTGGCCGGCGTCCTTCAGCTTCTTCTTGAGCGCCTGGAAGATCTCGGAGCCCATGCGGATGGCGTCGGCGCCGGTTTCGGCACCCACCGGCATGATCATGAATTCCTGGATGTCGATCGGGTTGTCGGCATGGGCGCCGCCGTTGATGATGTTCATCATCGGCACCGGCAGCAGCGAGGCGAAGGCGCCGCCGACATAGCGGTACAGCGGCAGGCCGGCATCCTCGGCGGCGGCGCGGGCGACGGCCAGCGACACGCCCAGGATGGCGTTGGCGCCCAGGCGGCTCTTGTTCTCGGTGCCGTCCAGGTCGATCATGGCGAGGTCGATGGCGCGCTGGTCGTCGGCGTCCAGGCCGGCGAGCGCGTCGTAGATCTCGCCGTTGACGGACTCGACCGCCTTCAGCACGCCCTTGCCGCCGAAGCGGTTCTTGTCGCCGTCGCGCAGCTCGACCGCCTCATGGGCGCCGGTGGAGGCGCCCGACGGCACCGCGGCGCGGCCGAACGCGCCGCTGTCCAGCGCAACGTCCACTTCCACGGTCGGGTTGCCGCGGCTGTCCAGAATTTCGCGGGCGTGAATCTCGGTGATGACGCTCATGGTGGGGCGATCCTTCGAGGAAAGGCAGCCGCGTTATGGTCGCGGGCCGCGTTTTGGGGCGCGCTGGCTTGATAGCCCCGACGTCCGGGCGATGCAATATCTGGTTCGGCTTACAACTCCGCGAAATTGTGGAGTTTTACCGCCGAAATCAGATGAAACCCTCCACCATCGACGCGAATTCCGCCGGACGTTCGGCATGCAGCCAATGCCCGACGCCCTCGATCATGCGGATTTCCGCCTTGGGGAAATAGCGGCGGATGGCGTCGTGATGCTCCGGCCGGATGTAGTCGGACGCACCGCCGCCGATGAAGAGGGCGGGGCCTTCATAGCGGGCGCCGCCGAAATCGGGGAAGCCGATCAGTTCCTCCATGTTCGCGCCGATGGAGTCGAGGTTGATCCGCCAGGAAAAAACGCCGTTCTCCAGCACCAGGTTCTGCATCAGGAACGAGCGCAGCGGCGCCTCCGGCACGGCTTCGGCCAGCTGGGCCTCCACCTCCGGCCGGCGGGTGACGCCTTCCAGCTTCGCGGCCTTCATCGCGGCGACATAGGGGGCGTGGGTGTGGGTGTAGGCGACGGGGGCGATGTCGGCCACCACCAGCCGCTCCACGCGGTCGGGATGGGCCAGCGCCAGCGCCATGGCGACCTTGCCGCCCATCGAGTGGCCGACGATGGTGGCGCGGGCGAAGCCGCGGTCGTCGAGGAAGCGCAGCACGTCGGCCGCCATCTCCGGATAGCTCATGCCCTCGGCCCAGGGGGCGCCGCCGTGGTTGCGCAGGTCCAGCGCATAGACCCGGCGCGTTTCGCCGAAGCGGCGGGCCAGCGTCTGCCAGTTGCGCGCCGACCCGAACAGGCCGTGCAGGACCAGCATCGGTGTTCCGCCATTGGCTTCGCCGGCTTCCAGATAGGTCAGGGGGAGGGCTTGCTGCGGCATGTCGGGGGCCTTCGACCTGTGGTGACTTGAGATGCGTTCTGGACGAATCCGGGCGGCGATCCTATGACGAACGCGGCCGCGTCGCCAGAGCGCGATCGTTTCGGGCCGAATCGTCCGAAGCGTGAATCGCACGAGGAATCAAATGTCTGGAGTTCATCCGGTGCTTCAATAAGCAACCGATGAACTCTAGGATGCCGCCGGGCCAATTCTGCACCACAAGAGCGATCCTGCCATCGTGTTCCGTCATATCCTGTCCGTCGGCGGCCTGACGCTGGTCAGCCGGGTGCTCGGTTTCCTGCGCGACGTGCTGACCGCGGCGCTGCTCGGTGCCGGGCCGGTGGCCGACGCCTTCTTCGTCGCCTTCCGGCTGCCGAACCATTTTCGCGCCCTGTTCGCGGAAGGCGCCTTCAACTCCGCCTTCGTGCCGCTGTTCTCGGGAAAGCTGGTGCAGGACGGCGCCGCCGCCGCCCGTCGCTTCGCCGACGAGGTGATGACCCTGCTGGTCATCGTACAGCTGGTTCTGCTGCTGGCGGTGCTGGCCTTCATGCCGCAATTCATGACGGTCTTCGCCCCCGGATTCGCCGAAGACCCGGAGAAGTTCCGGCTGGCCGTGCTGTTCACCAGCATCACCTTCCCCTATCTGCTGTTCATCTCGCTGGTGTCGCTCTATGGCGGCGTGCTGAACAGCATGAGCCGCTTCGGGGCCGCCGCTGCCGCCCCCATCCTGATGAACCTGTGCCTGATCGCGGCGCTGGTGGTGGGCACGCCGCTGATGCCCAGCGCCGGCCATGCGCTGTCCTGGGGCGTGCTGGCGGCGGGTGTGGCGCAGTATCTCTATCTGGCCTGGGATGCGCGGCGGGCGGGCATGGTCCTGCGGCCGGTGGTGCCGCGCCTGTCCCCCGACGTGAAGCGCTTCCTGACGGTGCTGGGGCCGGCGGCCCTGGGATCGGGCCTGACCCAGATCAGCCTGTTCGCCGATACGCTGATCGCCTCGGCCCTCCCCACCGGCGCGGTGTCCTACCTCTATTACGCCGACCGGCTGAACCAACTGCCGCTGGGGGTGATCGGCATCGCCGTGGCGACCGTTCTGCTTCCGGAAATGTCCAGGCGGATCAAGAGCGGCGACGAGGCCGGCGCGGTCGACAGCCAGAACCGCGCCATCGAACTGTCGCTGGTGCTGACCCTGCCGGCGGCCATCGCCTTCCTGGTGGCGGGCACGCCGATCCTGTCGGTGCTGTTCCAGCGCGGTGCCTTCGGCCCGTCGGATACCGCGGCTTCCGCCCTCACACTGCAGGCCTATGCGCTGGGATTGCCGGCCTTCGTGGTGATCCGCAGTCTAGTCAACGGCTTCTACGCCCGCCAGGACACGGCGACGCCGGTGCGGGTGGCGCTGGTGGCGGTCGGCGTCAATGTGGCGCTGAAGCTGGCGCTGATGGGGCCGCTGTCCCAGGTCGGGCTGGCGGTCGCCACCTCCGTCGGGGCCTGGGTGAATGCCGGCCTGCTGGCGCTGGTGCTGCACCGGCGCAACCTGTTCCGGGCCGATGCGCGCCTGATCCGCAACCTGCCGCGCATGGTGCTCGCAGCCACCGCCATGGCCGGCGCCCTTTGGCTTGCCACCGACCGGCTGGCGCCTTGGCTGGGCGCCACCGGCCTGTTTGAGCGGCTGGGCGGGCTGCTGGTGCTGGCGGTGGTCGGTCTTGCGGTCTACGCCATCGCCGCCGTGCTGCTGGGGCTGGTGCGGCGCAGCGACCTCAGCCGCCTGCGCCGCCGTCGAGCCAAGGTGTAATACAATCAAGCGCAAAGCCCGACACATCAGGCTTTGCGCCCGCCCTCGAACGGCGGGCGCGGCCGTCCGGCCGCCTGCCTTCGCAGGCATGGGCCTGCGGGGCCGCAGTCGCGGCCCTTGCCGCCGAGCGTAAGCCGGAACTTGCGCTCGGCGGTATAATTCAGCCTTCGGTCTGCAGCGGGCGTTGCGGGTCGGCGCTCCATTCCGACATGGAGCCGTCATAGAGCCGCACCCCCGGCACGCCGGCGATCTCGCTCAGCGCGAACCAGGACACCGAGGCGAGATGGCCGGTGTTGCAGAAGGTGATGGGCTGGTCCCGCAGCGGCAACCCGGCCTGACCGGCCATCGCCTTCACCGTCTCGGCCGAGGCGAAACGATGGTCCGCCGCGGAGAAGAGCGGGGCGATGTCCAGGTTCACCGCGCCCGGGATGGTGCCGGCGGCGCGGGCCTGCGGGCTCTTGGCCTTGCCGGCGAACTGCTCGGCGGAGCGGGCATCGTGCAGCGGCGTGCCGCCGGCCTTCACCGCCGCCTCGACCTGCTCCAGGGTGGCGCGCAGGTCGTTGCGGGGATGGGCTTCGAAGCCGGTCGGCTTGCGCTCCGCCGGCACGGGCTCCACCGCGCCGCCGGCCGCGGTCCAGGCGGCGAAACCGCCGTCCAGAACCGACACCGCGTCATGCCCCAGCATCTTGAAGGTCCAGTAGACGCGGGTGGCGTTGCCCATGTCCGACGCGTTGGCGCCGGCCGCCACCAGGACCACATGGTCGCCGTTGCCGATGCCGAGACCGCCGATCAGCCCCTCCAGCGCCGCCGGTTCCGGCAGCATCCCGGCCCCGCCGCCGATCACGGTCCGCCAGCCAGCCGTTGCGTAATCGGAATGAACCGATCCCGGAATGAAGCCGCCGCTTGGCGGGGTCCGTACGTCCAGGACCACGATGCCGGGGCTGTCGAGCCGGCTTTTCAGCCAGGAAACGTCCACAAGCGGGGAATTGCTGCTGTCGGTCATCACGGTGAACCCGGTTACGGTTGGTCGTTGCCCTTGCACTGCCGATGTCGTTGCTTGATAGCAACGAACAGTCCGGCAGGCAGGCGAGGCCCGCAGCGGCGGGCGGTCCGACAGTGTGGGCGAAGCTCCGGGGCGGGAAAAGCCCAATCTTGTCGCATAGCCCGCCGACCGGTGCCGTTGCCCGCCTGCCCATCGGGGGTGTAGAGTAGGTCGTTCGTGTAAATGGCGCCCCCTCGCGGCGCGGGAGCTTGGACATCCATGGCCAACATCGACGACCTGCTCGGCGCGCCCGATCCCAACGACGGCGATGCCTCGTCCTTCGCCATCGGCGACGCGCCGGTGGAGATCAAGGTCGTCATCGGCACCGCCATGCTCCGCGTCCGCGACCTGCTGAAGCTCGGCCGTGGTGCCGTCGTCGAGCTCGACCGCCATCTGAAGGATCCGACCGACGTCTATGTCGAAGGCGTTCTGGTTGCCCGCGGCGAGGTGGCGATCATCGACGACAAGATCGGCGTCACCCTGACCGACTTCATCAAATCCAGCCGCGAATGGAAGCGCTGACCGCCGCTTTGCCGTTTTGCCGTCATTCGCCTTGCGGATGCTTCATTCGGTAGCAGCCGCGCCCGCGCTGGCGTCTTGACGGCGGTGGATGGCATCTGATCTCGTTGTGCGTGGTCGCGGGATGTGCCGTCGCGGACGACGTCGCCCGCCGGCCGGCCCGGAGAGCGAAGCCATGCCCCACCAAGCCGTCTCCCCATCCTCCTGCCTGCCGCGCCATTTTTCCAATCCGCGCGCCGACCTGGAGCGGGTCTACGGCCCGTCCGAGCGCGCGATCCTGAGCCGCGCCGCCTTCGAAGAGGCGATGGCGGAGATCGGCGCCTGGCCCGGCTATGCCCCGACGCCGCTGCGCTCCCTGCCGGGCCTGGCGCGGGAGGCCGGGATCGACCGGCTCTGGTACAAGGATGAAAGCGCCCGCTTCGCGCTGGGCAGCTTCAAGGCGCTGGGCGGGGCATACGCCGTGCTGCGGCTGCTGGCGCGGGAGGTGACGGCGCGGGTGCCGGGCGTGCCGGTGACGGCGCTGGACCTCGTCGTCGGCCGCTATGCCAAGGTGACGCGTACACTGACCGTGACCACCGCGACCGACGGCAACCATGGCCGGTCGGTCGCCTGGGGAGCGCAGGTGTTCGGCTGCAACTGCGTGGTGTACGTGCCGTCCGCCTGCTCGCCCGGACGCCGTGCGGCCATCGGGGCGTACGGGGCGCGTGTGGTGGTGGTCGACGGTTTATACGACGACGCGGTGCGCCGGGCCGCCGCCGATGCGGCGGAACAGGGCTGGTTCGTCGTCTCCGATACCTCCTACACCGGCTATATGGATATTCCGCGCGACGTGATGCAGGGCTACACCGTGATGGTGGAGGAGGCGCTCTCGCAGCTGCCCGCCAGCGAAAGGCCGACCCACGTGTTCGTCCAGGGCGGCGTCGGCAGCCTGCCGGCGGCTGTCTGCGGGCATCTGTGGGAAAGCTGGGGCCGCCAGCGCCCGCGCTTCGTGGTGGTGGAGCCGCACAACGCCGACTGCCTGTACCAGAGCGCCGTCGCCGGCCGTCCGGTGCGGTCGGAGGGCGACCTGGATACGGTGATGGCCGGGCTTGCCTGTGGCGAGGTCTCGTTGCTGGCCTGGGCGATCCTGGAGCGCGGAGCCGACGATTTCCTGACCATTCCCGACGAGGGCGCGGTCACCGCCATGCGCAAGCTGGCCGACGGCAATCATGGCGGCCGGCCGATCGTGGCGGGCGAATCTGGCGTGGCCGGTCTGGCCGGGCTGCTCTGCGCCGCGGCGCATGAGGAGGTGCGGCTCGCCCTCGGCCTTGCGCCCGACGCCCGCGTTCTGGTGTTCGGGACGGAGGGGGCGACCGACCCGGAGGTCTATGAGCGGATCGTCGGCCGCTCGCCGGAGAATGTGGCGGAGGATCCGCTCAGCGCAGCAGGTCGGTGACGATGTTGGCGCCGTCGGCTGTCAGGCGGTCGGCGGTATCGCGATAGTCGCGGGCGCCGGAGAAGCCCCCCGCCGCCGTCACGCGCTGGATCCAGGCCGGTGAGGCGCCCAGAGACACCAGCCGCTGCACCATCCTCTGGGTGGACCGCATGGTCATCCGGCCATTCTCCGCCATGCGCGGGGCATGGACCATGAACTCCGCTCGCGGCGCCGCATAGCGGGGGTAGCCGGCCAGATAGAGGCCGACGCACATGCTTTCGCATGACTCGCCGTCGCGCACCCGGGTGGCGACCGGACGGCCGCCCTGGCGCTCGGCCAGCACCGCGTCGATCATGCGATATCCCGCCGCCGTGAAGCCGCCGGGGCTCGACAGTTCGACCACCACCGGACGGAGGGCGGGCAGGGCTTTCAGGGCATCGATGAAGCGGCGCTCCGCCCCCGGCGTGATGATGCCGTCCAGGCGCAGGACCGTGGCCTCGTCCTGGTCGCTGCGCGACATGGTGGCGTCGGGGAACTCGGCGGATGCCGGTGCCGCGGGGGCCGGGGTGAGGGTCGCCGGGACGAGGGAGACGTCGGCAGGGCGTGAGGCGGCCGGCTGGGCGGCGGCATGGCCGATGAAGGCGACACCCGCCGCAAGCAGCCCAGCCATGGCCGCACCGAACCCGATCTTCCGCACCAGCGCCTGCGACATTGCGATTCCCCCGCTCGATCGGTTCAGCGTGGCGGTCAAAGCTTGCCCGAGTGTTAACGGCGCGTTTCTGGCGGGCCGCGCAAAAGGGGTAGAAACGCCACGGCGCGATAAAGCGTGCGTGCGGGCGCAAAGGGCGCTAGAAGAAACAGGATTCCAAGGGTATGGCCGGGGCGCCCGTTTTCGCGGCGGTCCACGGCCCGTCCCGTGCCGTGAACGTCGAAGAGCGGAACGATGTCGTACATCCAGGGTGAAACGGGCGATTGGGAAGTGGTGATCGGGCTTGAGGTCCATGCCCAGGTGATTTCGAACGCGAAGCTGTTCTCCGGCTCCGCCACCGAATTCGGGGCCGCGCCGAACAGCCAGGTCAGCTTCGTCGACGCCGCGTTCCCCGGCATGCTGCCCGTCATCAACGAATATTGCGTCGAACAGGCGGTGCGCACGGGACTGGGGTTGAAGGCGCAGATCAACCTGACCTCGGTCTTCGACCGCAAGAACTACTTCTACGCCGACCTGCCGCAGGGCTACCAGATCAGCCAGTTCCTGCAGCCGATCGTCGGCAAGGGCGAGATCGTGCTGGACCTGCCGGACGGCACCAGCCGCACCGTCGGCGTCACCCGCCTGCATCTGGAACAGGACGCCGGCAAGTCTCTGCACGACCAGCACCCGTCCAAGACCTACATCGACCTGAACCGGTCCGGCGTCGCGCTGATGGAAATCGTGTCGGAACCCGACATGCGCAGTTCGGAGGAGGCGGGCGCCTACGTGCGCAAGCTGCGGTCGATCCTGCGCTATCTCGGCACCTGCGACGGCAACATGGAGGAAGGCTCCATGCGCTGCGACGTCAACGTGTCGGTGCGCAAGCCGGGCGACCCCTTCGGCACCCGCTGCGAGATCAAGAACGTCAACTCGATCCGCTTCGTCATGCAGGCCATCGAGTATGAGGCGCGCCGCCAGATCGAGATCATCGAGGAAGGCGGCAAGATCGACCAGGAGACCCGCCTGTGGGACACGACGAAATTCGTGACCCGCTCCATGCGGTCGAAGGAAGAGGCGCACGACTACCGCTATTTCCCCGACCCCGACCTGCTGCCGCTGGAACTCGATGCGGCCTGGGTGGAGGACATCAGGAAGACGCTGCCCGAACTGCCGGACGACAAGAAGGCCCGCTTCATCGAAGACTACAAGCTGTCGGTCTATGACGCCGGCGTGCTGGTCTCGGAGAAGTCGAAGGCCGACTATTTCGAGGCGGTGGCCAAGGGCCGCGACCCGAAGCTGGCGTCCAATTGGGTCACCGGCGAGCTGTTCGGCTATCTGAACAAGGCCGGCAAGGAGATCGAGGAGAGCCCGGTTTCCGCCGAGAATCTCGGCGGGCTGATCGACCTGATCGCCGACAACACCATCTCCGGCCGCATCGCCAAGGAAGTGTTCGAGACGATGTTCGAGACCGGCGAGAAGGCCGCCGACATCGTCGAGAAGAAGGGTCTGCGTCAGGTCACCGACACCAGCGCCATCGAAGGATCGATCGACGCCGTCCTGGCGGCCAACCCCGACAAGGTGGCGGAATTCCGTGGCGGCAAGGACAAGCTGTTCGGCTTCTTCGTCGGTCAGGTGATGAAGGCGACGCAGGGCAAGGCCAACCCGGCGATGGTCAACGAAATTCTGACAAAGAAGCTGAAGGGGTAAGCGCCCGCATCCTATTGGCTGTGGGCTATCGCCTTACTGTCCGAAAGAAAGCCTCTCCCCGCGGGAGAGGCTTTTTTCTTGGATGACGTGCGGCGTTGCGGCAAAGCCCCGGTTGAATTTTCCCGGTTATTATCGCCAAAGTGCTGGAAACGGCGGAGGTTTCATGGCGGCAGAACCGGAGATGGTGGCGCTGGCGGCTGTTGCTGCCGGCGGTCTGCTGGGGATGCTGCTGGGCCTTGCCGCCGGGCGCCGGGTCACCCGCCGGCACGCCGCGCCGGGAACGGCCCTCCATGAACCGGCCTTCCATGAACCGGAAATCGGCGAACGGCTGGAGATGGCGCTGGAGGCGACCGGCGCCGCCGTGTGGGATGCCGATCTGCTGGGCGGCACCTGCTGGTGGTCGGACACTTTCCCGCGCATTCTGGGCTACCGTGCCCGGCCGCCGATGCCGCCGGATTTCTGGGAGAGGCGGCTGCACCCGGACGACCGCGAACGGGTGCTGGCCCATATCGCCTCGCATCTGGCGGGGGAAACCACAAGCTACGCCTATTCCTACCGCCTGCGGCATGAAGGCGGCGGCTGGGTGTGGATCGCCGCCAAGGGCCGCGCCTTTCGCGATGAGACCGGGCGGGCGGTGCGCTATGCCGGCATCATGACCGACATCACCGAAACCCGCCGGCAGGA
Organism: Azospirillum ramasamyi; assembly: GCF_003233655.1. Taxonomy (NCBI): domain Bacteria; kingdom Pseudomonadati; phylum Pseudomonadota; class Alphaproteobacteria; order Rhodospirillales; family Azospirillaceae; genus Azospirillum; species Azospirillum ramasamyi. Next base: position 759,192 of record NZ_CP029830.1, read on the forward strand.
GGAGCGGCTGCGCGCCAGCGAGGAACGGTTGCTGAAGATCATGGAAGCGGCGCCGATCGCGGTCAACGTCACCACCCGCGACGGGCGCTGGCTGTTCTGCAATGCCCAGTCCGTGCGGCTGATGGGGCGCAGCCGGTCCGAGTTGATGCGCACGCCGGTGGCCGACCTGTATGCCGATCCCGCAGAACGCGACGCACTGATCGCCCGATTCGACCGCGAAGGCCCTTTCCGCAACGCCGAAATCCGTTTCCGCCGGCCCGACGGCAGCTTCGTCTGGGTTCTGTCCTCGTGGAACAGCATCGAACTGGACGGCGAACCGGCTCTGCTGACCTGGCTTTACGACATCACCGACCGCAAGGCCACCGAGTCGGCGATGGTCCAGGCGCGGGAGGAGGCGGAACGGGCGCTGGCGGATCTGCGAGAGGCGCAGGAAAGCCTGATCCAGGCCGAAACGATGGCGTCGCTCGGCCAGCTGGTGGCGGGTGTCGCGCATGAGATCAACACGCCGATCGGCATCGGCCTGACGGCGGCCAGCCACATCGGCGAACAGGCGCAGAACCTGCGCGACCGCTTCACCGGCAACACGCTGCGCCGGTCGGAGTTCCTGGAGTTCATGGATGGGTTGGGCGAAAGCAGCCGCCTGCTGATGGCCAACATCGACCGGGCCGCCTCGCTGGTGCAGAGCTTCAAGCAGGTGGCGGTCGACCAGTCATCCGGCGACCGGCGGGTGTTCGAACTGGGCAGCTATATCCGCGAACTGCTGTTCTCCCTCCGCCCGCGGCTGAAGCGCACCAACCTGAAGGTGGCGGTGGAGTGCGACGACGAACTTACGATGGACAGCTTTCCCGGCGCCCTGGGGCAGGTGTTGACCAATCTGGTGATAAATGCCGTTGTCCACGCCTATGGCGACGGCGACCGGACCGGTGACAGGCCGGCGGGCAGGATCCGGATCACCGCGCAGCCGAATGGGGCCGAGCGGGTGCGAATCGACTTCATCGACGACGGCGCCGGCATTGCACCGGAACATCTGCCGAAGGTGTTCGACCCCTTCTTCACCACGAAGCGGGGGCAGGGCGGTTCGGGCCTTGGCCTGCACATCGTGTTCAACACCGTCACCGGCCCACTGGGCGGTACGGTGTCCGTCCAGTCCTGGCCGGGGCAGGGAACCCGCTTCACCATTCTGCTGCCCCGTGAAGCACCGGCGATCCATCCGATGCAGGCCAAGGAGCCGGCACTGACCTGAACCGGCACCGACCGGAACGGGCGGTGCGGAGTCGGCGGTCGGCCGGGGCGTCGGATCAGGCGATGTGCAGGTCGTGGAGTTGGAGATGCTTGGGCCGCCGGCCGCGGCGCTTGGGTGCCGCGAAGTTGGCGAGCGCCCCGTTTTCGCCGCGCAGTTCGGCATTCAGTTCCTGAACGCAGCGCTGCAGCAGTTCCTTTTCCCGCTGGTCTTCGCGGTCGGTGATTTCCAGGCAACTCAGCTTGATCTCGACGAGATCGATCAGCGTTTCGGCGCAGCGGCGTGACAGGGTCATGGAATCCTCCACGGCATCGGGGTGCGGCGTCACTGTCCGGCGGGGCGGGCTGTTCGGAATCGGCCTCGCGCGACTGAGTTGTGCGTCACCCAGGCTTTCGGTCGGGTTTTTTGTTGCTCATGGTTGCATCATAACCGCCGACCGTTAAAAAGTGCCTAAAATTTTATACAGATTTGTCTCATCATCTTGTTTTTCAGGAAAAGCGGATTTTGGCCTCCGTAAGCGTTGACAAGGGTACGGCTGGCCATTAGAAACCTCCCCACGCCAGCGGTGCCCCACGGGACGCCGCACTGGCTGGAGGGGTGGCCGAGTGGCTGAAGGCAACGGTTTGCTAAACCGTCATAGGGTTTAAAGCCCTATCGTGGGTTCGAATCCCATCCCCTCCGCCACCTTGCCGGTCGCGGCCTAAGACATTGATTTAGCTCGTTTTTTAGCGCCATCTGACCAGCGCGGTTACACACGTTGGTGCTACACGTTGGTGGCACACGGTATCACACGCGATGCAGCGTCGGTAGACCAACCTCAAATCAACTGTGGTTGATGGGCTGTTGCCTCCTTTCCCACCTCGTCGAACCCTGATGATTTGTGCGGTGGGGGGCAGCGCAAGGCACTCCAGAGTTTCCCTCTTCGACCCATGAAAGCGTGAAGGCTTGGCGTGGGCGAATGGGCAGGACGTAGGCGGGAGCCGCTGAGGACCTGGGCATCACCCGCCGCACCAAACCCACCCTGAACCGCCAGAGGGCACCCAGCGGACTCCTGAGAGGCTATACGCAACTCGGAAAGCACCTATGGCAGAGGTCCTGATTATCTCGCTATTGATCGTCCCCCACGCGCCCTGGACTCCCCTGGGCAGGACAGGAACAGGACGATGCAAGATCGACCCATCACCTTCGCGGAATGGACACATGAGGACCTGAGGGCTTGGCGCGAACGAATGTGCTGGACCCAGGAGAAGGCTGCCAACGTTTTGGGCATATCCCGCCGCGCCTACATCACCCGTGAGCAACCCGGGGCCAACATCAGCCGGGAGACAGTACTGGCCTGTCTGTACCTGGACGCCAATCGATACACTTATATGCTTGCAGACGCCTCACCAGAGAGACCCTAGAGGTCTCCCTAATTGGGTCAATTCTTCGTGTCTGGGTTTGGTAGAATGACACAACTCAATCTACACACCCAGGCCGGTCCATGCCCAGGTTCTCCTCCAACTTCAAGCCCCTCGTCCTCGCCCTTGAAGAGGTGGAAGCCCTGGAGGCTGCCACTGAGATCAGCCCTGAGGAGTCCGCTGCCCTCACTCTCTACTATCGCGCCCAACTTGCTCTGAAGGAGCGCGAGGTGACAGGGGCCACGCTCCATTGAGCTAGAAGGCGCTGGCATCTGCGTATGAGTCCTCGGTGACTCCAGGAGCGGGCTGTAGCGGTCTGGGCTCCAGGGTAGCGGACGCTCCCTCAGGGCGCATCCTGGACTCTCCTGGAGCCTTCAGCATTGCGGTCGGGAGTGAGTGGCTGCCACCGCCCCAATGATGGTGGCGACCTGCCGTCCATTCAGCTCCCATGGTTGCCTAAGAGCCGTTGGGGTTGAACTGGGTCCTGAGGAGCAGGAGGAGCAAACTTCCTCAGCTAAATCAAATCTCTGGCCATACTGTCGACCACAAACCCCCGACCTTAGGAGGAATGCAGACCGCGCCTCCAAGGTCTATGGGCGTGTCCGATCCCATTGCCCTCCTTCAATTCGGACACACAGAAGGAGGCTGTTATGGAGGAAGTTGATAAGCTCGTTGTAGAGTTTGACTGGACCGTTCGATTTGCCATCGCGGATGCAATTGCTGGAGGCGGTGAGCTAGCTCGCTTGTCCGCAATCCAAGAGCGGCTCTGGAGGTATGATCCCGATCAGGTCAGGGTAGTCTATGACCAAATCGTTCGGCAGCGCAGTGACCTCCATCCAGTCAGTAGCCGCAGCTATGGTTATAGGAAGGAGAGGAGGCGACAAGAAGCAATCCAGAAGCCTCGGAGGGTTGGTCTCAGGGTTGCTGAGATGGCGGACAGAGCCAGCCTGTCTCAGGCAACGCTTATCGCTCTCCTAGAGCATCATGGTTTCCTTGAACTCGTCCCTTATGGTGGTCACCAACGCCGTAGGCTTGTTCCTGACAATGTTATGGAGGCCGGTTACGGACACAACGTAACCCCCAGCAACCGTATCGGACACCTTGAGGGCTTCAACACCTCTGCTACATTCCCAGTCTTCTATGAAGAGAAGCTAAATGACATTCTTTGGTGTCTGAATTATAAGGAGATAGCTGCTAAAGTCAGCTCTATTGCTAGCAAGAAAGAAAAGCTGCGCTGGTTGTTGGAAAACCATCCCTATCTCCCGCAGGAGGAACTGGCTGGAATGTCCGGCTATTCAGAGAGGGGTGTTAGAAAGGCAGTTGCAAAGGCACCAACTCAAACTCAGCTAGTGGCAGCCTGATCTTTCTGTATGACTTACACAGGAACTTTTGGTTCAGCCAGCACCTCGCGCCACCCAAGCTAGGCTCAAACTTTCTTCGTGGTCTGTGACTCTACACAACCAATAGCCCCTGCTAACCACTCTAGATAATCAACCTTGAAGAGAGTAACAATGTTACGTTCTGAGTGCGGTTCTTATGCCGCTGCCCACCGTGAATACCCCATGAGAGGTTGAGCCTCTGTCACCTGCCTCATAATGTGAAGGGTCATGGATTGGTAGCAATCCCTTGAAGACCCCAACGGGTGCGTGTTGTCACGTAGATTAAGGTCTCCTTAGGCTGATCATGCGTTCGGACAAGCCTGAGGCCCACCAGTTCCAGCAGTGGGTGACGGGGGAGGCGCTGCCCGGCCTAATGTCGGGAAAAACGACATGATCGGTCCAGCGGAATACCGTCTCTGTCTCAGATGGCACGAGAGGCAGCCCCAGGGACGCTGAGGAGGCACATTAAACCTCTGTCACCCTCAGGCACGGGACAACACATTTTTGACAGACTGAGCTGTCCAGGCTCCACCACGGGCCGTACGGACACCCATTTCTCCGAGTCGCTTGGAGATGGCATTCAGGCTCAGCCCCTCACCCTGGAGGCGCTGAATGGTGGGGATAACGGTGGAGGCAAACCCATCAGCCGCCACCTGGGCAGCCTTCCCGCCGTCGCGGTACACAGCACCCCCGAAGCCTTGAGGGTTGCCCAGGCGCGTTCCACGGGCCTTAGCGGCAGCAAGAGCGGCCTTGGTGCGTTGGCTGATACGCTCCCGCTCATCCTCCGCCACCAGTGCCATAATACCGACGGTCAGCCGATTGGCGTTGGGCATGTCAGCCGCCACAAACTCAATCCCAGCATCCCTAAGGTTCAGGAGGAAGGCCGCGTTACGGCTTAGCCTATCCAGCTTGGCAATGACCAGAGTGGCCCCCGTGAGGCGGCATAGCTCCTTAGCCTCCTCCAGCTTAGGCCGGTCATTCCGTTTCCCACTCTCCACCTCCGTAAACTCAGCCAGGAGCTTCCAATTGCCTCCATTGAGGTAGGAGCTGACGGCAACCTGCTGAGCCTCCAGGCCAAGCCCAGAGCGGCCTTGCTTGTCCGTAGACACACGGTAGTAGGCCACGAATTTGCCGTCCATCATCCACCTTCCAAATCACCGAGACGAACGTTACGGAGATTTATATAACGGCAACACCAGATTTTTGCCATATCTATTGTGGTAGTTGGATTGCTCTCATAAGGTGTGTCGTGGTCGTTAAGATGCCCGAATATGAGGACAGGTAAATGGCTTTAGATGAGGAATTAGCGAAGCACCTCATGCAGTTCCAAACAGCTCCTTTTCTATTCATTGGCTCTGGCATGTCACGCCGCTATATGGGCCTGGAGAGCTGGGAAGCCCTTCTAGAAAAGTTTAGTGTCTTTACTGATCATCCATATGCGTTCTACCGCTCAAAGGCCGAGAGTGACTTGCCTATTGCAGCCTCTCTGATCGCTGCCAATTTCAATGAGAAATGGTGGACCGAAGCCGAGTACGCCGACAGCCGCAAGAGCTACGAAAAGTTCTGCACATCAGAACGCTCAGCTCTAAAGATCGAGATATGCCGCTATTTGTCTGAAGTAGTATCAAAACGCGCTACGCCTGCGGAGCTGGCCGTCGAAATTGACGCCTTGAAGAGTGTGGTTGTCGACGGAATTATTACAACGAATTGGGACCTGTTTATTGAAAGCGTTTTCCCTGATTTCAAGCCGTATATCGGTCAGGATCAACTTCTTTTCGGATCACCTCAAGGCATTGCCGAAATATACAAGATACACGGCAGCGTCACTGATCCAAATTCACTGGTTCTCACCAATGAAGACTATCAAGAATTTAACAAGAAAAACCCCTACCTCGCCGCAAAGCTACTTACTACTTTCATAGAGCATCCTATTGTCTTCATTGGCTATTCGCTTTCTGACAAGAACATCCTTTCGATCATTGAGGCGATCACAGGCTGTCTGAACAATACTACTGTAGCCAAGCTACAAGATCGCCTTATTTTTATTGAGTGGAAGCAAGGCGTAAAAGATGGGTCTATGGTTAACAGCGTTATCAATCAAGGTGGCATTCAGATACCCGTTAAGTACATAGTAACAGACAGCTTCACCCCGATATACAAAGCAATGTCGGAAATTCAAAGAAGATTTCCAGCTCAAGTTCTGCGCCGGTTAAAGGATCAGGTGTACGATTTGGTATTAAACAATGACTCAAAATCAAAGCTGTATGTGAAGGACATTGACGAAAACACCCCGGCAGAAGACATAGACGTTGTCTTTGGCGTTGGAGCTATTAAGAAGCTTCAAGAAGTCGGCTATGTGGGGATCAGCAGGGATCATATATTGCGCGATATTGTGTACGATGACGGCGATTTTAATGCAGAGTCCTTGCTGGTACGGACCATGGATGGTATAATGAAGGGGGGAACAAAATTTGTTCCAATCTTCAAGTACCTCCGCAAATCTGGACGCATCAACCCTGACGGGACCATCAATATAGACGGATTGCCAGATAGGGTGATCAAAGGCGCCGCCAGGGAAAGAGAGTTCTTCTATCCAACACAAGCAACATATAGGAAAAAATTTGAAAGCCGAAGGTCATACAAGAAGGGAATTTCCTATATCGAGTCCAAGGAGGGAGTTGAGTGCGCTGTGAATATGGCTTGCTTTTTAGATCCTGATTTCGTCAATTGCGATGATCTAAAAGAATTTGTAAAGAAACATATCCGCCTTCTTGATGGAAAATCCACGGCGAGAACCGCCATGTCACGTTTGATCTGTTTTTACGATTGGTCCTGCTACGGTCGTGCACTGGAATAGAAATCAGTCCGAAGTGCTAACGATTATGCTTGGCATTGGTCGTGCCAGCGTTTTCCGCATCCTGGAGGACGCTGGACAGGAGGAGGCAGCCTGAGTGCTGACACCCCTGGAGGGACGTTAGGAGTCCCAGGGAGTGTCTATGCGCTACCCTGGGGGCTTCCTGAAACCAACTCCACCAATCATGCCTAAAGGTTGATGTTGTTGTGGTTGTTCTTACCCTTCAGCCCGGAGCCCTCCTCCAGAAACCAGAGAGAGGGGACCTGGGGGGCTCCATGTTGGAGAGAACTCCCGTGGGACTCCGTGGGTCCCATCTGGCCCACCCCCTGGGGGGCTTCATACGCTCCGCAGCAAGACGGCGGGTGTGTTTCAGGAGGTGGGGGTTACCAGAGTGGGGGTGGAGGTTGCTGAAGGCGCCCATAGCGCTCTCATGACCTCCTTGGGATAGGCCACCTTCTCAATGGTAGCCCTGAGGTTCACCATTTCTCCCTTGCTGTAGCGACCATAGGTCATGTCCCCACGCTCATGACCGACCAACAATTTTGCTGTGTGTATGGGCACCTCAGCAGCTTCCAGGGCCTCAATGAGGTTCTTCCGGGTGCTGTGGAAGACGGTCGCGGGATCGTCAACGTTGAGCTTGCGGCGCTCTCTGGTGAACTTCTTGGAGACGTTCCAGGAGCGCTTTTTGTCTGGACCACCTGGGGTTAGCCCAGGGACCAACCAGCCCTCAGAATTGGCTTTGGCTGCTTGGGCTCCCTTCACCATTTGCTCCACAACAGCCTTGATCGCAGAGTGGATCGGGACGGTGCGGACAGCGTTCTCAGTCTTGCCCTCCCTGATGGACAGCCATAGCCCGTCCTCACGCTTAACCACATCGGTGAGCTTGAGCGAACACAGCTCATCCAGGCGGGCACCAGTGAACAGCCCAAGGCGGAAGAGGTTTCCCAGTGGATGCGCCTCCAGTCCGCTCAAGAGTATTGTGATTTCCTGGGTGGTGTATTGGCGGCGGACGGTCTGAGTTCCCCCCTTTTTCTGCTTGGTCGGAAGCGATTGACCAACCCAGGGGTTCACCTCAACAAACCCTTTTCTCTCCAACCACCGCCACCACATAGACAGAGAACTGATGTGTCGGTTGGTCGTCTTGGCTGTCAGCCCTTCAAAGTCTTCACTGACGTACCGTCCAGCAATGCGTTTCGTGACCTCAGACAGCATGACCAGATCGGCCTTCTTCGCCCATTCTACGAAGCGTTCAGCATCAGACCTGTACTGACCGGCTGTCTGCTTCGTGATGGTCCGAGATGCCTCCTTGAGCCACGTGTCCAGGGTATCGTTCAGGAGTGGACTGGAGCTGGTGGCAACGCGAAAGTAGGTCGCGGCTGCCTGGGGACCTCTGGTGGCCTCCAAGTCCATGGCCTCCTCAACGATGTCGTCAAACACGTCATCGCGGGCGGTGTTCTCAGTCTCCCGGTCTGGAGTCGTATCGGCAGAGGTCAAGGCCTCACGGCGGTTCAAGGCCACCTGGAGGAGGTTTTGGTTTTCACCTTTCTCCAGCGCCTCAAACTGCCCCTTGATCCGGGCCAATGCTGCATAACGGAGAGTCTGTGCCTCAGGGAGCGAGCGGGTCCCAAGGGTCTCAACAATGGTCGTTTTTCCCAGAATTTTCTGGAGCTTTACGGGCACCTTGACGACCACGTACCACGTTTGTCGTCTTTGGATCAGGTATTTGGTGTCAGGCAATTTGCGTCCTCTGGTTTCACACGTTAGTACCACACGTTGGTGCTACAAAAGTGAGGAAAACCAAGGCCTCCAAGGCTTTCAGATGTGACTTCTGTAGGGTCCCATCCCCTCCGCCACCGCAAGGTTTTCACAAGAAATTTAATACCTTGGCCGGTGGCCGTCGCGGTTGTTGGGAGCTGCGACTGCTGGCAAACCGTTATACCTGTGCCGGCTTTTGTGCCGTCCCTGTTTGGCACGTACCCCAGATAAATCTCCGTCGTTTTCACGCTGCTGTGCCCCAGATGCTTGGACAGCGCGCAGATGTCCAAGCCGTTCTGCAGCGCCCGTACCGCAAAGCTGTGCCGCAGATCATGGCACCGGAAGGGCCGGAACGATGTGCCGACTCCTGTGCCGACTTCACCATCTGCGCAAACCGGGCGCTGACGTTCAGATACCGGCTGCCCTCGTCGTGCCAGAACACGAACTCCGATCCCAGGAAGCGGGGCAGGATGCCGGGCGCTTATCGACGGATTCACTCGCGCCGATGCCGAACTCCGCCGCGGCGGCTCCACCGGCGCTGATCCTGCGGAGGGTGATGCCGAGAGACGCGCCCGCCCTGGGGCAGGCGCGTCCTTTCAGCGTCCATTCGCGTCGGTCAGTCGGCCAGCCGGGTGGTCAGGCGCGGCGCCGTGTCGGTGGCGGCGGCGATGTAGCGGGCGCGGCGCGGCTTCAGGACGAACATGGCGAGGAAGGCGGCCAGCACGTTGACGATGGCGACGCTGTAGAAGACGGTCTGCCAGCTGCCGGTCGCCTCGACCATCAGATTGCCGAAGGGGACCAGCAGGGCCGCCGTGCCCTTGGCGGTGTAGAGAAGCCCGGCATTGGTGGCGGCGAAGCGCGAGCCGAAGGTATCGGCGCAGCAGGCCGGGAACAGGCTGAAAATCTCGCCCCAGGCGAAGAACACCAGGCCGGTCAGGATGACGAAGGCCAGCGGGTCGGCGCCGTAGGCGCTGAGCGCCATCACGCCGACCGCTTCGATGGCGAAGGCGATGAACATGGTGTTCTCGCGGCCGATATGGTCGGACACCCAGCCGAAGAAGGGCCGCGTGATGCCGTTCATCACCCGATCGACGGACAGGGCGAAGGTCAGGGCCGGCAGGGTCAGGCCCAGGATGCTGACCGGCGCATCGACCAGACCCATGTCCGCGGCGATGGGGCCGAGCTGTGCCGTCACCATCAGACCGCCGGCGGCGACCATGGTGAACATGGCGTACATGATCCAGAAGACGGGGGTGCGCAGCATCTCCTGAGGGGTGAAGTGACGGCGCTCGGCTGCGGCGGTCGCGGTCGAGCGGCCGTAGCCCATCTTCGGCGGGTCGGCCAGGAAGCAGGCCAGCACCAGGATCACCAGCCCCTGACCCAGCCCGAACACCAGGAAGGTCTGCTCGAAGCCGGAGGTTTCGATCATCGTGGCGATCGGGACGATGGTCAGTGCGGAGCCGGCGCCGAAGCCCGCGGCGGTCAGGCCGGCGGCAAGGCCGCGGCGGTCGGGGAACCACTTCAGGGCGTTGCCGACGCAGGTGCCATAGACGCTGCCGGCGCCGATGCCGCCGATCACCGCGGCGAGATAGAGCAGCGTCAGCGAATCCGCCACCGCGTTCAGCGCCCAGGACAGGGCGCACAGCACGCCGCCGACCACCACGACGATGCGCGGGCCGAACTTGTCGACGAACCATCCCTCCACCGGCACCAGCCAGGTTTCGGTGATGATGAAGATGGTGAAGGCCACCTGAATCGCGGTGCGGCCCCAGCCATGCTTGTCGTCGATCGGCTCGACGAACAGGGTCCAGCCATATTGCAGGTTGGCGATCATCGACATGCAGACGATGCCGATTGCCAGCTGCATCCAGCGCCCGCCCCAGGGTGCGACCTGAGCGGTGTTGCCGTGCGCTTCACGCACCATGTTCTACCTCCCCGTTTCCACCCGACAGCATCTGTTCGGACGTCCGGACCTTTTGCTTTTTCGTGGCTTTGCCATGCGCTTTTGGTGTCTGGTCCGGAAATTGATCAAGAGACGGAGCGATTCGGCGCCAACTTATGGTTGTTGGCATGCCAAATGCCCCATGCCCCTTAACGATCATCAGTTTGACGAACAGTGTCAATACAAAGCAATTTGACGGGTCGTGAGGATCCGCGTTTTGTCTAAGAGAATCCGCTTAATTTCCGCATTTTGGAAAGATTTGGATCCAGTATATGGCCGAAAGAGGTAATTCGATGCGATCCTGCCTGGCCGAATTGGAGGGGGGTGGACCTGTGATTATGCCTGTGCCGCCGTTGCTGGTGATCACCGACCGGAAGCTGTCGCCGCTCCCGCTGCCGGAGTTGGCCGACCGGCTCTTCGCCTCGGGCGTGCGCTGGCTATCCTTGCGCGACAAGGATTTACCGGATGGCGACCGTCTGGAACTCGCCCGCGCTCTGCTTCGGCGGGCCCGGCCTTGGGGGGGCAGGGTCACCCTGCACGGCGATCCGGCGCTGGCGGCGGTCGCGGGGGTGGATGGGGTGCATCTGCCGGCCGGTTCCGATCCGGCGGCGGCGCGTGCCCTGCTTGGCCCGGCGGCGCTGATCGGGCTGTCGGGACACGACTCGGACGGTGTCGATCTGGTCGAACGGGTGCGCGGACAGGTCGATTACCTGACCCTGTCACCGATCTTCCCATCGGCCAGCAAGCCGGGCTATGGGCCGTGCCTCGGCACCTCAGGGTTGCGCCGGTGGACGGAACGGGGCGTGCCCGTGGTCGCGTTGGGCGGAGTCGACGGGGCGCAGGCGGTGGCGGATTGCCTTGCCGCCGGCGCCGCCGGGGTAGCGGTGATGGGATTGGCGATGCGCGATCCGCAAGCGCTGGCTCGGCTGCTTGCGAAGGTGGTTGATGAATCTGCGCGATCGCCCCATAGTTGAAATCAGGCGGGCTTCCGCCGCGTCCCTCTGGACATTTCAGCGCCTTGCAAGCATTTGGTATGTAGGATACGAAAAGACCGAAGGACCAGAGCCGGCGCCCGACCGGCCGGATCCTGACCGGGCGCACCGCAATACCCGGCGAGACATAAGGACATCCACTTCATGACCGTTCCCGCTCTCAACGTTCAGCCCCTCGACACTGGAACGACCTTCCGCAGTCAGGTCTATCACGCGCTGAAGCAGGCGATCACGGAAATGGACATCTACGACCACGACCGCGAGATCCGGCTGGACGAACGGCAGCTCAGCGACAAGCTCGGCGTCAGCCGCACCCCGATCCGCGAGGCGCTGACGCTGCTGGAGCAGGAGGGCTTCATCCGCCTGCAGCCGCGCCGCGGCATCTTCGTGGTGCGCAAGACCAAGACCGAGATCATCGAGATGATCCAGGTCTGGGCGGCTCTCGAAGGCATGGCCGCCCGCATAGCCGCCGAACACGCCCCGGCGGCGGAGATCCACAAGCTGTGGGATCTGTTCGGCAGTTTCGAGCAGCGCAGCCCGAAGGACCATGTCAACGAATATTCCGACGCCAACATCGCCTTCCACAAGAGCATCATCCAGCTGAGCGGGTCGAAGCTGATCCAGGACGTCACCGACAACCTGTTCATCCACATGCGGGCGATCCGCAAGCTGACCATCGGTCAGGAGGACCGGGCAGAACGCTCGATCCACGACCACCGCGCCATCATCAAGGCCCTGGAAGAACGTAACGCCGACCTCGCCGAAAAGCTGGTGCGCGAACACACCATGGGTCTGGCCAAGCATGTGGAGAAGCACTGCGACTTTCTGGAGTGAGCGGGGTCAATCCCCGCTGATCTTCTCCACCCCGCCCCCGGTCGGTCAAAAGCCGGTCCGACGGCGGGAGAGGGGGAGGGGTGCGGGGATTGACCGACGGCGCCTTGTCTTACGCCGTCACCGCCTCACGCTGGCCCGCTTCCACCTTCGGCGCATCCTCCCCGCCGATGGTCACCACGCGCAGGGAATTGGTCTTGCCCGGCGTACCGAACGGAACACCCGCCGTCACCACCAGCGACTCGCCCGGCTTGCCGATGTCGGCATCCGCCGCCGCGGTCAGGGCGCGGCCGACCATCTCCGAGAAATTCGCCACGTCGTCGGTCAGTACCGCGTGGACACCCCAGGCCAGCGACAGCCGCCGCGCGGTTTCGTGCTGGGCGCTGAGGCCGAGGATCGGCACGCCGGGACGTTCGCGCGAGGCGCGCAGCGTGGTCGAGCCGGTGGTGGTGTAGGTGACGATGGCGGCGGCGCTGATGGTCTCCGCCACCTGGCGGGCGGCGGCGGTCAGCGCGTCGGCGGCGGTCGCCTCCGGGCGCGGGTGGTCGGCGTCCATGATGCGGCGGTAGAGCGGGTCGCCCTCCACCCGGCGGATGATGCGCTCCATCATCGCCACCGCTTCCACCGGGAAACGGCCGGAAGCCGATTCGGCGGACAGCATCACCGCATCCGCCCCGTCATAGACGGCGTTGGCGACGTCCGACGCCTCGGCGCGGGTCGGGGTCGGTTCCGACACCATGGATTCCAGCATCTGGGTGGCGACGATCACCGGCTTGCCCATGGCGCGGCTGAGGCGGATCATCTTCTTCTGCAGGCCCGGCACATCCTCCGGCGGCAGTTCGACGCCCAGATCGCCGCGCGCGACCATCACCGCGTCGGACAGCTCGATGATGCGGTCCAGCGTCGGCAGGGCCGCCGGCTTCTCGATCTTGGTCATCACATGGGCGCGCCCGCCGATCAGCTCGCGCGCCTCCAGAATGTCCTCCGGCCGCTGGACGAAGCTGAGGCCGATCCAGTCCACCCCAAGTTCCAGTCCGAAGGCGAGGTCGCTGCGGTCCTTCTCCGACAGGGCGCTGAGCGCCAGCGCGGCACCCGGCACATTGACGCCCTTGCGGTCGGACAGGGTGCCGCCGGCCACCACTTCCGTCTCGGCGAAGTCGGGGCCGCAGTCGAGAACGCGCAGCCGGATGCGTCCGTCGTTCAGCAGCAGGTCCAGCCCTGGCTGCAGGCTGGCGAACACCTCGGCATGGGGCAGGCAGACGCGGCGGCTGTCGCCCGGCCGGCGGTCGAGATCCAGGCGGAAGCGGTCGCCGATGGCGAGGTCCACCGGCCCGAAGCCGAAGGTTCCGACCCGCAGCTTCGGCCCCTGGAGGTCGAGAAGCACGCCGATCGGCCGACCCAGCCGCTCTTCGGTGGCACGGATGCGGGCATAGCGCTCGGCATGTTCGGCCTGGGTGCCGTGGCTGGCGTTCAGGCGGAAGACGTTCACGCCGGCCTGGGCCAGGGCGGTGATCTGGCTTTCCGACGAGCTGGAGGGCCCCAGCGTGGCGACGATCTTGGTGCTGCGGTGAAACGGCATGACGACAGCCTTCCTCCGCCCGGCCCTCGACGCGGAGGGGCGGGACTGGCGAATGATGGTGCGCTGATTGGCGGTGATGGGGGGATGCTGGAAGGGATAGGCCGGATGGTCAAACGCCGCCCGTCTTGTATTCCGCATCGTGAGAGTGGTTCATTCCGCCGCACATGGACAGGCGAAAGGATGGTCGGCGACACTGGGGCATGTCCGATACCGCCCCCCGCACCCCCGTTCCGCCCCATCCCGCCGCCACCCTGATCCTGCTGCGCGACGGGCCGGACGGCCTGGAACTGCTGGCGATCGAGCGGCATTCCGGCCTCCGCTTCGCTCCCGGCGCCACCGTGTTCCCCGGTGGCCGGCTGGAGGCGGCGGACCATGATCCATCCTGGCGCGGCCGGTGGACAGGCCCCAAAGCGCCGGCCGATCTGGCCCACCGTGTCGCCGCTGTCCGGGAATGCGTGGAGGAATGCGGCATCCTGCTGTCCCGCGACCCGGTGCGGGCCGCGGCGCTTGCCGGCCTGCGCCAGGCGATGGCGGCAGGGCAGGGGTTCGGGGCCGCGCTGGCGCCGGCGGGACTGGCGCCGGCGCTGGAGCGCATGGCGCCGCTGGCGCGCTGGGTGACGCCCGAAAATCTGCCGCGGCGTTTCGACACTCTGTTCTTCCTCGCTCCGGCGCCTTCGGGACAGGAACCGCTCTGCGACGGCGGCGAGGCGGTCGGCGCGTTGTGGGCGACCCCGCGCCGTCTGCTGGAGGAGGAGAAGGCCGGCCGGCGGCGGCTGGTCTTCGCCACGCGGATGACCCTGCGGCGGCTGGCCGGCTGTCCCGACACGGCGGCGGCAATGGACGGAGCAGCGGCCTGCCCGACGGCCATTGCGGGGGGCGGCGAGCGGTTGCCTGCGCCGATCCTGCCACGGCTGGTTGAGACGGCGGCCGGTCCGGTCTGGCGGATCCCGGCGGGCTGCGGCTTTTTGCCCCTGGAGACATCGGCCGAAGATGTTAGGCTTGGGTAAGAATAGGTAAGTCCAGACGGGTTTCCGCATTGTGAAAATTGCGTGGCAGTGCTATTGTGCGATGCGGTGTGCGCGATGAAGCTCCCCCTCGACGCCCGGCTGCCCAACAAGGGCACCGGCGCGGAAGCGGGAGGATCGCGGAATGGATATCGGATTCATCGGGGGTGGTGAGGTGGCCGATGCGATCATGGACAGGCTGCGGGAAGTGGGGCACCGGCTCCATCACCACTCCCACTCCCACTCCCACGCCCATTCCTACGACCATGCCCGCGGGCCGCTCCGTGCCCTCGCTGAACGCTGCGACGTCGTCATGATGCTGCTGCCCGATTCCCGCACCGTGGAGAGGGCGCTGTTCGCCGATGCCGGGCTTGCCTCCGCCCTGCCCGGCGTCGGGCTGCTGATCGACCTGTCCCCCCTGCCGCCGGAGTCGGCTGCCGCCAACGCGGCTCGCATCGCGGATTTGGGTGGGCAACTGGTCGATGCACCGGTCAGCCGCGGCGCGAAAGGGTACAGGATCGACCTTGGCGGCAGCGATGCGGCCTGTGCGTGGGCGGAATCGGTGCTGCGGGTGTTTACCTCCACAGTCGAGCGGGCCGGTGGTCCGGGGGCTGGGCAGCGGGCCCGTCTGGCGCGGAGCGCGGACCGGACCGCCGGCCGGACCGCCGGTCGGACCGACGACGACCCGGATGGGCTGCACCGGCTGCTGCGCCTGATGGCTTTCGACGAGGCCGATTGTGCGTTGAGCGCAGGATGACCACAACCATGATGCCCGATTTCCCCGCCGCCCGCCGTCCCGCTCCGGCCATCGCCGCCCCGGTCATCGCCGTGCCGTCAAGCGCGGCCCCGCCGGAGCTGATCGTTCCCTTCGGTTCCGGTCTCTCCCGGCCAGCCGACGTGGATCGGTTGGGCAACAAGGGCGCGCGGCTGGTGGAGATGGCCGGGCTCGGTATCCCGGTGCCGCCGGGCTTTGTCATCGCGGCGGAGGCCGGGCAGGGGCTGGCCGCCGGGGAGCCGCTGCCGGCCGCCCTGTGCGCGGCGATCGACGAGGCGATCGCGTCGCTGGAGAAGCGGGCGGGCGGGCGCTTCGGCGATGCCGGCCGGCCGCTTCTGCTGTCGGTCCGCTCGGGCGCGGCGGTGTCGATGCCCGGCATGATGGACAGCATCCTGAATCTGGGGCTCAACGACCGGACGGTGGCGGGGCTGACGGCGGCATCGGGGGATGCCCGCTTCGCCCATGACTGCTATCGGCGCCTGGTCCAGTCCTTCGGCTGCGTCGTCATGGGCGTGCCCGGCCACCGTTTCGAGGATCTGCTGGAGGAGTACAAGGACGAGCGGGGCCTCCTGCGCGACGGCGACCTGACGGCGGAGGACTGGCGGAGCCTGCTGCCGCGCTTCCTGCAGTTGGTGGAGACGCGCTGCGCCCGGCCTTTCCCGCAGGATCCGGCGGAACAGCTGCGCATGGCCGTGGCGGCGGTGTTCCGCTCCTGGATGAATCCGCGGGCGGTCGCCTTCCGCGCCCTGCACGGCATCCCGGAGGATATGGGCACGGCGGTGACGGTGCAGGCGATGGTGTTCGGCAATCGCGGGCAGGACTCCGGCACCGGCGTGCTCTTCACCCGCGATCCCTCCACCGGCGCCCCCGGCCTGTGCGGCGAGTTCCTGGCCAATGCCCAGGGGGAGGACGTGGTGTCCGGCACCCGCGATCCCGATCCGCTCAGCGCCGCCCAGCCGCATCCGGAGCGGTCGATGGAGCGCCGGCAGCCCGCGGTCTACGCCGAGCTTCGCGCGGTGTCGGAACGGCTGGAGCGCGCCTTCGGCGACATGCAGGACATCGAATTCACCGTGGAGTCCGGGAGGCTGTTCGTCCTGCAATCCCGCAGCGGCAAGCGGTCGCCGGAAGCGGCCGTGCGCATCGCCGTCGACATGGCGGAGGAGGGGATCATCGGCCGGGACGAGGCGGTGCGCCGCGTCGATCCCCAGGCGCTGGACGAGCTGCTGCGTCCCACCCTGGCGCCCGACGCCCTTGCCGGCGCGATCGCCATGGGGCTGCCGGCTTCGCCCGGCGCGGTGACCGGCCGTGCCGCCTTCACGACTGAGGACGCCATCCGTCTCGCCCGCGCCGGCGCGCCGGTGGTGCTGTGCCGGCCGGAAACCTCGCCGGAGGATATTCACGGCATGCAGGCCGCCGCCGGCATCGTCACCGCGCGCGGCGGTTTCACCAGCCACGCCGCCACCGTCGCCCGCGGCATGGGCCGCCCTTGCGTCTGCGGCGCCCGCGCCCTGCGGATCGATGTCGAGGCCGGGCTGATGCAGGTGGGCGAGGTGACGGTCCGCACCGGCGACCTGCTGACCATCGACGGCAGCAACGGCGCGGTGGTGCTGGGCACGGCCCCCTTGCAGCGGCCGGAGCCGGACGGCGCCGTCGCGCGGCTGCTGGAATGGGCGCGCGGCTGCGGGATCGGATGCGCGGCGGA
The DNA here is from genome assembly GCF_003233655.1 of Azospirillum ramasamyi. Taxonomy (NCBI): domain Bacteria; kingdom Pseudomonadati; phylum Pseudomonadota; class Alphaproteobacteria; order Rhodospirillales; family Azospirillaceae; genus Azospirillum; species Azospirillum ramasamyi. The sequence goes on from NZ_CP029830.1 coordinate 776,645, forward strand.
TTGAGGACAACCCGCCGCCGTTTCCGCCCGGACTTTCCTTACGCCCGCATCAACGCCTTCAGATGCGCCGCGCAGCCTTCGGCCAGTCCGGTCGCGTCATAGCCGCCTTCCAGCGCCGAGACGACCCGCCCGCCGCAGACCCGGTCGGCGAGATCGACCAGCTTGTGGGTCACCCACTCGAAATCCTCGTCCGTAAGGCCGAGCTGGGCCAGCGGATCGCGCTTGTGCGCGTCGAAGCCGGCCGAGATCAGCAGCAATTCGGGCTGAAAGGCCTCCAGCGCCGGCAGGATCGCACGCTCCACCGCCTGGCGGAACTCGACGGAACCGCTGTAGGGCTCCAGCGGCAGGTTCAGGATGTTGTCGTCCACCCCGCGTTCCCAGGAATTGCCGGTGCCGGGATAGAGCGGCGACTGGTGGGTGGAGGCGAAGAACAGGTCGGGGTCGTCGGCGAACATCGCCTGGGTGCCGTTGCCGTGGTGGACGTCGAAATCGACAACGGCGACGCGCTTCAGGCCATGCGTCTTGCGGGCATGCTCCGCCCCGACCGCGATGTTGTTGAAGACGCAGAATCCCATGGCGCGGGCCGGTTCGGCATGGTGGCCGCAGGGGCGCACGGCGCAGAAGGCGTTCGTCGCCTCGCCGGCCAGCACGGCATCGACCGCGGCACACACCGAACCGGCCGCGCGCAGGATCGCCCCGCGCGATCCCGGCGACAGCAGCGTGTCGCCGTCCAGCCGGACGTAACCGTCCTCGGGCACCGCCTGCAGAACCGCTTCCACATACTGGCGGTCATGGACCCGCGACAGCTGTTCCACATCGGCCTCGGGCGCGGACCGGCGCTCCAGGTCGCGGAACTCCGGCCGGTCGAGAACCTGCCACACGACGGTCAGCCGATCCGGTGCCTCGGGATGGCCGGGGCCGGTGTCGTGGTCGAAGCAATCGTGATGGGTGAAGATCAGGGTGGTCACGGAGCGGCTTCTCCCATGGTAAAGGCGCCGCCGGCCTCATGGGCTGGCGGCGCCGGGTTCAGGGGCGGTGGATCAATGGGCGTAGGTGGTGCCTGCCGGCGGCTCCGGCGTTGCGGCGACCGTGTCTTCCAACTCCTGCCGCTGCAGGCGGGTGAAGTCGCGGGCGCTGACGACGCCGACCAGATGGCCGTCTTCCAGGACCGGAAGATGCCGGATGTGATGCTGCTCCATCAGCTGCAGCGCCTGGAGGACGCTGTCGGACGGGGCGCAGGTCACCGGCTGGCGGGTCATCAGCTGCGACACCGGCATGGACAGCAGCGGCGCGCCCCGGTCCAGCAGGGCGTGAACGATGTCGCGTTCCGAAAGGACGCCGGCCAACGTGTTGCCTTCAGTCCGGCAGACGTCCTTGACGACCAGGGCGCTGATGTTCTCCGCCTTCATAAGGCCGATGGCATCGGCGACCGTGGCGTTGGTCCGTACGGCGACGACACGGGATTCCTTGGTGCGCAGGATATGTTCGACGTTCATGGCGTGGCTCCTGTCGGCTGGCGGCTGAACGGCTGATTGGACGGCGGGGCGCTGGTTCGGCGTCACGCTTTGAATATGGTATGCCACATACTGTACGCCAATCAAACAATTTCCTCCGCCAATCGTGACGACGGAGCGCGATCACGCTCAAGCGGTTGGTTCCGTTGTACGAAGGCAGCAGAGCGGAAACGCTTGTGATGCGATATGTTCGATACGCATACAAACGGACGCAAGCATGCGCTATACGCATGACTGGTATTATGTACCTTGTATACCAAAAAACTTGATCCGGTTTTTGCGGCGCGTCATAACACTTTGGTCAAGCCGAAGCCGTTCGATAAAACGCACCCCACCGAGACACTGGAGCGATGCACATGTTGGAAATCCTTGTCCTGGCGCTCGTGCTGTCCGTCTTCGGCGGCACGGTCCACTACATCCTGTCGATGCAGGTCGCCAATGCCGGCAAGTCGCAGTGTGATTTCTCCGCCGCGCCGCTTCGCCTGGCCAACCCGACCGAAGCCGACCTGAAGGAACAGGAAGACGAACTGCCGCCGGGGCCGTCATGGGCCAGCTTCCCGCGCGCCTTCTGAGGGCCGCGGCCCTGGACCGATAAACACCGGCATAACGAAAAAGACGGCCTCCCCAGGCCGTCTTTCTGTTTGTGCGCCGCAGCTGCCTCAGGCGAGCGGCAGCACCAGCTGGAAGCTTTTGATGGTCATGCGCTTGCGGTGATAGAAGCGGTGGGCCTCGCCGCGCTGGATGCCGGAGATGATTTCCATCTGGGCGCAGCCGCGTTCCCGCGCTTCGTTCGCCAGCCAGTCGAACAGCTTGTCGCCCAACCCGTAGGAGCGCTTGGCGGCGCTGGTCACCAGATCCTCGACATACATGTAACGACCGCGCGACAGCGTCTCGTGCACGCGGAAGCCGCCGCAACCGGCGATCTCGCCGTCCAGCCGCAGCAGGGCGAGGTTGTAGCCGTCGTCCATCTGCCGGCGGATCTGGGCGCTGTAGGCGTCGGCATCGGTCATGTGGGTCCGCAGCTCCTTCATGATCGGGTAGCTGGCGGCGATATCGGCATCGTTCCGGGCCACTGCGATCTCGATGTTCTGCTGCTGGTCCATGGCGATCGACTCCTTATCAATATGGGTTCTGCCGGGAAGGGCCTGAGCGTCGGCTCCTGAGACCGGGTGTTGAGAACGATCCCATCGGTGACCTTTAGGGCTCGTCCGCCCCAGACGCTGGCATACCATATACAAATGCTGCCGCCGCCCAAAGTCGGGTGGAGCTGCTTTCCGCGTGACGGAAAATCAGCATGACAAAGCTGCATACCAGCCGTCGCGATTGCGGGGCATGGAAACAGTTGGGCAACCACACTGACTACTTGTCTGCTGTTCGGCATCTGGTATACCATATTGATAATTCCAGACTGAAATCAGGACCGCATCGGTCTGGTCGGGGGGCGAAAAAACCGCCTCCCGAAACAACAGTGGCGTGCCCCGAGGCCGCATCCTCGCCGCACGACCACCGACAGCAAAGAACCGCGTCAAATCTCTGAAGCATCAAACAAGACGCTCAAGCACCAGAACAGAAGCGAAGCCTTACGGGCACAAAACCGCTTCCCAGAGGAGATAGATAGATGCAGCATACGAATTCGGAGGCGCAGGGCGCACCGCTCGGCGGCCGCTGGATGCAGTTGGTCATCGGCGTGATCTGCATGTCGATGATTGCCAATCTGCAATATGGCTGGACGCTGTTCGTCAACCCCATTGAAGAAAAGTACCAATGGGGCCGTGCCGCCATTCAGGTCGCCTTCACCATCTTCGTCGTGACCGAAACCTGGTTGGTTCCTGTCGAAGGCTGGTTCGTTGACAAGTTTGGACCCCGCATCGTCGTACTGATCGGCGGCGTGCTTTGCGCGCTGGCCTGGGTCATCAATTCGTTCGCAGACTCCCTGGCGCTGCTCTATCTGGGCGCCGCCATCGGAGGCATCGGCGCCGGCGGCGTCTATGGCACCTGCGTCGGGAATGCCCTGAAGTGGTTCCCCGACCGCCGCGGCCTCGCCGCCGGTCTGACCGCCGCGGGCTTCGGCGCCGGCTCGGCTCTCACCGTCGTCCCGATCGCCAACATGATCCAGACCTCGGGCTTCGAGCAGACCTTCCTGGTCTTCGGCCTGGGACAGGGCCTGATCGTCTTCGCGCTGGCCTGGTTCCTGAGGGAGCCGAACCCCGCCCTGCTGCCGAAGACCAAGTCCAACATCGTGCAAAGCCGCCGCAACTACACCCCGCAGGAGACGCTGAAATCGCCGGTCTTCTGGGTGATGTACCTGATGTTCGTCATGGTCGCCGCCGGCGGTCTGATGGCCACGGCCCAGCTCGGCCCGATCGCCAAGGACTTCCACCTCGACGGCATGCCGGTCAGCATCATGGGCCTGACCCTGCCGGCGCTGACCTTCGCGCTCACCATCGACCGCGTGCTGAACGGCGTGACCCGTCCCTTCTTCGGCTGGGTGTCCGACCATATCGGCCGCGAGAACACCATGTTCGTCGCCTTCGCCATCGAGGCCGTCGGCATCCTGGCGCTGAACCAATGGGGTCAACACCCGGTCGCCTTCGTCGTCCTGACCGGCCTGGTGTTCTTCGCCTGGGGCGAGATCTACAGCCTGTTCCCGTCCTGCTGCGCCGACAGCTTCGGGTCGAAGTTCGCGACGACCAACGCCGGCCTGCTCTACACCGCCAAGGGTACGGCGTCGCTGGTGGTTCCCTTCGCCAACGTGATCGTCGCCTCCACCGGCAGCTGGCAGACGGTGTTCTTCTTCGCCGCCGCGGTCAACGCCATCGCCGCCTTCATGGCCCTGTTCGTTCTGAAGCCGATGCGCGCCCGCCAGATCGCAGAGGACAGCCGCCAGCCGATTGGCAAGCTGGCGACCGAGGGCGCCGCCGACTAAGGCGGAGAGTAGTCCCGGCCAAAGTCCCGGCCGACCGGGGGGCCGGCTGGGACGGGGTATCGTGACCGTCAAACCGCCGGAGTGACGACCGGCTGCAAAGCAAACCGGCATCGGGGCCACCGCATTGGCCCCGGTGTCGGTTTGTCGCGTTCTGGGTCCGGCTTCGCGCACAAAGCGTCGGGCGTCGGATGTCCTGCACAAGCCCGCTTCAGAGGGTGATGTGTGGTATACAGAATACGAGATATCTTGTCAACTCCGATCGGAAGGGGTGGGTCGATCATGGTGGGTTTTGTCGTCCTGATGCTGGCCGCCTTCGCATCGGGCGCGCTTAACGCGGTTGCCGGGGGAGGAGCCTTCATCACCTTTCCGGCCCTGCTGTTTGCCGGCGTGCCGCCGGTGGCCGCCAATGCCTCCAGCACCGTGGCGCTGTTTCCGGGGCAGGCGGCCAGCAGTTGGGCCTATCGGCGCGAGATCGCGGCCGGCGGCCAGGTGAATGTCCCGGTCTTCGCCGCTCTCAGTCTGGTCGGCGGGCTGATCGGCGCCCTGCTGCTCCTGCTGACGCCGAACGCGGTGTTCGCGGGCTTCGTCCCCTGGCTCCTGCTGTTTGCGACCGCCGTCTTCGCCGTGGGAGCCTATGCGCCGTGGATCGTCTCCAGGCTGCGGCTGGGTGGGCGCAGCGTGCTGGTCGTGCAGTTCATCATCTCGATCTATGGCGGCTATTTCGGCGGGGGAATCGGCTTTCTGATGCTGGCGGCGCTGACCCTGTTCGGGCTGCGCGACATCCACGCCATGAACGGGCTGCGGCTGTTGCTGGCGATGCTGATGAATGCGGCGGCGGTGGGTGCCTTCATCGTCGCCGGGGCGGTGTGGTGGCCAGAAACGATCGCGATGGCGGTGGCGGCGGTCGCCGGCGGCTATGCCGGCGCCATGGGGGCGAAACGGGTGGATCCGAGGATTCTGAAGACGTTGGTCGTCCTCATCGGAGTGGCGTTGACCCTGTACTTCTTTGTGAAGGGAGCCTGATCCGATCGGGGAAAAGCAGGCGCCGTAATCTCAACAATCCTCCCACATTCCGCATTGACATACGGTATGTGGTATACCAAACTCCAAGCACAGTTTGCGCGACAGACTGTTGGATGCCGCTGCAATAGCAACCGGTCAGCCGATGGATGCGGCCGGTGTGGGCAGGCTGGCGTCGTCCAGCCCCACAGCATTCAAAAAGTGAAATCGGGGGAGAGGGGAATCCGGCATGAAGATCTGCATCTACGGATCCGGGGCCATCGGCGGCTATCTCGGCGTACGCCTGCACCAGGCGGGTGCCGAAGTCAGTCTGGTGGCGCGCGGTGCGCATCTGGCGGCGATGCGCGAGAACGGCGTCACCCTGCTGATGGGGGAGGAGAAGACCGTCGTCCACCCCCGCTGCACCGACAACCCGGCCGAACTCGGCCCGCAGGACTACGTCATCATCGCGCTGAAGGCCCACTCCGTCCCCGGCGTCGTTCCCGCGATGCAGCCGCTGCTCGGTGACGACACCGCCGTCGTCACCGCGGTAAACGGCATCCCCTACTGGTATTTCTACGGCACCGGCGGCGCCTTCGACGGCCGTACGCTGGAGACGGTCGATCCCGGTTCGGCCCAATGGAAGGGGCTGGGGCCGGAGCGCGCCATCGGCTGCGTCGTCTACCCGGCGACCGAAGTGGTGGAGCCCGGCGTCATCCAGCACGTCTATGGCGACAAGTTCTCCCTGGGCGAGCCGGACGGGTCGAAGTCGGACCGCGTCGTCGCCCTGTCGAAGGCGATGGAGGCCGGCGGCCTGCGCGCGCCCGTGCTGGACCGCATCCGTGACGAGATCTGGCTGAAGCTGTGGGGCAACCTGTGCTTCAACCCGATCAGCGCGCTGACCCACGGCACGCTGGAGGGCATCTGCGGTGATCCCGAGACCCGAGCCGTCGCCAAGGCGATGATGCTGGAGGCCAAGGAGATCGGCGATAAGCTGGGCGTCCATTTCCGCGTCGATGTGGAGCGCCGCATCAACGGCGCCGCCGCCGTCGGCGCCCACAAGACCTCGATGCTCCAGGATCTGGAGCGCGGCCGGCCGATGGAAATCGATCCGCTGCTGTCCGTGGTCCAGGAGATGGGCCGCATGGTCGGCGTGGCGACTCCGACCATCGACGTGGTGCTGGCCCTGGTGAAGCAGCGGGGCGAGACCGCCGGCTGCTACACCCGGCCGCAGCCCGCGCCGGCCTCCGAACCCGCCAAGGAAGTGGCGGCCGCCCAGTAAGCAACGCAGGTGGCGCGGCCGGTGCGGATCCCGACGGACCGTGCCGGCCGCATCGAATGGGGAGGACCGCCATGAAGGTCGAGGATATTCTCCGCAAGAAGGGCACGCGCATCGGCATGGTGCGCATCAACGAAACGGTCGCCACCGCGCTGCGCCTGATGAAGGCGGAGAATACCGGGGCGCTCGTGGTAAAGGACGTCTGCCGGACCGAGGGAAACACGGTCGTCGGCGTCATCTCCGAACGTGACGTTGTCCGCGCGCTGGTCGACCGCGGGCCCGGCATCCTGGAACTGGCGGTGTCGGCGTTGATGACGCGCGATCCCTATTGCTGCCGCCCGTCCGACCCGGTGCGTCATGTGCTGAGCCTGATGGACGAGCATGGCATCCGCCATGTCCCGGTGCTTGAGGGAGCGACCCTGGTCGGCGTCGTCAGCGTCCGCGACCTGATCCGCCGGCAGTTGGAAGACATGCAGTCCGACGACATCGCGCCGGTCGCGGCCGCCGGTTCGGAAGGCTGGGACTATCCGGTCGTCGCCAACCAGTAATCGGTGCATGCGCGGCCGGCACGGCTTCGTCGCCGGCCGCGCGGCTCCGCCCGCCTGACAGTGCTCATTCCTGATTCTTGCCGCTTCGGCGCACCCCCGGCCATGAACCGGATGCGGGCGGACCGACGTGGGCGGACCATGCCCGCCGCCCCCCTGTCAGCTGTCCCCTGCCTGCTGCCGGCGCCGGCCTTCGAAAGCAAACGACATGAAGATCGCAATACCCAGGGAGCGCCGCCCGGGCGAGCGCCGCGTCGCCGCGTCTCCCGAAACCGTCAAGAAATTCAAAACTCTCGGGCTGGACGTTGTGGTGGAGAGCGGGGCCGGGCTCGGTTCCAGCCTTCCCGACGCGGCCTATGAGGCGGCCGGGGCCGTCATCGCCGCCGACGCGGCCTCGGCGCTGGCCGATGCCGACATCGTGCTGAAGGTGCAGCGGCCGCTGATCGCCCAGGAAGTTGAAAAGGGCGAGGGCGGCGAGGACGAGCTGGCGCTGATCCGCAAGGGCGCGCTGCTGTTCGCCATCCTCAACCCCTACAACAGCCGCGACCATGTGAAGGCCTATGCCGATGCCGGCGTGAACGCCTTCGCCATGGAGTTCATGCCGCGCATCACCCGCGCCCAGGTCATGGACGTGCTGTCCTCCCAGGCCAACCTCGCCGGCTACAAGGCCGTCGTCGATGCCGCCAGCGAGTACGGCCGCGCCTTCCCGATGATGATGACCGCCGCCGGCACCGTGCCGCCGGCGCGCGCCTTCATCATGGGCGTCGGCGTCGCCGGCCTGCAGGCCATCGCCACCGCCAAGCGCCTCGGCGCCATCGTCTCGGCCACCGACGTGCGCCCGGCGGTGAAGGAGCAGGTGCAGTCGCTGGGCGGCAGCTTCGTCGCCGTCGAGAACGACGAGTTCAAGCAGGCGGAGACCGCCGGCGGCTATGCCAAGGAGATGTCGGACGACTACAAGCGCCAGCAGGCCGCCCTGGTCGCCGAGCACATCAGGAAGCAGGACATCGTCATCACCACGGCGCTGATCCCCGGCCGCAAGGCGCCGATCCTGGTGACGGCGGAGCATGTGGCGTCGATGAAGCCGGGTTCGGTCATCGTCGATCTGGCGGTGGAGCAGGGCGGCAACGTCGAGGGCGCCAAGCTGGGCGAGGTGGTGACCACGGCCAACGGCGTGAAGATCGTCGGCCATGCCAACTACGCCAGCCGCATCGCCGAGAGCGCCTCGCTCTTGTACGCCAAGAACCTGCTGGCGCTGCTGACGTCGCTGCACGGCAAGGAAACCGGCGTCGCCGTCAACTGGGACGACGAGATCGTCAAGGCCATCGCGCTGACCCGCGACGGCGCCATCGTGCATCCTGCCTTCGCGGACACCCGCGAAGCGCAACCCGCGTGAGGAGGCGGATCCCATGGAACACCCGGATCCCGCAAGCAACATCGCCGCATTCCGTGAAACACTGGCCGGCTTGACCAATCAGGTCGATGCCCTGGCCTTGCAGGTTGCGCAGCTGTCGCCGGTTCCCGTCACCCAGGCCGCCGGCGGCCATGGCGACTTCTTCATCACCGGCCTGACGGTGCTCGTGCTGGCCTGCTTCGTCGGCTACTACGTCGTCTGGCGCGTCACCCCGGCCCTGCACTCGCCGCTGATGGCGGTCACCAACGCCGTGTCCTCGGTCATCATCGTCGGCGCCCTCATCGCCGCCGGCCCTGAAGGCTTCGGCTTCTCCAAGATCCTGGGCTTCCTCGCCGTCATCCTGGCAAGCGTCAACATCTTCGGCGGCTTCCTCGTGACCCAGCGCATGCTCTCCATGTTCAAGAAGAAGGGCAAGTAAGACCATGGAAACCTTGTCGGCCCTTCTCTATCTGGTCGCCTCCGTCTGCTTCGTCATGGCGCTGCGCGGGCTGTCCAGCCCGGAGACCTCGCGCCAGGGCAACATCTACGGCATGGTCGGCATGACCATCGCCATCCTGACCACGCTGGCCTCGCCCATCGTCCAGTCCTATTGGATGATCGTGCTCGGCATCGCCATCGGCGGCGCCATCGGCTATGTGGTGGCCAAGAAGATCGAGATGACGGCGCTGCCGCAGCTGGTCGCCGCCTTCCACTCGCTGGTCGGCCTCGCCGCGGTGTTCGTGGCGCTCGCCGCCTTCTACTCGCCGGAGGCCTACGGCATCGGCGTGGCCGGCGCCATCGCCACCGGCTCGCTGATCGAGATGGCGCTCGGCACCGCCATCGGCGCCATCACCTTCACCGGCTCGCTGGTCGCCTTCGCCAAGCTGCAGGGCCTCGTCACCGGCAAGCCGCTGGTCTTCCCGATGCAGCACCCGCTGAACGCGGCGCTGGGCGTGCTGACCGTCATCCTCATCATCTGGCTGGTGCAGTCGAACTCGTCGGCGGCGATGTGGATGATCGTGCTGGTGGCTCTGGCGCTCGGCTTCCTGCTGATCCTGCCGATCGGCGGCGCCGACATGCCGGTGGTGATCTCGATGCTGAACAGCTACTCCGGCTGGGCGGCCTGCGGCATCGGCTTCACCCTGCAGAACAACCTGCTGATCATCACCGGCGCGCTGGTGGGCTCCTCGGGCGCGATCCTGTCCTACATCATGTGCAAGGGCATGAACCGCTCGATCTTCAACGTCATCCTCGGCGGCTTCGGCGGCGAGAGCGCGGCCGCGGCCGGCGACGCCAAGGGTCCGCAGGGCTCGGTCAAGGCCGGCTCGGCCGAGGATGCCGCCTACATCATGAAGAACGCCCAGTCGGTGATCGTTGTTCCGGGCTATGGCATGGCCGTCGCCCAGGCGCAGCATGCCCTGCGCGAGATGTCCGACGCGCTGAAGCATGAGGGCGTTGACGTGAAATACGCCATCCACCCGGTGGCGGGCCGCATGCCGGGCCACATGAACGTGCTGCTGGCCGAGGCCAACGTGCCTTACGACGAGGTGTTCGAGCTGGAGGACATCAACCGCGACTTCGGCACGGCGGATGTGGCCTTCGTCATCGGCGCCAACGACGTGACCAACCCGGCGGCCAAGACCGATCCGACGAGCGCCATCTACGGCATGCCGATCCTGGACGTGGAGAAGGCCAAGACGGTGTTCTTCATCAAGCGCGGCATGGCCGCCGGTTATGCCGGCGTCGAGAACGAGCTGTTCTTCCGTCCCAACACCATGATGCTGTTCGGCGACGCCAAGAAGGTCACCGAAGAGGTGGTGAAGGCGATGGAGGCGTAAAGGGCGTTCGATGAAAAGGCGCGCCGCTCCGGTCCGGGGCGGCGCGCCTTTTTTATTTCGGCGAATCCCCTAGCTCGGCGAAGACGGGGGGAACTCGACCAGATCGTCCAACCGGAACCCGGCGATCTTGTAGATCTCCTCCAGCGCCCGGCCGAACTCCACCTCCGGGTCGTTCGCCACGCGCTCGCGCATCGCCGCCAGGATCTCCGGCTTGCTGCTGAAGCGCACCGCCATGATGAAGGGAAAGCCGAAGCGGTCGCGGTAGGCGCGGTTCAGGTCGCGCTGCTCCTGCGCTTCCTCGTCGGTCAGTTCGTTCAGACCGGCCTTGGCCTGCTCGGTCTGCGAGAAGGCGGTCAGGGTGGCGGGGCGGCTGGCGCGGTCGGCGAGGTCGGGGTGGGACAGGATCAGCGCGCGCTGCCGCTCGGTCCCGGCGTTGCGCACGATGTCGGTCATCACCGCGCGCAGGCTGGCCGCATCGGCGAAGGGGCGCTTGTCCCAGGCGGCTTCCGCCACCCAGGGGCTTTCCTCGAACACCGCGCCGAGCGCCGCGACGAAGGCGGCGCGGTCCATGCTGTTCAGATCGTCGAGACTATAGGGCATCGGGGTCTCACTTCGGGGCGTAGGGGTGTTCGGCGATCCAGTGGCGGGCGATGTCGAGCCGGGTCGCCACCCAGACCTTGTCGTGGCCACGCACATAGTCGAGGAAGCGGGCCAGCGACGCCGCGCGGCCGGGACGGCCGACCAGACGGCAATGCAGGCCGACCGACATCATCTTCGGCGCCGTCGCCCCCTCGGCATAGAGCGTGTCGAAGCTGTCCTTGAGATAGGCGAAGAACTGGTCGCCGCTGTTGAAGCCCTGGTTGGTGGCGAAGCGCATGTCGTTGGCGTCGAGCGTGTAGGGAACGATCAGCTGCGGCCGGCCATGGCGGTCGTCCCAATAGGGCAGGTCGTCGGCGTAGGAATCGGCGTTGTAGACGAAGCCGCCCTCCTCCGCGACCAGCCGCCAGGTGTTCGGGCTGCACCGCCCGAGATACCAGCCGAGCGGCCGTTCCCCGGTGACGCGGGTGTGGACCTCGATGGCGCGCAGCATGTGCTCGCGTTCCACCTCGGCGGGGAGATGCTGGTAGTCGATCCAGCGCCAGCCATGGGTGGCGATCTCCCACCCCGCAGCCTTCATGGCGGCGACCACTTCGGGATTGCGCTCCAGCGCCATGGCGACGCCATAGACGGTGACCGGCAGGCCGCGCTCGGTGAACAGACGGTGCAGCCGCCAGAAGCCGGCGCGGGAGCCGTATTCGTAGATCGACTCCATGTTCATGTGGCGGGCGCCGGGAATCGGCTGGGCGCCGACGATCTCCGACAGGAAGGCTTCCGAAGCGGCGTCGCCGTGGAGGACGCAGTTCTCGCCGCCCTCCTCGTAATTGATGACGAACTGCACCGCCACGCGGGCGCCGCCCGGCCAGTTGGCCTGCGGCGGGGTGGCGCCATAGCCGATCATGTCGCGGGGGTAGCCCTGGGGAGGGGCGGTGTCGGTCATCGTCGTCTCGCTCTCACGCTGCGGTCGAAGCGGGGACTAGGCTAAGCCATTGGCGGCAGGGGGTTCAATCGGCCGATTGCGCACGGCGGTGAAGACAGTTTCAGGATTTCGGCGGCTGGGCAGGCCAGGGCGGTTGGGCTTAGGCTGGCGGTTGTGAATTGTCGTCGGCTTGACGATGCCTGGAAATGGAGACACGCACCCCATGGGCCGCCTGACCACCCACGTTCTCGACATCGCCGCCGGGCGTCCGGCGCCGGGCATGCGCATCCGCCTGACCGCGCTCGACAGCGGCACCGTGCTGGGCGAGTTCACCACCAACGCCGACGGCCGGCTCGACGCCCCGGCGTTGCAGGGCGACGCCTTACGGCCGGGCCGCTACGAGCTGCTGTTCATGGCCGGCGAGTATTTCCGCCGCACCGGCGCGATCTCCGGCGCCGTTGATGGTGATGGGCCGGACTTCATCGACGAGGTGCCGCTGCGTTTCGGCATCAAGGACGCCTCCCAGCATTACCATGTGCCGCTTCTGGTCTCGCCCTGGGCCTATTCGACCTACCGCGGCAGCTGATTCCCCTTTCGGTGCCGCTTTCCAGCCTGTGGAAAAGGCAATCCGTTGATTTGCCGAACGCACCATCAGCGCGCTTAGCTGTCCCCACGAACAATCGCGTTGGTGAGGGAGTCGAGCGATGGCGAGAATGACGGCGGCGGAAGCGGCGGTGCGGGTGCTGGAGCGGGAGGGCATCGACGTCTGCTTCGGCGTCCCGGGCGCCGCGATCAACCCCTTCTACGCGGCGATGCAGCGGCGCGGCACGATGCGCCATGTCCTGGCCCGCCATGTCGAGGGCGCCTCGCACATGGCCGAGGGGTACACCCGGGCCAATGCCGGCAACATCGGCGTGTGCATCGGCACCTCCGGCCCGGCCGGCACCGACATGATCACCGGCCTCTATTCGGCGATCGCGGACTCGATTCCGATCCTGTGCATCACCGGGCAGGCGCCGCGCGCCCGCCTGCACAAGGAGGATTTCCAGGCCATCAACGTGCCGGACATCGCCAAGCCGGTGACCAAGTGGGCGCTGACCGTGCTGGAGCCGGCCCAGGTGCCCTACGTCTTCCAGCAGGCCTTCCACCTGATGCGCAGCGGCCGTCCCGGCCCGGTGCTGATCGACCTGCCGATCGACGTCCAGATGGCGGAGATCGAGTTCGACGACGAGACCTATGAACCGCTGCCGGTCTACAAGCCGTCGGCGACCCGTGCCCAGGTCGAGAAGGCGCTGGCGATGTTCGCGGCGGCGGAACGTCCGCTGGTCGTGGCCGGCGGCGGCATCATCAACGCCGATGCGTCCGACAAGCTGGTGGAATTCGCCGAGCTGCTGGGCGTGCCGGTGATCCCGACCCTGATGGGCTGGGGCACCATCCCCGACGACCATCCGCTGATGGCGGGCATGGTGGGGCTGCAGACCGCCCACCGCTACGGCAACGCGACGATGCTGCAGTCCGACTTCGTGCTGGGCATCGGCAACCGCTGGGCCAACCGCCACACCGGCTCGGTCGAGGTCTACACCAAGGGCCGCAAGTTCGTGCATGTCGACATCGAGCCGACCCAGATCGGCCGCGTCTTCATGCCGGATCTCGGCATCGTGTCCGACGCCGGCGCGGCGCTGGACATGTTCATCGAGGTGGCGCGTAAGTGGAAGGCCGAAGGCCGCTTCAAGGATCTCGGCGGCTGGGTCAAGGACTGCCAGGGCCGCAAGCGGTCGATGCACCGCCGCAGCGACTTCGATCAGGTGCCGATGAAGCCGCAGCGCGTCTATCAGGAGATGAACAGCGCCTTCGGCAAGGACACCACCTACGTCACCACCATCGGCCTGTCGCAGATCGCCGGCGCGCAGTTCCTGCACGTCTACAAGCCGCGCCACTGGATCAACTGCGGCCAGGCCGGCCCGCTGGGCTGGACCCTGCCGGCGGCGCTGGGCGTCCGGGTGGCCGATCCGAACCGGCGCATCGTCGCGCTGTCCGGCGACTACGACTTCCAGTTCATGATCGAGGAGCTGGCGGTCGGCGCCCAGCACAAGCTGCCCTACATCCATGTGCTGGTGAACAACGCCTATCTCGGCCTGATCCGGCAGGCGCAGCGCGCCTTCCAGATGGATTTCCAGGTGCAGCTGTCCTTCGAGAACATCAACGCGCCGGAGATCGGCGTCTATGGCGTCGACCATGTCGCCGTCGCCGAGGGGCTGGGCTGCAAGGCGATCCGCGTCACCGAGCCGGACCGCATCCAGGAGGCCTTCGCCCAGGCCCAGGCCTGGATGGACGAGTATCAGGTGCCGGTCGTCGTCGAGCTGGTGCTGGAGCGTGTGACCAACATTTCCATGGGCACCGACATCGACAACGTCACCGAGTTCGAGGAAACCCTCGATCTGCCGGTGGAGGAGAGCGAGACGGTGCTGGTCTGACGGTCCCATCCCGTCCGGCTCGGTCCCGTCCGGCCCCATCCCGTCAGATCGGAAGCCGCCGGAGCGCATCAGCGCTCCGGCGGTTTTCATTTGGCGGGTATGCTGCGTCGCGGAAATTCCCTCGCCGTTTCGCCCGTGCTAGCGTCGGCGCCGATCCGTAACCCACCGGTCCGGCAGGGAGTCCGCGCGAGCATGGCGTTGCTTGAGAACATGCGCATCTTCGTCCGCGTCGTCGAACTGGGCAGCCTGTCGGCCGCCGGACGGAACCTGCGCATGTCGCCGGCCATGGTCAGCCACCGCATCCAGCAACTGGAAACCCATCTCGGCGTGCGCTTGCTGAACCGCACCACCCGGCAGCTCCAGGCCACCGAAACCGGGATGGACTTCTACCAAAGCTGCCTGGAGGTGCTGGAGGCGGTGGAGCGCGCCCACAGCAGCATCGCCGCCGGGGCCGGCGTTCCGTCGGGCAGCGTGCGCGTGACGGCGCCGCTGGGCTTCGGCCGCCGCATCCTGTCGCCGCTGGTACCGGATTTCTGCGCCGCGCATCCGCTGGTGGAGGTGCGGCTGCGCCTGTCCGACCATCTGCTCGACCTGCTGCGCGAGGCGGTGGATGTCGCGGTGCGGATGGCGGCGCTGAAGGATTCCAGCTTCGTCGTGCGCAAGATCGCCGACATGCGCCGCGTGCTGGTGGCCTCCCCCTCCTACCTGTCGGAGCGCGGCCGGCCGGAAAAGCCGGCGGACTTGGCCGGGCACAACTGCCTGCTTCTGCGCTTTCCCGGCACCCAGCAATATCAATGGAGCGTGCTGGAGGGCGGCGAGCCGGTGAAGCTGCCGGTGTCGGGCCGCTTCGATGCCGATGACGGCGACGTGCTGACCGGCTGGGCGCTGGACGGCCGCGGCATCGCCATGAAGCCGCTATGGGAGGTGGCGGAGCATCTGGCGAGCGGCGCCCTGGTGCCGGTGCTGCCCGAGTTTCCGCCGGAGCCGGTGACGCTGGCGGTGCTCTATCCCCACCGCGCGCTGGTGCCGGCCAAGGTGCGTGCCTTCGCCGACCATATGGTGCCGAAGATCAAGGCGGCGCTGACGGCGATCTCGCCGGATACGATCATGTGATGACGGGGGCCATCATCAGGGATATTCCCGACTGGCCCGCTACGGCATCCGGCTTATTAATACCCCAACTGCCGTTTAGTGGCGCGGGTGAAGTCAAAGCCTGCTGGTTTCATTTCTTCGGTTTGCATCTGTCCGGTTTGAGAAATGAATCCGTGGATTGGACTTCCATAAGCCTCGCCCGCCCATCCGGCCCGACGAGAGGTTGGGAGAAAGCCATGTTTCTGTTCACCAGGACCGCGGGCAACGAGCGGGCGAAGCTCGATGCCTTGGAGCGGTCGCAGGCCGTCGTCGAGTTCACGATGGATGGCGTGGTGGTCGACGCGAACGGAAATTTTCTGCAGGCGATGGGGTACAGCCTCGAAGAGGTGCGGGGGCGCCATCACCGGATTTTCGTCGAACCGGATTATGCGCAAAGCCGGGAATACCGCCGCTTCTGGGACGAATTGCGGGCCGGCCGCTTCCAATCGGCGGAGTTCCGGCGGATCACCCGGTCGGGTGAGGAGATTTGGCTGCGCGCCACCTACAACCCGGTGATGGGCGCAGGCGGGCGGCCGGTCGGCGTCATCAAATTCGCCACCGTCATCACCGAGGACAAGCTGAAGGCGGCCGATGCGAACGGCAAGCTGGCCGCCATCGGCCGGTCGCAGGCGGTGATCGAATTCGGCCTGGGCGGCACCATCCAGATGGCCAACGGGATCTTTCTCGACCTGATGGGATATCGGTTGGAGGAGGTGCTGGGGAAGCATCATAAGATGTTTCTCAATCGAATCGATTCCGCCGATCCCGCCTACACCGAATTCTGGGAGCGGCTTCGCAACGGCGAGCACCAGAGCGGCGAGTTCAGGCGGCTGACCAGGAATGGCGCGGAGGTCTGGATCCAGGCAACCTATACGCCGATCCTCGGGCCGACCGGCCGGCCCTGGAAGATCGTGAAGTTCGCCACCGACGTGACGGAGGAGCGGAACCGCAACGCCGATTTCCGCGCCCAGCTCGAGGCGATCAACCGCTCGCAGGCGGTGATCCATTTCAAGCCCGACGGCACGATCCTGGACGCCAACGAGAATTTCCTGAAGGTGACGGGCTATCGGCTGGAAGAGGTCGTCGGCGGCAACCACAGCATGTTCGTATCGGACGATTATCGGGAGAGTGCCGAATACCGGCAGTTCTGGGACATCCTGCGCGGCGGGAAGTTCCACACTTCCCTATACAGGCGGCGCGCCAAGGACGGTTCGGACGTCTGGATCAACGCCAGCTACAACCCGGTCCTGTCCGAGACGGGAGAGGTGCTGAATGTCGTGAAATTCGCCACCGACGTGACGGGCATGATCCGCTCGCGGCTGGAGGCCATCGATTTTTCCAAGCAGACGGTGCAGAAGGTGACCGATGTCGGCCAGTCGGTGGAGCGGATGTGCGGCTCCGCCACCCGGATTTCCACCGACATCCTGAAGTCCCGCGAGGTGGTGGACGAGATCGACCGCCGCACCGCCGCGGCGGACAGCGCCACCGGCCGGCTGAACGAGGCGGCGGCGGCGATGGACGGCGTCGCCAAGTTCATCGACGCCATCGCCTCGCAGATCAAGCTGCTGTCTCTGAACGCCACCATCGAGGCGGCGCGTGCCGGCGAGGCCGGGCGCGGATTCGCCGTGGTGGCGACCGAGGTGAAGTCGCTGGCCGAGCAGACCTCCGGCGCCACCGAGCGGATCGGCGTCGAGATCGTTGCCATGCAGGAGGTCGTCCGTCAGGTGGTGGAGGCGCTGGGCGAGATCGCCCGCTCGGTGGGCAGCGTGAAAGCGACGGTGGATGACGTCGTCGCCGGGGCCGAGGAGCAGATGGCCCTGACGGACGGCGTGGTGTCCAACATGCGGCAGGCCCGCAGCGGCGTCGAGGCGATCAACCGCAATCTGGAAGAGATGCTGATCCGGGCGCGCTGACGGCGTTCAGGGATCGACGGCGTTCACATCCCCCGCGTTCAGATGCCCCGCGCCCGCACCAGCAGCACCCGCGCCTCCTCCGCCGCGCGGGTCAGGTGGGGCAGGAACTGCACCTCCATCTCCGGGCAGGTCACGCGGGCGGCCTGGGCGCTGATGTTCATCGCCGCGACCACGCCGCCGGCGGCGGTGCGGATCGGCACGGCGATGGAACGCAGTCCCAGCTCCAGTTCCTGATCCACCAGAGCGAATCCGCGCTCGCGGATGCGCTCGAGCTCGCGTTTCAGGGCATCCGCCGCGGTGATGGTGCGTTCCGTGTAGGGCCTCAACGGCACCCGCGCCAGATAGGCGTCCAGTTCCGACTCCGGCATGGCCGCCAGCAGGACACGCCCCATCGAGGTGCAGTAGGCCGGCAGGCGGCTGCCGACATTCAGCCCGACCGACATGATCCGCTTGGTCGCAGCACGGGCGATGTAGACCACCTCCCCCTCGTCCAGCACGGCGGCGGAGCAGGATTCCTGCACGGCGCCGCTGACCTGCTCGATCAGCGGGTCCAGGATCGTCGCCAGCGGGGCCGAGGACAGGAAGGAATAGCCCAGCGCCAGGATCTTCGGCTTCAGATGGAAGGTCCGGCCGTCCGTCCCGGCATAGCCCAGCTGCATCAGCGTCAGCAGGCAGCGCCGCGCCGCCGCCCGCGGCAGGCCGGTGATCTTCGCGATGTCGGCGATGGTCAGGTTCGGCTCGCGTTCCGTAAAGGCACGAATCACCGACAGGCCGCGCGCCAGCGAGGTCATGAAGTTCGGGTCGGACGCCTCCTCCGCTGCGGCGGACGGCATCTTGTCTGCGGCCGGATGGTGGGTTTCGGCCATGCGCGGGTCCCTTCTCCCGAAGAACGATCGTGAGGCGCCAAAATAGGGCGATTATCGCGCAAAGGCCAGAAAAATCGAACGAATGAGCCGGCAACTCCGTCGGCGACGGAAATAGTTCGATGTGCCCGCAATTGGTCTTGCGGGTGTCTGGCATCTGGTATACCGTATCGATAATTCAAAACGACGCGCCACAAGGCGATCATCCGAACGCTCGCACAGGAACGCTCACGACAACAAGCGGCGCCGCTGGCGTCGGCGCGCAGAGAGTCGGAAACGTGATGAACCGCGATAGATTCAGTGTTGAGCCCCTTGAACAGGGGATGAGCTTCAAGGCCAAAGCCTACCAGTCGCTGCGACAGGCCATCACGCAGATGAACATCTACGGCCAGAGCAGCGAGATCAGGTTGGACGAACGCCGGCTGTGCGAAGCGTTGGGTGTCAGCCGCACCCCGGTGCGCGAAGCGATGGCGCTGCTGGAACAGGAGGGGTTCATCCGCTCCCAACCGCGGCGCGGGATCTTCGTGGTGCGCAAGACGAAGGCCGAACTGGTGGAGATGATCACGGTGTGTGCCGCCCTGGAAGGCATGGCGGCACGCCTGTTCGTCGAAAACGCCACCACGGAGAAGCTGGAACTCCTGCACGCCGCGTTCGACAAATACACGAAAGCCGAGTTGGCGGAACACGTCGCCGAGTATTCCGACGCCAACATCGTCTTCCATCAAAGCATCGTCCAGGCTTCGGGCTCCGCGTTGATCTCGGATCTGACCGATCGCTTCTTCATCCATATGCGTGCGATCCGCCGCGCGACAATGGGCCTCGGCGATCGTGCCGACCAGTCCATCCACGAGCATCGGGACATCATCGAGGCGCTGGCCGCGCGCGATGCCGATCTCGCGGAACGTCGGGTGCGGGAACACACGCTCGGTCTCGCACAGTACGTGGAACGGCATTGCGCCTTCCTCGACTAACCGATCTTGAACCTTTTTGGAGCTCGGGGAGGAGTTACCCTTATGTCTACTGCGGCTGCAACGATCACTAAGAACCAGGCCACGGAAGCATCTGTTGTCGAAGACGCGCCGGCGCTGACCGACGGCTTCCAGCTCGTCATCGACGCGCTCAAGCTCAACGACATCCATAACCTGTATGTCGTCCCCGGTATCCCGATTTCCGATCTGCTGCGCATGGCGCAGGCCGAGGGTATGCGCGTCGTTTCGTTCCGCCACGAACAGAATGCCGGCAACGCCGCCGCCATCGCCGGTTTCATGACCAAGAAGCCGGGCGTCTGCATGACGGTGTCGGCTCCGGGCTTCCTGAACGGCCTGACCGCCCTGGCGAACGCGACCACCAACTGCTTCCCGATGATCCTCATCAGCGGCTCGTCCGAGCGCGAGATCGTCGACCTGCAGCAGGGCGACTATGAGGAGATGGACCAGCTGGCCATCGCCAAGCCGCTGTGCAAGGCCGCCTTCCGCATCCTGCACGCCCAGGACATCGGCATCGGCGTTGCGCGCGCCATCCGCGCCGCCGTGTCGGGCCGTCCGGGCGGCGTCTATCTCGACCTGCCGGCCAAGCTGTTCTCGCAGGTGATGGACGCGGCCGAGGGTGCCAAGTCGCTGGTCAAGGTCGTCGATCCGACCCCCGCCCAGTACCCGTCGACCGAGGCGGTGGACCGCGCGCTCGACCTGCTGAAGGGCGCCAAGCGTCCGCTGGTCATCTTCGGCAAGGGCGCCGCCTATGCCCAGGCCGACGAGACCATCCGCTCCTTCGTCGAGAAGAGCGGCATCCCGTTCCTGCAGATGAGCATGGCCAAGGGCCTGCTGCCCGACACCCATCCGCAGTCGGCCGGCGCCGCCCGTTCGTTGGTGCTGCAGGAAGCCGACGTGGTCATGCTGGTCGGCGCGCGGCTGAACTGGCTGCTGTCGCACGGCAAGGGCAAGACCTGGGGCAAGCCCGGCTCGAAGAAGTTCATCCAGATCGACATCGAGCCGAAGGAGATGGACAGCAACGTCGAAATCCATGCTCCGCTGGTCGGCGACATCGCCTCGGTCATGGAAGTTCTGCTGAAGGGCATCGAAGGTTCGCCGCTCACCCCGCCGACCGACTGGATGGCCACCGTGGCCGCCCGCCGCGAGCAGAACATCGCCAAGATGGCGCCGAAGCTGATGAGCAACGCGTCGCCGATGAACTTCCACGGTGCGCTGGGTGCGCTCCGCCGCGTCATCAAGGAGCGGCCGGACGCCCTGCTGGTCAATGAGGGCGCCAACACCCTCGACCTCGCCCGCGGCATCATCGACATGTACGAGCCGCGCAAGCGCCTCGACGTCGGCACCTGGGGCGTCATGGGCGTCGGCATGGGCTACGCCGTCGCCGCCGCGATCGAGAGCGGCAAGCCGGTCCTGGCGGTGGAAGGCGACAGCGCCTTCGGCTTCTCCGGCATGGAGGTGGAGACCATCTGCCGCTACAACCTGCCGGTCTGCATCGTCATCTTCAACAACAACGGCATCTATCGCGGGACCGACGTCAACCCGACCGGCGGGGCCGACCCGTCGCCGATGGTCTTCGTCCCCGACTCCCGTTACGACAAGATGATGGAAGCCTTCGGCGGCGTCGGCGTCCATGTCACCAACCCGGACGAGCTGTACCGCGCGGTCAGCGAGGCGATGGACAGCGGCCGTCCGACCCTGATCAACGCCGTCATCGACCCGGCCGCCGGCACCGAAAGCGGCAACATCGGCAGCCTGAACCCGACCAGCTCGGTCCGCAAGATGCCGTCCTAAGGGACGGCTTCCGGGAAGCGGCCGAGCCGACCAACACGACTTAAAAAGCAGGGGGAGAAATACATGGGCAAGGCACTTCAGGGCGTGCGGATTCTCGACTTCACGCATGTGCAGTC
Organism: Azospirillum ramasamyi; assembly: GCF_003233655.1. NCBI lineage: Bacteria > Pseudomonadati > Pseudomonadota > Alphaproteobacteria > Rhodospirillales > Azospirillaceae > Azospirillum > Azospirillum ramasamyi. The sequence continues at coordinate 797,929 of NZ_CP029830.1, forward strand.
GGGACCGACCTGCACCCAGTTGCTCGCCTGGTTCGGCGCCGACGTCATCAAGGTCGAACGGCCGGGCGAGGGTGACATCACCCGCACCCAGCTGCGCGACCTGCCGGACGCCGACAGCCTGTATTTCACCATGCTGAACCACAACAAGCGGTCCATCACGCTCGACACCAAGACGCCCAAGGGCAAGGAGGTGCTGGAGTCGCTGATCAAGACCTGCGACGTGATGGTCGAAAACTTCGCCCCCGGCGTGCTCGATCGCATGGGGTTCACCTGGGAACGCATCCAGGAACTGAACCCCGCGATGATCGTCGCGTCGGTGAAGGGCTTCGGGCCCGGGCCGTTCGAGAACTGCAAGGTGTACGAGAACGTCGCCCAGTGCGCGGGCGGCGCGGCCTCGACCACCGGCTTCGACGACGGCCCGCCCATGGTCACCGGCGCCCAGATCGGCGACAGCGGCACCGGCCTGCATCTGGCACTCGGCATCGTCACCGCCCTGTACCAGCGCAAGGAGACCGGCCGCGGCCAGAAGGTGCTGGCCGCCATGCAGGACGCCGTGCTGAACCTGTGCCGCGTCAAGCTGCGCGACCAGCAGCGTCTGGCCCACGGGCCGATGAAGGAATACCCGCAATACCCGAACGGCGAGTTCGGCGACACGGTGCCGCGCGCCGGCAACGCGTCGGGCGGCGGCCAGCCGGGCTGGATCCTGAAGTGCAAGGGCTGGGAGAGCGATCCCAACGCCTACATCTACTTCATCGCCCAGGCGCCGGTCTGGAAGTCGATCTGCAAGGTCATCGGCAAGGAAGAGTGGATCACCGATCCCGACTACGCCACTCCGGTGGCCCGCCTGCCGCGCCTGATGAGCATCTTCGCGACCGTCGAGGAATGGACCAAGACCCTGACCAAGTTCGAGGTCATGGACATCCTCAACAAATACGACATCCCCTGCGGCCCGATCCTGTCGATGAAGGAGATCGCCGAGGACAAGTCGCTCTACGAGACCGGCACGCTGGTCGAGGTGGAGCATCCGACCCGAGGCAGCTACCTGACGGTCGGCAACCCGATCAAGCTGTCCGACAGCCCGACGGAGGTCACCCGCTCCCCGCTGCTGGGCGAGCACACCGACGAGATCCTGCGCGACGTTCTGGGTTTCAGCGAGCGCGAGATCATGGACATCCGCGACAGCGGCGCCACCGGCGCCGTGGAGAGATTAGCGGCGGAGTAACCTCCGCCGCCCGGTTTCCAACCCTCCCCCTGCCCTTGGCAGGAGAGGGGACCGCCGCCACTCCGACACTTTTGTCCTCTCCCGCGATCGCTCCGGCCTTTGGCCGTCCGAGGGCGGGGGAGGGTCGGGGATGGGGCGAGACTTAGCACCGATTGTGCCTGCAGAGTTGAAGATTGCGCCTCCCTCTCCCCGACCGTCCCCTTCCCGGTCGCTCGAGAGCCGAAGCCCGAAGTTTTTAAAGAATCCGCCGCCCGTCAGCCGATGCATTTCCGGCTCCCGGCGGCATTCAAAAAAACAATTCCCGACAGGGACAGGGACGTAAGCCATGAACATTCACGAGTATCAGGCCAAGGAACTGCTGCGGGGGTACGGCGTCGCCGTTCCGCGCGGCGGCGTGGCCTTCACCCCGGAAGAGGCTGAATCGGTTGCCCGCGAGCTGGGCGGTCCGGTCTGGGTGGTGAAGTCGCAGATCCATGCCGGCGGCCGCGGCGCCGGCCGGTTCCAGGATAACCCGAACGGCAAGGGCGGCGTCCGCGTCGTCAAGTCGATCGGCGAGGTGGCCTCCAACGCCGCCGAGATGCTGAACCGCGTGCTGATCACCAAGCAGACCGGCCCGTCGGGCCGGCAGGTCAAGCGCCTCTATGTCGAGGAAGGCGCCGACATCAAGCGCGAGCTGTATCTCGGCCTGCTGATCGACCGCGCCACCGGCCGCGTCACCATCATCGCCTCCACCGAAGGCGGCATGGAGATCGAAGAGGTCGCCCACAACACGCCGGAGAAGATCGTCAAGGTCGCCGTCGACCCGGCCACCGGCATCCAGGGCTACCACACCCGCAAGGTCGCCTTCGCGCTGGGCCTGGAAGGCAAGCAGGTCGGCGCCGCCGCGCGCTTCATCACCGCCGCCTACAAGGCCTTCACCGATCTGGACTGCGCGATCGTCGAGATCAACCCGCTGATCGTCACCGGGTCCGGCGACATCCTGGCGCTCGACGCCAAGATGAGCTTCGACGACAACGCACTGTTCCGCCACAAGGACGTCGCCGCCCTGCGCGACGAGGCGGAAGAGGATCCGGCGGAGATCGAGGCGGCCAAGCACGACCTCAACTACGTCAAGCTCGACGGCAACATCGGCTGCATGGTGAACGGCGCCGGCCTGGCGATGGCCACCATGGACATCATCAAGCTGTATGGCGGCGAGCCGGCCAACTTCCTCGACGTCGGCGGCGGCGCCACGAAGGAGCGCGTCACCGCGGCCTTCAAGCTGATCCTGTCCGACAGCAACGTCGAAGGCATCCTGGTCAACATCTTCGGCGGCATCATGCGCTGCGACGTGATCGCCGAGGGCGTCGTCGCCGCGGCCCGCGAAGTGCACCTGCACGTTCCGCTCGTGGTGCGCCTGGAAGGCACCAACGTCGATCTGGGCAAGAAGATCCTGGCCGAATCCGGCCTGCCGATCCTGTCCGCCGACAATCTGGACGACGCAGCCAAGAAGATCGTCGCCGCCGTCAAGAAGGAGGCCGCGTGAGATGGCTGTTCTCGTCGATAAGAACACGAAGGTGATCTGCCAGGGCTTCACCGGAGCCCAGGGCACCTTCCACTCCGAGCAGGCCATCGCCTACGGCACCAAGATGGTCGGCGGCGTCACGCCCGGCAAGGGCGGCGGCAAGCACCTCGACCTGCCGATCTTCGACACCGTGTCGGAAGCGGTCGAGAAGACCGGCGCCAACGCCTCGGTGATCTACGTGCCGCCGCCCTTCGCGGCCGACGCGATCCTGGAGGCGATCGACGCCGAGATCCCGCTGGTGGTCTGCATCACCGAAGGCATCCCGGTGCTGGACATGGTCCGCGTCAAGCGCGCGCTCGACGGCTCCAAGACCCGCCTGATCGGGCCGAACTGCCCCGGCATCATCACGCCGGACGAGTGCAAGATCGGCATCATGCCGGGCCACATCCACAAGCGCGGCAAGATCGGCATCGTCTCGCGCTCGGGCACGCTGACCTATGAGGCCGTCGCGCAGACCACGGCGGCCGGCCTGGGCCAGACCACCTGCATCGGCATCGGCGGCGACCCGGTCAACGGCACCAACTTCGTCGACAGCCTGGAGTTGTTCGTGAAGGACCCGGAGACCGAGGGCATCATCATGATCGGCGAGATCGGCGGCGACGCCGAAGTCCGCGGCGCCGAGTTCATCAAGGCGTCGGGCACGAAGAAGCCGGTCGTCGGCTTCATCGCCGGCCGCACGGCTCCTCCGGGCCGCCGCATGGGCCATGCCGGCGCGGTGATCTCCGGCGGCAACGACACCGCCGACTTCAAGATCGACTTCATGAAGTCGGTCGGCATCGCCGTCGCCGACAGCCCCGCCAGCCTGGGCTCCACCATGCAGTCGATCTTCAAAGGTTGACCGGTACCCCGCGGGGCCGCCGTCCCCGACGGCCCCGCGGTCTCAGCAAGCCTTGTGTCACACACGCCATCAGCCGCAACAGACAGGCGCAACCAACGCGCCGGACCCCGAGGGAGATGGGATATGAAAGCGCAAGCCCAAAACAGCACCCTGGCCCGCCGCATCATCCACAATGATCCGAGCGAGGGCGCCGCAGCCATCATCAAGACGGCGATCATCGAAGCGCCGCGCGAGAAGAACGACAACGGCAAGGCGGACGCCAAGGCCGAGCGCGGCCAGGTGGTGCAGTCGCTCTGCCGCGCGCTGAACATCCTGACCATCCTCGGCGCCAATGACGGCCCGATGACCCTGACCGAACTGGCGGAGGCCGCGAACCTGTCGCCCTCCACCACCCATCGCCTGCTGACGACCCTGCAGTACGAGCGCTACGTCCGCTTCGACCAGAGCGCGCGCGGCTGGGTGGTCGGCGTCCAGGCCTACATGACCGGCGCCAATTTCCTGAAGACCCGCAATCTGGTCGACGTTGCCCGTCCCCGCATGCGCCGCCTGATGGAGGAGAGCAGCGAGATCGTCAATCTGGCGGTCGAGGAGAATGGCGAGGCGATCTATCTGGCCCGCGTCGGCGGCCCCCGCGCCGCCCAGGTGGCGGTGCCGCAGACCGACCGTACGCTGCTGCACTGCTCCGCCGTCGGCAAGGCCCTGCTGGCCGGCATGACCGAGACCAAGGTGCAGACCATCGTGACCCAGCGCGGCATGCGCCAGTTCACCCGCAGCACCCTGTCCTCTCTGCCGGCGCTGTACCGCGACCTGACGCTGGTGCGCACCCGCGGCTATGCCCTGGACCAGGAGGAGCGGGTGTCGGGCCTGCGCTGCGTCGCCGCCCCGATCTTCGATGAGAATTCCCGTGTGATGGGCGCCCTGTCGCTGTCCGGCTCCAGCCGGCGCATCGAGGACGCGCGGCTGCGCGCCCTGGGCGAAATGGTCAAGCGCGCCGCCGCGGCGGTGACGCAGGAGCTGGGCGGCCGCGTCCCGGTTCCTAACTGATCCTCGCACGGACAAGAGACGCCAAGAGCCGACGGCAGGTGGTGCGCGTCGGCATATCCTCCCTGGCGCACTAGAGGCCGCGTTCCTGACGGAGCGCGGCCTTCTTTCTTATGTAAAGCGCCGTTTCCACGGAATGGAAAAGCGGTCGAATTCTCGGGAATTGCCGGCTGGTTGGTGCGATTGTCTGTCTCGGGAAAGGCGTTCCTTTCTCATCGGGCGGATGTGTTGTTTTGCATGTTCGCGCTTCTCTCGGAGACTGGCCGTGCTGTGTGCAGCACGGCCATTTTTTTATTTTCCGCAGGACGAAATCGGATCCATCGCCGCGTGGACGGGCAATCCGCCGCGACGACACAGTGCTGCCAAACCCATCACGACGACAGGGCAGGGGAGCGATCCGAATGACAGAGTCCAGAAGCATGACGGCGATCGAAGTGAGCCAGCCCGGCAAGCCGGAGGTGCTGGTCCCGACGCGCCGTCCGGTTCCCGACCCGGCCCCCGGCGAGATCCGCATCGCGGTCCAGGCCGCCGGCGTCAACCGGCCGGACGTGCTGCAGCGGCTCGGCAAGTACAACCCGCCGCCGGGCATCAGCGACATCCCCGGGCTGGAGGTCGCCGGCACCGTCGACGCGCTGGGCGAGGGGGTGGAGGGCTGGGCCGTCGGCGATCCGGTCTGCGCCCTGCTGGCCGGCGGCGGCTATGCCGGGTTCTGTGTCGTGCCCGCCGCCCAATGCCTGCCGATCCCCGCCGGCCTGACGATGGCCGAGGCGGCGGCCCTGCCGGAAACCTTCTTCACCGTCTGGTCGAATGTGTTCGAGCGTGGCGCCCTCCAGCCCGGCGAGGCGCTTCTGGTTCATGGCGGCACGTCGGGCATCGGCACCACGGCGATCCAACTGGGCGCCGCCTTCGGCGCACGGGTCTTCGCCACCGCCCGCGGCGCCGACAAATGCGCGGCCTGTGTCCGGCTGGGTGCCGAGCGGGCCATCGACTACGGCACGGAGGATTTCGCCGCCGTGGTGAAGGATGCGACCGGCGGCACGGGCGTGAACGTCGTGCTCGACATCGTCGGCGGCGATTACGTCGCCCGCAGCATCGACGCGCTTGCGGTGGAGGGACGCTATGTCTGCATCGGCTTCGTGCGCGGGGCGACGGCGACCGTGAACTTCTTCCCCGTCATGACCAAGCGCCTGGTGCTGACCGGCTCCACCCTGCGGGCGCGTCCGGTCGCCTACAAGAAGGCGGTGGCCGAGCAGTTGAAGGCCCGCGTCTGGCCGCTGATCGCCGAAGGGCGGATCAAGCCGGTCGTCCACGAGGTGTTTCCGCTGGAACGGGCCGCCGACGCCCACCGGCTGATGGAGAGCAACCAGCATGTCGGCAAGATCGTGCTGGCGGTGGGCTGAGGGGGCCGCCCCCTCAATCCATCGCCCTCAGTCCAGCATCGGCATTCCGGTTTCGATGCGGACCAGCGCGGCCAGCAGCGGAGCGCCGATGTCGCGGCGGACGAAGTTGCTGGCCCTCTCGGCCGCGTTGATCGCCAGCTGGAAGCTGCGGCGCCAGCGGTCGTCGTTGTAGAAGGCCTTTTCCGCCTTGGCCCGCTGCGCCAGCAAACCCGGCCGGCGGCCGGCGGCATCGTCGACCAGCTTGTTCAGGCGGTTCATCAGGTCGTTGGCGGCGGCCGGGTCGCCGCGCTTCATCGCGGCCTCGACCAGCTCCGCGAAAGCCTCGCCGCGGGTGTCGATGTCGGCCACCTGCTCGGCATAGGCGACGGCCATGCCCGTCTCACCGCGCTTGGCCAGCCGCCCCAGCACGGCGGGGATGGTCCAGGGATTCTCGTCCTGCACGGTGGTGAGCAGGCCCAGCGCCAGCTTCGGCTCGCCGATCTCGGCGGCGGCAACCGCCAGTTCCGGCGGGCAGCAGTCGCCGCGGGTTTCCCTGAATTTGGAGAACTGCGTCTCGACCGTGTTCAGGAACAGGGTGCGGGCCTGCGCCTCCTTGCCGGCGCGCAGCAGCGACTGGGCGACCAGACCCAGCTCCCAGGAGCAGTTGTGGCTGGAGGCGTAGTTCTTGGCCTCGTCCGCCAGCGTATTGGTCAGCGCGGAGTCGCCGCGCCACGCCGCCGCCTTGGCGATGTCGGCGAGGTTGTAGATGCGTGTCGAGCAGTCGTTGATCTGCCGGGTGATGTCGAGCGCCAGCGGCGTCTGCCCCATCAGCGACAGCGCGCGGGCGACGAACAGATCCTGGCCGGAGCTGTCGGCGACGCCGCCGCGGCGCACCGCGCTGACGAAGGGAGCCATGATCTCCTTGGCGCGGCCGGGATCGCCCAGCTGCTGGTAGGCGACGGCCAGCGACAGCCAGTCCCAGCGGGCGGCGTTGATCGGCGTTTCCACCGGCGGCAGCATCTCGCCGATGCGGTGGAGGAAGCACAGGCTGCCCAGCGCGTCGTTGCAGACCAGCGCCCGGATTCTCGAACGGAAATCGTAGAAGTCGAAATCGCCGACGAACTGGTTGGTGACGAGCTGCACCGCCAGCGGGCTGTCGGGGTACTTCGTCACGATCTCGTTGAACAGCTTGTCCGCCTCCTTCAGCAGGCGGGCCTCCTCGGTGCCGTCGAAGGTGTTGTCGGCCTGCCGGATCAACTGCAGCGCCTGGACGAACAGGCGGTTGGCCGGGCCGGGCGTGCCGGCGGTCGGGTTGTCCGCCCCGCCGCCTTCCTGCGTCACGGCAACCGCCGTCGCGGCCTCCGGCATCGGCATTCCCGCCGGGGCCGGCGTCGCGGCCCGGACCATCGCCTCGTCCTGCGCCAGAACGGGACCGGCCGCGACCGCCGCCGGCAGGATCAGGGCGGCGGCGACGGTGGCGGTGCGGAGCGCGGCGAGGGCGTGGGAAAGGGCGGAGGCCATGGCGGTCGGGTTTCAACCCTGGAGGTTTGAGAGCAGACGGACGTAGCTGACGACGCGTTGAACGTTGGGTACCGAACGGGCGTGCTGGATTGCGCTGTCCAGCTCTTCCTGGGATTTGGCGACACCCATCAGATAGACAACGCTATCGACGGTATCGATGCTGTAGTTCTGGCTACGAATATCGACATCGAACGTGATCCGGCTGCGAATCTGGGTTGAAATCCAGGTGTCGCGCGCGGTGTCGACGATGCTGGAGCCGTTGTCGATCTGGATCTCGTTGATGACTTCCGTGACGCCCTGCACCTGCCAGACGAGGCGCACCGCGTCGAGCCGCATCTGCGGGTCGGCGGCGCGGCCGGTCAGCAGCACGCGGCCCTGGTCGACGGTCAACCCGATCCGGTTGGTCATGTCGATCGAATGCTGCAGCCACAGCGAATTGATGCGGGCGCGGATTTCGGTGTCGCTGACGAAGCCGCCGAGGCCGCGCTCCTGCGATGCGACGACCGCGGCGCCGCCGGCGGTGCCGAGCAGCAGAGGCCCGCAGCCGGCCAGTGAAATCCCGGCCGTGCAGGCGAGCGCGAACAATGTCCCAAGGCGGCTCAAACCCGTCACAGCGTGCCTCCCTTCGCCAGCGTGCCGAGCGCCGGGCGATTGCGGCGCGCGGCCGGAAAAAGTCACGGCGGAACGGTGTTTGCAATGGGGAAATACGGAGCCTTCACCAGTCATCGTCACTTTGTCCCCGGGTGATGCACGGATGTTGCAGTCGCTGCAGCTGCGAAGGGATGTTCGCCGCAACGCTTCAGGCAGTCTCAGGGCAAATTCAGGCGAAAGCTGGGCTGGAAAGCACGCCCGCGATTTCTCGGGCCAGGACGCGGGAAACCACCCGGCGCGCCGCGGGATTGCTCAGGATTTCCTCGTCCTTCGGGTTGGACAGGAAGCCGGTCTCCACCAGCACCGACGGCACGTCCGGCGCCCTCAGCACCGCGAAATTCGCCGCGCGCATCGGGTTGTCGAGCAGGCGAAGCTCCTTCCCCGCCCCTTCCACCAGCATCTGGCGGGCGGCCAGTGAGGCATGGCGGGTGTGGCGTGCCGTCAGGTCCATCAGGATGTCCTTGACGATGCGGTTGCCGCCGCCGGTTCCCCGCTTGCCGAATCGGTCCGCCTCGTTCTCCTGCTGGGCAAGACGGGAGGCGAAGGCGTCGGAGGCCTTTTCGGACAGGATGTAGGCCGACATGCCGCGGGCATCCGCGTTGGGAGCGCTGTCGGCGTGGATCGACACGAACAGGTCGGCCCCGGCCTTGCGCGTCAACGCCACCCGTTCGTCCAGCGCCAGGAAGCGGTCGTCGCGCCGGGTCATCTTCGCCGCGATGCCGTGCCGCTCGGTCAGCAGGCGTGCGACCTCGCGGGCGATGTCCAGCGTCACCACCTTCTCGCGGGTGCCGCGGGTGCCGATGGCGCCGGGGTCGGCGCCGCCGTGACCGGGATCGAGCATCACCAGTCGGGACGGCGGAGCGGATCGCGGCGAAGCGCCGGTGGACGGCTTGCGCTCCGGCCGTTGCTGGCCGAGGGCGGGCGAGGACGAGAGCGGCTGCGCCAGCGCGAGCCCGGCCGTGCCGAACGCGGTTAACCAAAGCTTGCTCAGCCCGAGCCCAAGCAGCTGTCGACGATCCATGGCGAAAAATACCGTGCTGCAAGTGGAGGGAGGGCTGCGAGGTGCGTTCGCCCTGTCCGTTGCTCTACCCCGATTCGTTAACCAATGCGGGCGCGCATAAGTATTGTCAAGGCCGGGCAGGTTACCATTTCTGAATATTTGTGGGCGCCCGGTCGTACGGGCAGACTTGAATGGGCTAGGATTCGACAGACGTGATTGGTTGCTTGATGGAAGTTTGAAAAAGCGCTAAAATTTTAGCGATCAGCTCGGGAGGTGTCGATGTTGAGGAAAGCCCTGTTCAACATCATCCGGCAAGAGCAGCTCGAAGTCGAGGGCGAGCTCGAACGCGAGGAACAGCAGCCGAAACCTGACCCCCGCCGGATCGTCGGCCTAAGGCAGGAAGCAACCAGTCTGCGGCGTGAGTTGGAACACTTCCGCGACGTCTGACCCGCGGAGACAGGCCGCCGCTGAATTCGATGTGGCCGGGTCGGAAGCGACCGGTCGCTCCCCTTCTCCGCAAGGCCGCGGGGGAGGGGATTTTTGTTTCCGGGGGTCTGTCGGGGTCACCCCAGCTTGGCGTATCCGCGTTCGATCACACGTTCCGCCGCCTCGTACACCGCCAGCATTTCCTCGTATGCCGTGCGCAGGCGGGCGAGTTCGGCGACGGCGGCTGGTTCCGGGTGGCGGGTTTCCGACATATGCAGGCCGGCGCGGATGTAGTCGGCGCGCAACTCGGCGACCCGCACCGCCATCCGCAGGAAGGAGTCCCGGTTCAGGTTCGGCAGTTCGCGCCCGATGACCTCGCAGTTGGCCTCGAGGATCGCGGCATCCATGTTTTCCAGGAAGCGGCGGATGCGCTGGCTGCGGCTGCTGTCGGCGGCGTCGGCCGTCAGCAGCTTGTCGACCTTGCCCTTGCCGTATTCGCCGATGATCTTTCCGCCGGATACCATGGAGCGACCCCGTCCCGTTTCTGCCGACCGTTGACTGCGGTACCGATTGTCGCACCGCCGGGCAGTGGGCGCCAGAGCCGCGTGGGGCCGCCGTCTTCCCGGCCCAATCCCGCCCGACGGTGCAGCCATGTGCGGGACCGTTCATGAAGCGGGTGCAACATCGCGGCGTTCGTGCTAGGGAAGCCTCCCCCTTTTCATGCTGTACGTCATGGTGGACGCGCGATGTCTGAGACCGGCTCCGACTATATCCTCACCGTTTCCTGCCCCGACACCGTCGGCATCGTCTTCGCGGTGTCCGGCTTCCTGGCGGAGCGGAGCTGCAACATCATCGACAGTGCGCAGTTCGGCGACCGCATCTCCGGCCTGTTCTTCATGCGCGTCAGCTTCAACGGCAGCGCCGCCGGGCCGACGAAGCAGCAGCTGGAGGCCGAGTTCGCCGCCCAGGTGGCGGAGCGCTTCGGCATGACCTGGAAGATCCACGACGCCCGGCGCCGCCCGCGCGTGCTGATCATGGTGTCGAAGTTCGGCCATTGCCTGAACGACCTGCTGTACCGCTACCGCACCGGCTACCTGCCGATCGAGATCCCGGCGATCGTCTCCAACCACCGGGACTTCTACCAGCTGGCGGCCTGGCACAACATTCCGTTCCACCACCTGCCGGTCAGCCCCGACAACAAGGCGCAGCAGGAAGCCCGCCTGCTGGAGATCGTGGAGGAGGAGAAGGTCGACCTCGTGGTGCTCGCCCGCTACATGCAGGTGCTGTCGGGTGCGCTGTGCGAGCGGATGGCCGGTCGGGTCATCAACATCCACCACAGCTTCCTGCCCAGCTTCAAGGGCGCCAAGCCCTATCATCAGGCCCATGCCCGCGGCGTGAAGCTGATCGGCGCCACCGCGCACTACGTCACCTCGAACCTCGACGAAGGCCCGATCATCGAGCAGGAGGCCGAACGCGTCGACCATACGATGACGCCCGACGACCTGGTGGCCATCGGGCGCGACATCGAGAACATCGTGCTGGCCCGCGCCGTCCGCTACCACGTGGAGCACCGCGTGCTGCTGAACGGCAACAAGACCGTCGTCTTCCGCTGACGCCTGGCCGGGTGCGGGGCCGCAGTCGCGCCCCTTACCGCCGAGCGCAAGTCAGAGACCTTACCCTCGGCGGCATCAGTGGGGCTGCGCCGTCTCGCGGGCGTCCTCCGGCTGCGGCATGAACACCGCGCGGGTGATCGCCTGTTCGATCTGGTCGCGGGTGAAGGGCTTCGGGATCACCGGTCCCAGATGCTCCAGCCCGTGCTTGGCCAGATCGTCGGGGAAGGCGGTGACGAAGATCACCGGCAGGAATCGGCGGGAGCGCAACTCGCGCGCCACCTCCAGCCCGTTGTCGCCGTCGGCCAGCCGGATGTCCATCAGCGCCAGCGTCGGCCGGTGCTCCGCCGCCAGCGACAGCGCCTCGTCCATCGTCGCCGCGTTGCCGCAGACGATGTGGCCCATGCCGCGAACCGTTTCCGCCAGATCGTAGGCGATGATGGCGTCATCCTCCACGATCAGAATGGTGGCGGTCAGGCGGGCGCGGACGCGCTCGCGGGCGTGGGTCAGCCGCTCCAGCGCCTCTTCCGGAGCAAGCTCCAGGACGGCGGCGGCGTCACCCACCGGCAGATCCTCCAGATTGACCAGCAGGTAAAGCCGCCGGTCGGTCTCGTCCAGCGTCATCAGCGCGGATTCGACCGGATGATAGGGGGCGACCGCCGGCGACGCGCCGTCTTCATCCTGAAGCTTGTTCAGATGGCGGTAGAGCGCGCCGCGGGACAGATCGTCGCCACGGCCGGTCTCGTCCTCGTCCGCCTCCAGGTACCATTCCAGGGTGCGGGTCACCAAGGCGTCCCCCCGCCCGTTCGTCCCGGTCAGCGCGCGGGCATAGCGGCGCAGGTAGGGCAAATGCTGCATGAAGTGACCGGTGTACTGCTCCATCTCTACTCCCCGTGCCTTTCTGCGGCGCGTGTTCCTGGCGTCCTGCCCGTTGTGCCGCCCGGTTGCCCGGCAGCGGCGCTCCTTACCCGGTTTGCGTGTCCCACGGCGATTGCGGCGGGCGATGGCGTTGAAGGTGCCGTTGAAAGCCCCAGTGCCATCGACGCTGCCTCGAACCACAGACTGACGCATCCCGGCCTGCAACGGTCAAATTCATATGGCGCAGTCCACGGCCTAACGGGAGTGAACCCGAAAGAATTATTCGAGATACCGTTTAGGGATTACTCTCTATGCATGGTATGAAAACCGGGAGGACAGGTGCCGTCCGCTTGGAAAAGCGGCCTATGACCACCCCCGCGTAAGGGGTGGCGGAGTAGAAGCCTTAACCGTTCTGAAAGACTTAGCGGGCTACTCTGGCATTGTCCTCAGGCGATGTGCCTTCGAGGACGAGGCGAGTGTTCCCGATCCTCGAAAGCGCCGGCCTTCCCCCAGGCCGGCGCTTTTTTCTTTGCAACCGATATGAGGGCGCAAATCCGATCGGAAGCTGCGGGAACCAACCGGCGGTGGTCGTGTTGGAACGGGCAATGGTGTGATTCCTCCCTGAACCGCCAGTCCCTTTCGCCGCCGGGCGCCGCCGCTGCATGCGAACCGGCGCCGGCGGCGATTTTTTGCCCTCGGCCGGCGAATCCGCCATATCCGCGCGTCAATAGGGGACTTTCGCAACCCGGTGCTTGCAACGCGTTTAATGCAACGTTAAGGACATCGCTTCACCGTTGAAGTGTGCCTTCGGTACGGAGGAGCGGCCGATCCGTTCCGGTCCTCCGGCCGGGATGTCGCGCCGAAACGCCGCGCCAAAGCACCGCTAGCTGCCGCATCGGGTCCGGGTTTGTGCATGGAAGACCAAGAGTTGGATCGGTCCCTGATGGACGGCATTCCGCCGGATGAACTGTCGGACTTCGCCCGGTGGCGGGATCGCGTGCGCGGGACCAACATCTCCGAAAAGACCCTGCTCGCGACCGATTATCTCAATCACTTCAACGAAATCGTGATGCTGATCGAGATGATTCCGGATATGCCGGACATGCTGGATGAATGCCGAATCTGGCAGCCGAAGAGCTATGCCGAGCATTTCCGCGACAGCGGATTTTCCGACAAGGAACTGGCGATCGAGGCCTACGGCCATGTGCCGTCCAAGTTCCGCCGCCCCTTCGAGGACACCATCGCCCAGGCCCATCAGGTGATCGCCCACACGCTGGAGCGGATCGGAACCGACATCGACAGCGGCGACCCCGATAAGCTGCGGATGGACTGCCAGACCTCCGTTGCGATGATCCACCGCATCATTCAGGTGGCGAACGGAATCATCCACGGCACCGCCCATGTCATGGAGCAGGGCGAGATCGACCTTTATTTGCAGAACGGATAAGTTTTTCTGGCCCGACCCTATACTTTCGTTGCGAAACGTGCGTCTTACCAACGGAAAACAGGCGTTTTCGATCACTTGCCCCGGCATGAATGGCGATTGATGGTACACCCACCATTCGTTCGTTGCATGGCTCCCAAACCTTCCCTGGCACTATAGTCTGATCATAAAGACAAGACGGAGGCGTATTCGTGCGTCCTCTGCGGGGGGAAATGGAGCATTGCCCATGAAGGGATGCGCTTTTGCGCCGGCCGACGGCATGGCCGTGTCTGAACCGCGCGTGTGGCGGGGCGACCCGCTTACCGATTACGCCGGCCCCGTTCCCACCGTCATCCAGCGGGCGGAGGCATCCCGGCGCATGCTGCCCTCAGGGCATCTCGACAGTTTCACCCGCGACCGATTGCCGGCGCCGTCCCAGCGCCCCGACCTGATTCTCGAACGCCCCGAACTCCAATATCCCGAACGCCTCAACGCCGCCTCCGCCCTGATCGACGGCTGGCGCGAGCGCGGCTGGGACGACCGCCCCTGCCTGATCGGCGGCGACGGGGAGGTGTGGAGCTATGGGCGGATGCGCGACACCGTCGACCGCATCGCCCGCGTCCTGACCGAGGATTACGGGCTGGTCACCGGCAATCGGGTGCTGCTGCGCGGTCCCAACACGCCGATGCTGGCCGCCTGCTGGCTGGCGGTGATCAAGGCCGGCGGCGTGCTGGTGCCGACCATGCCGCTGCTGCGCGCGACCGAGTTGGCCGACGTGCTGAAGCGCGCGGCGATCGACATGGCGCTGTGCGACACCCATTTCCTCGACGATCTGGAAGAGGCGGCGCTGCCGTCGCTGCGCATCGTCGGCTTCCGCGACGGCGAGCTTGAGCACCGCATCGCCACCAAGCCGGCCGGCTTCCAGCCCGCCGATACGGCGCAGGACGACGTCGCGCTGATCGCCTTCACCTCCGGTACCACCGGCACGCCGAAGGCGGCTGCCCATCTGCACCGCCATCTGCTGGCGATCACCGATCTGTCGCCGCGTTCGGTGCTGGGGACGGGGCCGGACGACGTGTTCTGCGGCTCGCCGACGCTGGCCTTCGCCTATGGGCTGGGCGGTCTGCTGCTTTTTCCGCTGCGCATCGGCGCCTCCGTCATCCTGCTGGAACGCGGAACCGCGGACCGGCTGCTGGAGGCGGTGAACCGTCACAAGGCGACGGTGATGTTCACCGTGCCCACCGTCTACCGCGGCATGATCGGCCGGATGGCCGCCGACCCGGCGCTGGCGAAGGGGCTGGCGTCCCTGCGGCTCTGCGTTTCAGCCGGGGAGCCGCTGCCCCAGCAGACCTTCGAGGGCTGGCGCGATGCGACGGGGCTGCAGATCCTCGACAGCCTGGGCACCACCGAGATGCTGAACGCGGTGCTCCACGCCGTGCCCGGCGATGTCCGGCCCGGCTCCACCGGCAAGCCGGTGCCGGGATACGAGGCGATGGTGGTCGACGACCAGTTCCGCCAGCTGCCGCCCGGACAGGTCGGCCGGCTGGCCGTGCGCGGGGCGACCGGCTGCCTCTATCTCGACGATCCCCGGCAGGAAAGCTATGTCCAGCAGGGCTGGAACCTGACCGGCGACGCCTTCCACGTCGATGAGGACGGCTTCTTCTGGTATCACGCCCGCACCGACGACCTGATCGTCTCGGCCGGCTACAAGATCTCCGGCCTGGAGGTCGAGAACATCCTGCTGAGCCACGAGGCGGTGCAGGAATGCGCGGTGATCGCCGCGCCCGATCCCGTGCGCGGCACCATCCCCAAGGCCTTCGTCGTGCTGCGCGACGGCGTCTATCCCGACGAGCGTCTGGCCGAGGAGCTGCAGAGCTTCGTCAAGGACCACATCGCGCCCTACAAATATCCGCGCGCGGTGGAGTTCCTCGACGCCCTGCCGCGGACGGAAACCGGCAAGGTCCAGCGCTTCAAGCTGCGCCGCCGCGCCTGGCAGCCGGACGAGGCCGAGTAACGGCGCCTATCCGGCGAAGGCCCGGCGCGGCGACAGGCCGGCGAAGCGGGTCAGCCGGATGTTGCGCCGCTCCAGCAGGGCGGCGAACTCCGGCCCGCCGAGATAGTCGTATTCGGCGCGCCGCGGCTCGACCAGACCGTCGACCCGGCGCAGTTCCTCGTCGGGCAGGCCGGGATGGACCATCACCAGGGGCCGGCCGCCGATACCCTCCAGGAAGCGCGGCATCAGTTCGGCGAAGGGCCGGCTGCCGGCGAAGTCGTAGACACCGGCGAAGCGGTCGTTGGCCGGAATGCCGCGCGCCCGCGCCATGCGGGCCAGACCGCCGCCGAGTCCGCCGATCAGCAGGGCCTTCGGCACCGCGACCCGGCGACGCAGGACCGCCGCGAGCGGTTCGCCGCACAGGCGGACATAGGCGCCGGGCAATGCCGCCAGCGCCTCCACCACCGCGTCGCGCACGCCGGGCAGTTGGTGGACGTGCTGGTGACCGTCGATGTAGTCGGGGGCGGCACCCCAGGCGTCGGTGAAGGCGGCGATCTGGCGTGACAGTTCGTCCCGGATTTCGGCCCGCGCGGCCGGCCCGTCCAGTTTCCCGCGATAGGCCCACCCCATCAGCCGCCCCAGCGGCGGCAGCCGCCCATCCGGCGCCAGCACCGGCATCGGCCCCAGCGGCGGCTGGTCGGTCAGGGTGAAGTGCAGTCCGACATCCGCCTTGTCCTTCAGGCCGCGCAGGGCCGCGGCGTCGGTCCGCCAATGCGGGCAGAGGCTCATGACCGAGGTGGCGGTGACCCGGCCGCGCGCGATCAGGTCGCGAATTGCGGCATTCACGCCGGGGGCAAGCCCGTAGTCGTCGGCACAGAGCAGGAGCGGGGTCGGGGTGTTCAGGGGCATGGCCGGATCGGGACGGGGACGGTCGGGTCCGGCCAGGATGGGCGGGTCGGCGGTGCCGATCAAGCGGCTTCGGACGCCGCCCGCGCTTGCGGCTTGCGGGAGGGCAGGGTGGCCAGCATGACGCCGGGCAGGACCAGAAGAACCCCCATCAGGTGAAAACCCTGCAGCGGCTCCGCCAGCAGAAACCAGGAGGCCAGCGCCGCCCACAGGGGCGAGACATACAGCGCGGTGGAGGCGCGGGCGGCGCCCATCATCGCGATGGTCTTCTGATAGGCCAGCAGCGCCAGGACCGAGGCGAACAGCGCCACCGCCACGATCGACAGGATGGTGGAAACCGTGAAGGGCACCGGCCGCACCGCCACCGTCTCCCACGCATAGAAGGGCGCCAGCACCAGGACGCCGGCCAGGGCGTTGGCGGCGAAGGCGGTGAGCACCGGCAGCGGCGTGCCCGATTGCCGAAGCAGGATGGTGTAGACCGACCAGGACACCGCTCCCGTCAGCACCAGAAGGTCGCCGACATTGAAAGACAGGTGGCGCAGCGCCTCCAGATCGCCGCGGGTCAGGATCACCAGGACGCCGGCCATCGCCAGCAGGATGCCGACGATCTGCCGCGGCCGGATCGCATCGCCCAGCCAGAGGGCGGCCAGCGCCAGGATCATCGCCGGGCTGGTGGCGTAGATCAGGCTGGCGTTTGTGGCGCTGGTCTGCGCCAGCCCGTAATAGACGATGGCGCCGGAAATCCCCTGTCCCAGCACGCCCAGCAGCAGATAATGGCGCCACTGCTCCCTCAGCCGGTGGCGATGGGCCAGCAGGCCGGACAGGGCGAAGGGCAGCACGATCAGGAAGGCGATCAGCCAGCGCCAGAAGGCCAGCCCGATCGGCGGAACGACATCGGCCGCCGCCCGGCCGACCACCGGGTTGGACGCCAGCAGCGCCGATCCGACGATGTAGAGGCTGTAGGCGGCCAACGGGCCGGAGCGCAGGAAGGCTGGAAGGCTCGGAAGCGGCATCGACCGTTCGGTATCCGGAAGTGAGTTCCATGAATGGCGCAACCGAACCTAGCATGGCGCCCGGTGCCGGTCTTCACGGCGGCTGTGCATGGCAGCCGCCAGGATCCCGTCGGCTGCGGGTACACGCGCCGATGCCCACCCGGACATCCTGATTCGCCACGTCAGAACTCTATCGATTCGGTCAACCGGATTGTTGGCTTTGCAACTATTTCCTTTTGGGGGACGGAAATATGTCCATACGGACGTATTGGCCAGACAAAATTTGCTCTGCGCCACGGTATAGCCACGTATGCATGTTGACATTGACAGGTGCCTTTGGCACGCGCCAAATGGCGACGCTATTTCCAATGGCGTTCTGGCGAAATTTCCGTACGCTTTAACCGGAATCGGGAGGCAAGACGAATGAAGCGCATCCTACTGGGTGCCGCGCTTGGCATGTCCGCGGCGCTGGCGCTGTCGGCGCCGGCCCAGGCGGCCAAGACCCTTGTTTACTGCTCCGAGGGCAGCCCCGAAAACTTCAACCCCATGTTGAATACGACCGGCACCAGCTTCGACGTTGCCCTCCCGGTCTACAACAACCTCGTCCAGTTCGAGCATGGCGGCACCAAGGTCGTTCCCGGCCTGGCCGAAAGCTGGACCGTCTCCGACGACGGGCTGGTCTATACCTTCAAACTGCGCGCCGGTGCCAAGTGGCACAGCGTCGGCGATTTCAAGCCGACGCGCGATGCCAACGCCGACGACGTGATCTTCTCGTTCGAGCGCCAGTGGAAGCCGGAACATCCCTTCCACAAGGTGTCGGGCGGCTCCTACGACTACTTCAACGACATGGCGATGCCCAAGCTGTTGAAGTCGATCGAGAAGGTTGACGACCTGACGGTCCGGTTCACGCTGAACGCGGTCGAGGCGCCGTTCCTGGCCAACCTCGCCATGCCGTTCGCGCCGATCATGTCGGCCGAATACGCGGCGATGCTGCAGAAGAAGGGCACGCCGGAGAAGCTGGATCAGGTTCCGGTCGGCACCGGCCCGTTCCAGTTCGTCGCCTACCAGAAGGACGCCGTCGTCCGCTACAAGGCGTTCGAGCAGTTCTGGGGCGGCCGTCAGCCGCTGGACAATCTCGTCTTCGCGATCACGCCGGACGCGGCGGTCCGCCTGGCCAAGCTGAAGGCCGGCGAGTGCCACGTCATGCCGTACCCGAACCCGGCCGACATCGACGCGATGAAGAAGGACAGCTCGATCGTCGTTCAGGAGCAGGAAGGCCTAAACGTCGGTTACCTTTCCTTCAACGTGACGAAGAAGCCGTTCGACGACGTCCGCGTCCGCCGCGCCGTCAGCATGGCGTTGGACAAGAAGGCGACGGTCGACGCGGTCTATCAGGCCGCCGGCGTCCCGGCCAAGAACCCGATTCCGCCGACCATGTGGTCGTACAACAACTCGATCGAGGACTATCCGTACGACGTCGAGCGGGCGAAGAAGCTGCTGGCCGACGCCGGCTATCCGAACGGCTTCGAGACCGACCTGTGGGCGATGCCGGTGCAGCGCCCGTACAACCCCAACGCCAAGCGCATCGCCGAGATGATGCAGGCCGACCTCGCCAAGATCGGCATCAAGGCGAAGATCGTGCAGTACGAATGGGGTGAGTACCGCAAGCGCATGCAGCAGGGCGAGCACCAGATGGGCATGCTCGGCTGGACCGGCGACAACGGCGATCCCGACAACTTCCTCTACAACCTGCTGGGTTGCGAGGCGGCGCGTCCGGGCGGCAGCAACCTTTCGAAGTGGTGCAACAAGGAGTTCGACGATCTCGTCGTCCAGGCCAAGCGCACCACCGACGTCGACGCGCGCACCAAGCTGTACGAACAGGCCCAGGTCATCTTCAAGGAAGAGGCCCCCTGGTACACCATCGCCCACTCGGTGGTTTACATGGGCCTCGCCAAGAACGTCGTCGGCTACAAGATGGATCCGTTCGGCGTCCATCGCTTCCAAGGCGTCGACCTGAAGTGATGCGGACCGCATGCCCGGCAGGTCGGGCTTGCGGAAAGGAATGAGGGGGGCGCGCCCGCCGCGCCTCCTGACTTTTGAAATGAGTTGCATACCCGCCTCCGCGAAAGCGGGGACGGGACTGGGCGGGGCAAGTGCCCCTGACGGAACGGGGCGTTGTCAAGGCAGCGCTCCGTTCTGGTTTTCACCATAGTTTTAAAAAACGAGTACCCGTCGATGCTTCGCTTCATCCTGACGCGGGTGAGCTTGGTGATTCCGACCTTTCTCGGCATCACCTTTCTGACCTTCATCCTGATCCGGCTGGTACCCGGCGACCCCATCGAGGTGCGCGTCGGCGAACGGGGCATCGCCCCCGAACGGCTGGCCGCCCTTCGCCATGAACTGGGTCTGGACCGGCCGCTCTGGCAACAATTCCTCGACTATGTCGGAAACGTGCTGTCCGGCGATTTCGGGCTGTCGCTCGTCACCCACAATACCGTGTTGAGCGAATTCCTGACCCTGTTCCCGGCGACGCTCGAACTGGCGCTCTGCGCCATGCTGTTCGCGACGCTGGTGGGGTTGCCGGCCGGCATCCTGGCGGCGGTGAAACGCGGATCGCTGTTCGACCACGGCGTGATGGGCGCCAGCCTGACCGGCTATTCGATGCCGATCTTCTGGTGGGGCCTGCTGCTGATCCTGTTCTTCTCGGTCGGGCTGGGCTGGACCCCGGTGTCGGGGCGCCTGGGCCTGATCCATTACGTCGAGCCGGTCACCGGCTTCATGCTGATCGACACGCTGATGGCCGGAGAGTACGAGGCCTTCCGCTCCGCGCTGAGCCATCTGGTGCTGCCGACCATCGTGCTGGGCACCGTGCCGCTGGCCGTGGTGGCGCGCATGACGCGCTCGGCCATGCTGGAGGTGCTTGGCGAGGATTACATCCGCACCGCCCGCGCCAAGGGGCTGGCCGACGGCCGGGTCATCGGCATGCATGCGCTGCGCAACGCGCTGATCCCGGTGGTGACCGTCATCGGCCTGCAGGTCGGCACGCTGCTGGGCGGCGCCATCCTGACCGAAACCATCTTCTCCTGGCCGGGGGTCGGCAAATGGCTGATCGAATCGATCAACCGCCGCGACTATCCCGCCCTTCAGGGCGGCATCCTGCTGATCGCCACGTCGGTGATCCTGGTCAACCTGCTGGTGGACGTGCTCTACGGCGTCCTCAACCCCCGCATCCGTCACGCGCGGTGAGGCCAATCCATGTCCGCTGAAATCTCGACCAACGCAGAGCCCGCCACCCCGGATACGGCCGCGGCCTCAACTCCGCCGCATCCGCTGACCGAGTTCTGGTATCACTTCCGGCAGAACAAGGGCGCGCTGGCCGGTCTGGTGGTGATCGTGCTGATCGCGCTGACCGCCATCTTCGCCGGCGTCATCGCCCCGCACGATCCCGATGTCCAGTACCGCGACGCCATCCTGACTCCGCCGGTCTGGCAGGAGGGCGGGAACTGGAGCTTCATCCTGGGCACCGACGACATCGGCCGAGACATGCTGTCCCGCCTGATGTACGGCGCCCGGCTGTCGATGATGATCGGCCTGATCGTCGTCACCCTGTCGCTGGCCGTCGGTCTGGGGCTGGGCCTGATCGCCGGCTTCTTCGGCGGGATCGCCGACGTGCTGATCATGCGCGCCATGGACATCCTGCTGGCGCTGCCCTCGCTGCTGCTGGCCGTGGTGGTGGCCGCCATCCTCGGGCCGGGGCTGGTGAACGCCATGCTGGCGGTGTCGGTGGTGGTGATCCCGCACTATGCCCGCCTGACCCGCGCCGCCGTGATGGCGGAGGTGAACAAGGATTATGTGGTCGCCTCGCGCGTCGCCGGGGCCGGGCCGCTGCGCCTGATGCTGATCGTGGTGCTGCCGAACTGCCTGGCGCCGCTGATCGTGCAGGCGACGCTGGGCTTCTCCACCGCCATCCTGGACGCCGCCGCCCTGGGCTTCCTCGGCCTCGGCGCGCAGCCGCCGACGCCGGAATGGGGAACCATGCTGGCCTCCTCGCTGCAGTTCCTCCAGCGCGCCCCCTGGGTCGTGACCTGGCCCGGCATCGCCATCCTGGTGACCGTGCTGGCCTTCAATCTGTTGGGCGACGGTCTTCGCGACGCGCTCGACCCCAAGCTGAAGCGTTGACCCCATGCCTCTTCTCGACATCAAGAACCTGTCGGTCGAGTTCACCACCCGCGCCGGCACCTTCCGCGCGGTGGACGGCATCGACCTGACCGTGGACGAGGGCGAGGTCGTCGGCATCGTCGGCGAATCCGGTTCCGGCAAGTCCGTGACCTCGCTGGCCGTGATGGGGCTTCTCGGCTCCAACGGCCGGGTGGTCGCCGACCGGATGATGTTCGCCGGCAAGGACCTGCTGACCATGCCCGCCGCCCAGCGCCGGAAGATCACCGGCAAGGACGTGGCCATGGTCTTCCAGGAGCCGATGACCAGCCTCAACCCCTGCTTCACCGTCGGCTTCCAGATCATGGAGACGCTGCGCGTCCATGAGGGGCTGTCCGGCAAGGCTCTGCGCAACCGCGCCATCGCGCTGCTGGAGCAGGTCGGCATCCCGGCGCCGGAAACCCGGCTGTCCGCCTTCCCGCACCAGCTGTCGGGCGGCATGAACCAGCGCGTGATGATCGCCATCGCCATCGCCTGCAATCCGCGCCTGCTGGTGGCGGACGAGCCGACGACGGCGCTGGACGTCACCATCCAGAAGCAGATCCTCGACCTGCTGGTCCAGCTGCAGCGCGAGCGCGGCATGGCGCTGATCCTGATCACCCACGACATGGGCGTGGTGGCGGAGACGGCCCAGCGCGTCGTCGTCATGTATGCCGGGCAGGTGGCGGAGACGCGCCCCGTCCATTCCCTGTTCGAGCGGCCGCGCCATCCCTACACCGGCGCCCTGCTCGACGCCCTGCCGGAACGGGCGCTGGGCAAGCGCCGGCTGCCGACCATTCCCGGCATGGTGCCGGGCATCGCCGACCGGCCGGCCGGCTGCCTGTTCAGCCCGCGCTGCCGCTTCGCCGACGCCCGCTGCCGCGCCGAGCGCCCGGCCCTGTCCGACGTGGACGACGGGCGCGCGCGCTGTTTCTACCCGCTGCCGGACGGCCATCCCGCCGCCGGGGAGGCGCTGTGATGAGCACCGAAACCGCAACCCCGTTCACCGGGGCCCCCATCGTCGAGGCCGAGGCCGACCGTGCGGTCGTGCTGGAGGCCCGCGACCTGCGCAAATACTATGCCGTCAAGCGCGGCGCCTTCAAGCCGATGGCGACGGTGAAGGCGCTGGACGGCGTGTCCTTCCGCCTGCAGGCCGGCAAGACGCTGGCCGTGGTCGGCGAATCGGGCTGCGGCAAGTCGACGCTCGCCCGCTCCGTCACCATGATCGAGCCGCCGACCTCGGGCGAACTGCATTATGACGGCCGCGACGTGGTCGGGCGCAGCGCGGCGGAGATGAAGGAACTGCGCCGCACGGTGCAGATGGTCTTCCAGAACCCCTACGGCTCGCTGAACCCGCGCAAGACGGTGGGATCCATCCTGGCCGAGCCGCTGGTGATCAACACCGCCATGGACAAGCACGAGCGGCGCGACCGCGCGGTGGCCATGATGGGGAAGGTCGGCCTGCGGCCCGATCAGGTCGACCGCTATCCGCACATGTTCTCCGGCGGCCAGCGCCAGCGCATCGCCATCGCGCGCGCGCTGATGCTGAACCCGCGCGTCGTCGTGGCGGACGAGCCGGTGTCGGCGCTCGACGTGTCGATCCAGGCGCAGGTGCTGAACCTGATGATGGATCTGCAGGAGGAGCTGAACCTCGCCTACCTGTTCATCTCCCACGACCTCAGCGTGGTGCGGCACATCGCCGATTCGCTGATGGTGATGTATCTGGGCAAGCCGGTGGAGCATGGCGCCAAGGACGTGGTCTTCACCCGGCCGCGCCATCCCTACACCCGCATCCTGCTGGCGGCGACGCCGCGGGTGAACCCGGACCTGCGGGTGGAGCGGGTGGTGCCGAAGGGCGAGCTGCCGTCGCCGCTGAACCCGCCGCCGGGCTGCGCGTTCCACAAGCGCTGCCCCTTCGCCACCGGGCGCTGCGCCGCGGAGGTTCCGACGCTGCGCCCGGTCGACGAGCGGCTGGTCGCATGCCATTACGCGGAAGAGATGAACTGAACCGGGCGGCGTGCCTGTCGGGGAAGGCGGCTGTTGAGTGCGGCGGCCGTCTTCTTTACGGTGTGCCGGATTCGTTCAAGAGAAGTCCTATCAGGGAGAGAGCCGCCATGCCGTCCTTCGACATCGTGTCCAAGACGGACGTCCACGAGGTCGACAACGCCATCTCCGGCGTCCGTCGCGAGATCGAGACCCGGTTCGATTTCAAGGGCTCCAAATGCACGATCGAGCGGACCGAGAACGAGATCGTTCTGCTGGCCGACGACGCCACCAAGCTGGAGCAGATGCAGGAGTTGCTGCGCGTCTACGTGACCCGCCGCAAGCTGGATGCCGCGGCGCTCGACTTCTCCGCCAAGCCGGAGCGGGCGGCCGGTGACGCGCTGCGCCAGGCCGTCACGATCAAGCAGGGAATCGCGCAGGATCTGGCGAAGACCATCGTCAAGGGGATCAAGGACAGCAAGATGAAGGTCCAGGTCTCGATCCAGGGCGACGAATTGCGGGTGACGGGCAAGAAGCGCGACGACCTGCAGGACGCCATCGCCCTGGTCAAGCGTCTGGGCATCGAACAGCCCCTGCAGTACCAGAACTTCCGCGACTGATCGGCCACGACTCGGCCACTCCACCAGCCCGGCAAGCCTTGCCGGGCCCTGGGCAAGTTCTGCCGGGCCGCTGGGAAATTTTTGCCGGGCAAATCGTCGCAGGCCCGGCCCTGACCCTTGCGGTCCATCAGCCGTGTTGATGGCGTGATTTTTGCGTGTGTCCCTGCGGTTCGCCACTAGCCGCAGGGGATCCTCCCATGTCGATGATGGCCAACAGCGAGGCCACGCAAGCCATGCGCATCCGGGCGGAAGACGTCCTGGAGCGCAAGGGGACGGGTGCGTCCAGGCAGGCGGGTGCGCTGGCCGGCCAGTTCGCGGCGATGCTGGAAACCCTGAACGGGGTGGGGGAGGGCGGCGTCTCCGCCGCCGACGGCGCCGGGGTGGTGCCGAACGCCCAGCCCGCGGTGCGGCTCGGCGTCGGTGCGGTCACCCTGTTCGCCCAGGACGTGGGGCAGGCCGATTCCGGCATGGACGCCGCCGCCGCGGTGCCGGACCCCTGGGATCCGGCCACCGCGATGCAGGTGGTGGAAAGCGCCATACAGGCCGGCGACGGCACCAACTTCCGCTGGCTGACCACTCTGCTGACCCAGAACTCCGCCGCGTAAGCCGTGACCGGCTTGGGCTGAAACCGGCTACAGCCCCCACGGCTACAACCCCAGCCTCGACCGGGCGGCCCAATCGTCCAGCGAGGCGCGGGCGGCGGCCACCAGCGCCTCGGCGAAGGCTTCCGGTGCGCCGGCTTGCGGAAGCGGCGCGCCTCCGCCCGACCGCAGGCCGAGCCGCCGCAGAATGCCGCGCTCCTGATGCACCAGCCGCAGCCGAACCTTCTCGCCGAAACGGCCGCGCATGACCGACCGCAGGTCGCCCAGCCCGTCGATCAGCCCCAGCGCCAGCGCCTTGCGCCCGGCCCAGAAGGCGCCGGAAAACAACTCGTCCTCCGGGCCGGTCAGGCGGGCGCCGCGCCGGGCGCGCACCATTGCCTTGAACGCCTCGTGGATGTCGGCCTGCAGGGACTTCAGATGGGCGACGCCGTCCTCGCGTTCCGGCGAGAAGGGGTCGAGCAGAACCTTCTTGTCGCCGGCGGTATAGAGGCGCCGTTCGATGCCGTGACGCTCGATCAGCTCATGCAGGCCGAAGCCCGACGACACCACGCCGATGGACCCGAGGATGGAGCTTTCGTCGGCCCAGATCTCGTCCGCCGCGCAGGCGAGCCAATAGCCGCCGGACGCCGCCGCATCCTCGCAGAAGGCGAAGACCGGCACCTTCTTTTCCTCCGCCAGATCGCGGATCCGTTTGGCGATCAACGCGGACTGCACCGGCGATCCGCCCGGCGAGTTGATGATCAGCGCCACCGCCTTCTGGTCCTTGGGCGCGAAGGCGCGCTCCAGCAGCGGGGCGACGCCGGCCAGCGACAAGCCGGAACGGAACGGGCCACCCTGGCCGATGACGCCGGACAGGCGGACGACGGATACCAGCGGCCCGGCCTTGCGCCAGGGGCCGAAGGGGAGTTTGGCGAGGAGGGATTGCAGGCTCATGCCCGCAAAGATGGGATTGAAGTCTCTCGTTTGAAAGGCTGCGCCACCGCTAAAAAAGGGCTAGACCACCAACGCTTCCGCGTCGCGCAGCACCCGCTCCGCCGCCGGGCTGTAGCCGCCTTCGGCATTGTGCACGGTCAATCCTGCGGTCAGCCGGGCCGGCGCCTTGCCGCCCTTGCGGGCGACCAGCAGCAGCCGCTTGGCCTCCACGCCCGGCTTGGGCCACAGCGGCACCAGGACGAGGCTGCCGAACCGGCCGCGCAGCGCCTGCAGGATGTCGTCGATGCGGTCGGCGCGGTGGACCATCGTCAGCGTGCCGCGCGGCTTCAGCATCGCATCGGCGAAGCGCACCCAATCCGGCAGCCGCGCCGCTCCTTCCATATTCGCCGCGGCCTTCCAGTCGTCGGGCGGGCGGCTGGCGGCGCCGGCCTTCAGATAGGGCGGATTCATCATCACCCGGTCGAATCCGCCGGCGGGCAAGGTGCCTGGAGGAGCCAGAAGGTCGCCCTGGACCACCTCCACCCGGTCGGCGACCCCGCTGAGGACGGCATTTCGGCGGGCGAAGGCGCAGGCGTCGGCCCGCTGCTCCAGCCCGGTTACGGCGACGCCCGGCACCCGGACGGCGAGGCACAGGGCCGCGGCCCCGGTGCCGGTTCCGACGTCGAGCGCCCGCTCGCCGCCGGTCGCGGCGGTGATGGCGGCGAGGAAGACCGGGTCGATGGCGGCCCGGTAGCCGCCTGCGGGCTGGAGCAGCCGCACCCGCCCGTTCAGCAGGAAATCCGGCCGCGATTCAGGGAGTGCTTCCAAGGATGATTCCGGATGCGGAACGATATCGTCGCTCAAGCTTCGCCGGCCTCGCGCAGGACGCGGACGGCGTCGTCGGCATCGTCGGCATCGACCATCAGCCGTCGCGGGATGGCGCCGATGGAGCCCTCCATGATGCTGGTGTGGGTGTCCAGCACGATGGCCTCGATCCCGGCATCGGCCAGCAGGGCGACCAGCCAGGACAGGCGGACGGGGTCGGTGATGCGCAGCAGCTCTATCATGGCGTCTCGAAAGAACGGTCCCCTGCGGACTTGACCGAAGAGGCTAGGCCGTTATGCTCCCTAGCGCAAATTCTGGCGTCAATCACCCGTGGAGTCGACCTTGGCGGTCGTGACCAACTTCGAGCCGAAACGGCGCAAGTCTACCCCGCTCGACGACCTGACCGCTTTGGTTGCCGAGGACCTCAGCGCCGTCAACCAGATCATCCTCGACCGCATGCAGTCGCAGGTCGAGATGATTCCCCAGTTGGCCGGCTATCTGATCGCGGCCGGCGGCAAGCGCCTGCGTCCGGTTCTGACGCTGGCCGCCGCCAACATGTGCGGCTATCAGGGCGAGCATCACCGGCTGCTGGCCGCGGTTGTCGAGTTCATCCACAGCGCGACCCTGCTGCACGACGATGTCGTCGACGAAAGCGACCTGCGCCGCGGCATGGCCTCGGCCAACGCGGTGTTCGGCAACAAGGCCAGCGTTCTGGTCGGCGACTTCCTGTTCTCCCGCGCCTTCGAGATGATGGTGGAGGTGCAGTCGCTCGACGTGCTGCGCATCCTGTCGGGCGCCTCGGCCATCATCGCCGAGGGCGAGGTGCTGCAGCTGCGCACCACCAACGACACCGAGACCAGCGAGCAGGCCTATCTCGAGGTCATCAAGGGCAAGACGGCGGAGCTGTTCGCCGCCGCCTGCCGCGTCGGCGCCGTCGTCGCCAACCGCCCGCAGGCGGAGGAGATGGCGCTCTACGACTACGGCATGAATCTCGGCATCGCCTTCCAGCTGGTGGACGACGTGCTGGATTACTCGGCGCTGCAGGCGAAGCTGGGCAAGACCGTCGGCGACGATTTCCGCGAGGGCAAGATAACCCTGCCGGTCGTGCTGGCCTTCCGCCGGGGCAACGACGAGGAACGCGCCTTCTGGCGCCGGGTGATGGAGGATCTCGACCAGAAGGACGGCGATCTGGAGCATGCCCAGGCGCTGATGGCCCGCCACAACGCGCTGAAGGATACGGTGGAGCGGGCGCGCCATTACGGATCCATCGCCCGTGACAGCCTGGGGCTGTTCGCCGAAGGGCCGATCAAGCAGGCCCTGCTGGAAGTCATTGATTTCGTGATCGATCGCGATTTCTGACGGGAGGGGAGGGGGCGGATCTTTTTGGCGGTGACGCATTTTTTGCGTTGCGTGCCGGGGCCGGAGCGTTTATACACCCCCTCCACCGGCGGACGACACGCCTGCCGGCGACATGATCGGAGAGTAGCTCAGCCTGGTAGAGCACTGCTTTCGGGAGGCAGGGGCCGGAGGTTCGAATCCTCTCTCTCCGACCAACAGAAAAGGGCTTCCGGAGAAATCCGGGAGCCCTTCGTCGTTTCGGGCTTCGCCGCCATGGCGAAATGGCATGGCAAAATTGCAGCATCCAGCCTGTGACTTTGCATTGCGCGGCGGAGCGGAACCGTTTATACACCCCCTCCACCGGCGGACGACACGCCCGACGGTGACATGATCGGAGAGTAGCTCAGCCTGGTAGAGCACTGCTTTCGGGAGGCAGGGGCCGGAGGTTCGAATCCTCTCTCTCCGACCAACAGAAAAGGGCTTCCGGAGAAATCCGGAGGCCCTTTTCCTTTGGAGCCGCAGCCGGTTCAGGGCGGCATCTTCAGATAGGCATCCATGATGCGCTGGGCGGTGCCGTCCGCCTTGATGCCCTCGACCGCCGCCTTCAGCTTCTCGACGATCTGCGGCGAGCATTTGAGGGAGCAGGCGAGGTAGACGTCGTTCTGATCGACGGCCTTGCCGATCACGATCCTTTCCGGGCGGCCGGAATGCTTCCATTTCCACAGGGTTTCCGGCGTCCCGTTGAACCAGGCCTCGTCGCCGTTCGCACTGAGAACCTCGGTCTCCTTCTGCCCGACCTGGATGGTGCGAAGCTGGCTTGGCGGGAAGCCCTTGCTTTTCAGCAGTTCTTCCTGGGCGGTGCCCCGGCCGACGATGATGCTGGTCAGTTCGGCCCTCGCCTGATCGTAGCTGTCGATCGACTTGCCCACCGCCGCGAAGCTTCGATCCAGCGTGAATATCTTGGCGATCCAGGTGTAGCGCGCTTCCCGTGACGGAGATCGCGCGAACGGGATGATCAGCAGGTTTTCACCTTCGGCGACCTCCTGCTGCCCGCGCTTCCACGGGATGAACTGCATTTCGCCCTGGTATCCGGCGCGTTTCAGGGCCTCCAGCGTGATTTCCGCGACGAAGCCGCGCTGGTCCTGCCGATCCATCGTCACCATCGTCATCGGCGCCGCATCGACGCTGTAGATCCGGAGCGTTTCGGCGGCGGCCGGTGCCGCGGCTGCCGAGGCGCAAACCGCGATCACGGCGAGACTGACGGTCCGCATGCGCTTCCTCCCTGGCCGGCTCCGGCCCGCCGCGAAAGCTCCCAAGGGCGCAGCGCTTCCGGGGCGGATTCCATTCAGATGAATGGCTGGAGCGGTCCCGTCAATTCGCAGTCTATCCGAGTTGGACGCTTGACGATTTGTTAGGGTTACAGTCGGTGGCCGCCTCGGTCAGACCGTGCAGAGGAAGCGCCGATCCGTCCCCTCCAGAACCAGGGCGGTCAGCCGGTTCGTGGCGTAGGCGCCGGTGTCGATGCCGATGCGGTTGTGCAGCATCTCCGGTTCGGGCGCGATGGTGTGGCCGTGGACGACGATCTTGCCATGGTCGGCGCGCGAGGTCAGGAAGATCTCGCGGATCCACAGGCGGTCCTTGTCCTCCTGCCGGTCGAGCGGAACGCCGGGGCGGACGCCGGCATGGACGAAATGGTAATCGCCGATGGTCAGGTGGTTGCGCAACCCGGTCAGGAAGGCGCGGTGATGGGGCGGCAGCAGGCTGTTCAGCATCATCTGCGCCTGCAGCAGATGTTCCGGCGGCGCTTCGGGGTCGGGTGCCGGGATGCCATAGCTTTCCAGCGTCGCGTCGCCGCCATAGGTCAGCCATCCGGGGGCGACGCGCAGGTCGGACAGGAAGCCCAGCATCGTGTCCTCGTGGTTGCCGCGCAGGAACACGGCGCCGAAGACCGGCGGCAGACCGCAGGCGAGCCGTTCGATCACCAGCCGCGAATCCGGCCCGCGGTCGACGTAATCGCCGAGGAAGACGAGATATTTCAAAAGGTCCGGCGCCTGGTCGGCGTCGCGGGCGATCTGCCCGAGCAATTGGTCGAGCAGGTCGAGCCGGCCATGGATGTCGCCGACCGCATAGACGCGCATGCCGCGCGGCACCGACGCGGCTCCCCCCCGGCCGCCGAAGGGACCGGTCGAGGAGCCGCCCGATATGGCCTCCGCCCACAGCTTCCGTGCCAGGCTCAACACGTGGTCGTTCTCGAAGTCGTCACATCCCGTTCCGTAACCTTTGGACGGTCCGCGCCTCCTTCAAGTACCCCCTCAAAAGGATAATCCTGTTGCATCGCAATGCGTCCTTCTCCCGGCCTCATCCCCATGGCGAAGGCGTGGCGGCCGGAGGGGGTGCGGTTGTTCCATTGCGCATGGAGGGACTTCGGCGATTCCACTTTGACATGGAGGGGCGTGCCGGTGGAATCTTCCGTCTACAAATCTCGCATCGCGTACAGCCAAAAGGCCCCTGTCGCATCATGACCAACGATCATAAGAACCGTTCCACCGGAGGACTCGCCCTTTCCCGCCGCACGCTCGGCCAGGCGGCGATCGCCGGCGGCGTGCTGGCCGGCTTTGGCCGCGCCCCGGTCTTCGCCCAGAACACCACGCTGAAGGTCGGCGTCCTGCTGCCGCGCTCCGGCCTGCTGGCCCAGGCCGGCCAGGCCTGCCAGCGCGGCGCCGACATCGCGCCGGCGGTGCTGGCCGAACTCGGCTACAAGGTGGAGGTGATGTCGGCCGATACCGAATCGAACGCCGACGTCGCCCGTTCGCGCACGGAAAAGCTGATCAACGACGGCGCCCATGTGATCGTCGGCGCCTTCGACAGCGGCCAGACCGCCGCCGCCGCCCAGGTCTGCGAGCAGCGCGGCGTGCCGCTGGTGATGAACATCGCCGCCGCCGACAAGCTGACGGAGCAGGGCTACAAGACCGTCTTCCGCAACTTCCCGACCTCCACCATGCTGGTGACGAACGGGATGTCGCTGATGAAGGATCTGTTCGCCGCGTCCGGCACCACGCCGAAGACGGCGGTGTTCCTGCACGCCAACGACACCTTCGGCATGGCGAACAAGGCGGCCATCGACGCGCTGTTCCCCACGCTGGACATGCCCTTCCAGATCCTGCAGTCGATCGCCTACGACCCGAAGGCGCAGGATCTGGCGGTGGAGGTGGCGAAGGCCAAGGCCACAGGTGCCGAGCTTGCCATCGTCACCACCCGCGCCAACGACGCCATCATGATGGTGCGCGAGATGGTGAAGCAGCGCTGGGAGCCGCAGGGCATCATGTCCCCCGGCTCGCCCGGCCTGTATGACGAGCAGTTCTACAAGGTGCTGGGCAAATACTCCGACTTCGCCATCACCAACCTGCCCTGGTACGACCCCAAGGCGGCGATGACCGAGCGGGTCGAAGCGGCCTTCCGCAAGCAGTTCCCCAACGACCGGTTCGAGGGCTACGCCTTCAACGTCGCCTTCACCTTCGAGGCGATCCTGGTCGCCGCCGACGCCTTCAAGCGCGCCGGCACCGCCGAATCCTCGGCCCTGCTGACGGCGCTGCGCCAGACCAACCTGTCGGACAAGCTGATGGTCGGTCCGGCGATCACCTTCGACGAGAAGGGCCAGAACACCAGCCTGGTCTCCGCCTGCATCCAGAACCACAAGCTGCGCCCGACCGTGGTGCTGCCGAAGGCCTCGGCCGAAGCCGACCCGGTGTTCCCGATGCCGGGCTGGGCCAAGCGGGCCTGATGTGAGGCTTTCCTCTCCCATGTGATGCCGCCGGGCGTAAGTTCTGACTTACGTCCGGCGGTAAGGGCCGCGACTGCGGCCCCGCAGGCCCGTGCCTGCGAAGGCAAGCGGCCGGATGGCCGCGCCCGCCGTTCGAGGGCGGGCGTAAAGCCTGATGGGTCAGGCTTTACGCCCGATGGTATGGGAAGGGAGCCTCAGCTCCACGGAGCCTTCGGCGCGCTCCAGTTGCGCTGCACGCTCACGACGCGCAGCAGGAACGCGGCGAGCGCGCCGACCACCGCGACCGGCACGGGAGGCAAATCCAGCTGCCGGCCGGCGATCACCACCGCGGCCCCCAGCAGCGCCGCCATGGCGTAGATCTCCTCGCGCAGCACCCGCGGCACCTCGGCCACCAGCAGGTCGCGCATCGCCCCGCCGCCGCAGGCGGTCATCACGCCCAGCAGGGCGGCCGGCAGCGGGGTGAGGCCATAGGACAGCGCCTTGCTGCAGCCGGCGACGGTGAACAGCCCCAGACCGGCGGCGTCCAGCACCATCACCGGCTTGCCCAGCCGGTTGATCGGCTTGTGGAACAGGAAGGCGGCCAGCCCGGCGGCCAGCGCGACCAGCAAATAGCGGTCGTCCTGCAGGCTGGCCGGCGGCAGCGCGCCGATCAGCAGGTCGCGCACCACGCCGCCGGCGAGCGCCGCGGCCAGCGACAGCACCATCACCCCGAACAGATCCAGTTGCTTGCGCACCGCCAGCGTGCCGCCGCTGAGCCCGAAGACGAAGACGCCGACGAAATCCATCACCGTCAGCAGGATGGTCAGGTCGGTCGGCATCGGAATGGGAAAAGTCGGCAAGGTCGGCATGGCGGGACTCGGACGGAGGAATGCAATGCCCGTGGATTGAGCACAGCACCCCCCGCGGCGCCAAGTGAAACCTGTGCTAAACCGTATCGGGCGCCGACAGCCGGATGCCCATCCGCCGCGCCTCCAGCATGAAGGCGCGGGTCATCTGCAGCAGGTCGGTCCGCCAGTAGAGCTGGGTCAGCGGTTCGTCCAGGAAATCCTCGGGCAGCATGGCGTAGCAATAGGTCTCCACCACCCGCAGATCCTGATTCCAGGGATCGATGCCGTCGCGCCAGCCGATGGTCCAGCCGGCATGGCCGGCGCCGATGGCCCAGCGTTCGAAATGCGGAGCGATGGTGTTGCTGTCGATGGGATCCTTCACCGGCACCTGATAGAGCGCGACGAAGCGCCAGACATTCAGTTGAAGCCGCATCAGCAGCGAATCCCCGAAGGCGCCGATGCGGTACAGGCAATCGGGCGAGCCGGGGGCGTGGCTGAAGGCGACCTCCGCCCGCCGCAGTTCGTCAAGCGGCGTGGCCGACGGGGCGTCGGCCAGCGGCGGTGTCTCATACTCCACGGCGCGCAGGTCCTCGACCACGTCATGGGTCAGCATGCGGGAAACGCGGCTCTGCGCCTCGGCGATGGTCAGGCGGATCAAGGGGCTGGTCCCTTCCTCTGGCTTGCGGTCAGGAGACGAACGCCGCCATCCGGCCTTTTGTTCATGAAACGGCGACACTGCGTCGATCGGCCCTTGACCTTCCAATGGCTGGAACCCCCATATCACTCCATGCCGAGAGGAAGCGAAGGAGAACCGGCATGACCATGACCCAGAAAAGCGGCAGCGCGGCGGCTTCCGCCGCACCGCGGACCGAGCTCGACCTCGGCGTGTCGGGGATGACCTGCGCATCCTGCGTCCGCCGGGTGGAGAAGGCGCTGGGCCGCGTGCCGGGCGTCATCGCCGTTTCGGTCAATCTGGCGACGGAGCGGGCGCGGCTGACCTTCGACGGCCCGCCCGACGCCAAGGCGGCGGCGGAGGCGGTGGAGGCCGCCGGCTTCCATGCGGAGCGGCGCGAGTTCGATCTGTCGGTCAGCGGCATGACCTGCGCCTCCTGCGCGGGTAGGGTGGAGAAGGCCTTGAGCCGGCTGCCGGGCGTCGAGTCCGCCACGGTCAACCTGGCGACGGAGCGCGCCCATGTCGTCGCCTTCGCCGGCAGCCTCGACGGCGCCGATCTGGTCGCCGCGGTGGAGAGGGCCGGTTACGCCGCCGCGCCCGTCGCCCAAGGCGGCGAGCAGGCGGAGGAGGAGGCGCGGGCCGACCGCGCCCGGCGCGACCTGCGCCATGTGCTGATCGCCTCGGCCCTGTCGCTGCCGCTGCTGGCCGGCATGGTCGGCGACCTGTTCGGCGCGGACTGGATGCTGCCGGGCTGGGTGCAGCTGATCCTCGCCAGCATCGTGCAGTTCTGGCTGGGCGCGCGCTTCTACCGGGCCGGCTGGAACGCCGTCAGGGCCGGGGCCGGCAACATGGACCTGCTGGTGGCGCTCGGCACCTCGGCGGCCTGGGGGCTCAGCCTCTACCTGATGCTGACGGCGGCCACAGGTCATGGGGCCGGGCATGAGCCGCACCTGTATTTCGAAGCGTCCTCCGTCCTCATCACCTTCGTGCTGTTCGGCAAATGGCTGGAGGCGCGGGCGAAGGGCCAGACGGCGGCGGCGATCCGCGCCCTGATGGATTTGCGCCCGGCCACCGCCCGGCTGCGCCGTGACGGCATGGAAACCGAGGTTCCGGTGGAGCGCGTGCGCGTCGGCGACCATGTGGTGGTCCGTCCCGGCGAGCGGGTGCCGGTCGATGGCCGGGTGGTCGAGGGCTCCGGCGGCGTCGACGAATCGATGCTGACCGGCGAGAGCCTGCCGGTCGACAAGGAGCCGGGCGCCCGCGTCACCGGCGGCTCGATCAACGGCGACGGGCTGCTGGTGGTGGAGACCACGGCGGTCGGCACCGAAACCATGCTGGCGCAGATCGTCCGCATGGTGGAGGGCGCCCAGGCGTCCAAGGCGCCGATCCAGCGGCTGGTCGACCGGGTCAGCGCGGTGTTCGTCCCGGCGGTGCTGGTGGTGGCGGCGCTGACCTTCGCCGGCTGGTGGATCGCCGGCGGCGATCTGGAGACGGCCATCGTCACCGCGGTGTCGGTGCTGGTCATCGCCTGCCCCTGCGCCCTGGGTCTGGCGACGCCGACCGCGATCATGGTCGGCACCGGCGCCGCCGCCCGTCATGGCATCCTGATCAAGGACGCCGAGGCGCTGGAGCGTGCCCACGCCCTGACCGCCATCGCCTTCGACAAGACCGGCACCCTGACGGAGGGCAAGCCGCGGGTCACCGACCTTATCCCGGCCGATGGTGTGGACGGCGCGACCCTGCTGCGCCTCGCCGCCGCGCTCCAGGCCGGCAGCGAGCATCCGCTCGCCCACGCGCTGCGCGAGCGGGCCAAGGCGGCTGAAATGGCGGCCGGCATGGCGGTGGAGCCGGTGAGCGGCTTCCGCGCGCTGCCCGGCCGCGGCGTCGCCGGCACCGTGGCGGGGCGGCGGCTGCAACTCGGCAACGCCCGCGCGGTGGAGGAGGCCGGCCTGCAGCCGGGCGCGCTTGCCGCCCGGGCGGAGGCGCTGGCGGCAAGCGGCCGCACCCTGTCCTGGCTGATCGAGGTCGGGGACGCGCCGCGCCTGCTGGGCCTCGTCGCCTTCGGCGATACGGTGAAGGAAAGTGCGATAGCCGCCGTCGCCGCGCTGAAGGCGCAGGGGGTGGAGCCGGTGATGGTGACCGGCGACGGCTGGGGCGCCGCCCGCTCCGTTGCGGCCACGCTGGGCATCGAGCGGGTGTTCGCCGAGGTGCTGCCCGGCGACAAGGCCGCCGTGGTCGCGACGCTGAAGGGGGAGGGGAGCCACGTCGGCATGGTCGGTGACGGCATCAACGACGCCCCGGCGCTTGCCGCCGCCGATGTCGGCATCGCCATGGCGACCGGCACCGACGTGGCGATGCACAGCGCCGGCGTCACCCTGATGCGCGGCGACCCCAGGCTGGTGGCCGGGGCCATCGACGTGTCGCGGCGGACCTATTCGAAGATCCGGCAGGGGCTGTTCTGGGCCTTCGCCTACAACGTGGTCGGCATCCCGCTGGCGGCCTCGGGCAACCTCAGCCCGGTGCTGGCGGGGGCCGCGATGGCGCTGAGTTCGGTCAGCGTGGTGGTGAACGCCCTGACCCTGCGCGGCTGGGCACCGCCGCAGAACGGGCCGGTCGAGAACGGGCCGGTCGAAGAGGATATGCGATGAATGACGGCATGACCATCGGCGACGCCGCCAAGGCCTCGGGCGTCAACGCCAAGCTGATCCGCTATTACGAATCCATCGGCCTGATCCCGGAGGCCGGGCGGACGGCGTCGGGCTATCGCGTCTACAGCGGCACGGACGTGAATGTGCTGCGCTTCATCAAGCGGGCGCGGACGCTGGGTTTCGGGATCGAGCGCATCCAGAAGCTGGTCGGGCTGTGGCAGGACCGCTCCCGCTGCAGTTCGGAGGTCAAGCGGATCGCGCTCCAGCACATCGACGAGCTGGACGCGAAGATCGCCGAGTTGCAGGCGATGCGCGACACGCTGCACGAGCTTGCCGACGCCTGCCACGGCGACGAACGGCCCGAATGCCCGATCTTGAAGGACTTGTCGTCGTAGGGGAGCTCCCTCTCCCCTGGGGAGAGGGAGTTACAGCCGCGTCCTACCGCTTCGTCTTCGGATCATGCGTGTGGTGGAGGTCGCGTTCGCCGCCGCCGCCGGATTTGCCGGAGTGGCGGCTGTTGGTCGGCTCGCCCGGATGCGGGTGCTTCTCGGGGGCGGGGGCCGGCTTGTCCGCGTTCTGCTGGCTGCTGCCGGGGCCGCCGTGGTGGCGGTCGGTCGCATCGATGCGCTTGCTCATGCCTTACCGATCCTGCTGATAGCCCTGGTGGGTGGTGTTCTGCCGGGTGTTGCCGGGCTGGCCCTGTTCCTTGGTGTTGGGGGCGCCGCGGTTGCTGACGCCGTCGTCGGGCGAGGCGCTGGTCGCCGGCTCGCCGGGGCCCTTGTCGCTGCGGCCCTCGGGCGGAACGGGCGGGATGTGCTTGGTCATGGTGGCGCTCCTTTTTGTTGGCTCGCGTCCCATTCCAACAGGGGCCGACGCGAAGGGGTTCCGGACGGAGGCGGAGAGACCGAGGGTTGCGCTCGGCTTCCGCAATGCTTTCATGCGAAATTGCTGCGGCCGCGCAACGACGGTCGGCCTCTATGCTGACGGCCATGTCCACTCCCCCCATGCCGACCGTCTCCGCCACCCCCTCCGCCCTTCCGAAGCCGCCGGCCGTTTCCGACGGACTGCCGGTGCCGCAACGCTATTGGGCGATGGCGGCGATGACCGTCGCGCTGATCATGGCGGTGCTGGACGGGGTGGTCGCCAACATCGCACTGCCGACGATCCAGCGCGAGTTTGGGGTGGATGCCGCCGATGCCATCTGGGTGGTCAACGCCTATCAGCTGGCGGTCACCGTCTCGCTGTTCCCGCTGGCCTCGCTGGGCGACATCATCGGCTACCGCAAGGTCTACTGGGCCGGGCTGGCCGTCTTCACGGTGGCGTCGCTGGCCTGCGCGCTGTCGCCCAGCCTGTCGGCCCTGACCGCCGCGCGCGTGCTGCAGGGCATCGGCGGCGCCGGGATCATGAGCGTCAATCTGGCGCTGGTGCGCCACATCTACCCGTCCACCCATCTCGGGCGCGGGGTCGGCTACAACGCGATGATCGTCGCGGTGTCCTCGGCGGCGGGGCCGAGCCTTGCTGCGATGATTTTGTCGGTCGCCTCCTGGCCCTGGCTGTTCGCCGTCAATGTGCCGCTGGGGCTGGCGGCGCTGGCGGTGGCGGCGCGGGCGATGCCGGTCTCCACCCCCGCCGGCCACCGCTTCGACTGGGTGAGCGCCCTGCTGAACGCCGGCATGCTCGGCCTGCTGATCATCGGCTTCAAGGGGATCGACGGCAGCCAGCCCGGATGGCAGGTCGCGGCGGAGCTGGCGGGCGCGCTGGTCCTGGGGGTGACGCTGGTGCGGCGGGAGCTGTCGCGATCGGCGCCGCTGCTGCCGGTGGACCTGCTGCGCCGGCCGGTCTTCGCCCTGACCGTGGTCACGTCGGTCTGCGCATTCGCCTCGCAGAACATCGTCTTCGTGGCGATGCCCTTCTTTTTCGAGGACGTGCTGCACCGGTCGCTTGCCGAATCCGGGCTGCTGATGACGCCCTGGCCGCTGATGGTGGCGCTGGTCGCGCCGATCTCCGGCCGGCTGGCCGACCGGTACGAGCCGACGCGCCTTGCCGCCATCGGCCTGGCGCTGTTCGCTTCCGGTCTGGCGCTGTTGGCGCTGCTGCCGCCCGATCCGGCCACGCTGGACGTGGTGTGGCGGATGGCGCTGGCCGGCTTCGGCTTCGGCCTGTTCCAGACCCCGAACAACAAGGTGCTGGTCACCAGCGCGCCCAAGGAGCGCAGCGGCGGCGCCAGCGGCATCCAGGCGACGGGCCGGCTGCTGGGCCAGACGCTGGGCGCCGCGACGGTCGGGCTGGTCTTCAGCGCGGCGGGCAAGGCGGACGGCAGCGTCACGGTGTTGTGGCTGGGCGCCGGGCTGTGCGCGGTCGCCTGCCTGACCGGCCTTTTCCGCCGCCGCCCGGCCGCCTGAGCCCTGCCTTCCGGCGTTATCGGCCATCCGGCGTTATCGGCCTTCCGGCCTTACTGGCTGTCGGGGCGGGTCACCGTCGGCACGTCGCCATAGGCGAAGGCCGGCGCCTTGCCGATGTCGGACTGCTCCATGTCCAGCATCGGCCCGTCCGGCCCGTTGGTCAGGGCGCCGGCCGGCACGACGACAAGCTTGTCGCCCAATCCCAGCACATCGTTCGGCGCCACGACGATGCGGTCGATCAGGTCGCCCGGCTGGCTTAGGGTGAAGTCGAGGATGCGGCCGCCCGGCTGGCCGTCGCGTGTGCGCAGTTCCGTCCCCACCATGGATCGCGCCTGATCCGGGTTGAGGGCGGCGGAGGGCAGGGCGGCGACCGGCGGTGAACCGGCAACCGGCGCCGCCGGGTTCTGCATCTCCCGCGAGGGAGCCTCGCCGCTGACGCCCGGCGGGGAGGCGACCGGACCGGTGGTCGGCTGGTCGTCCGGCCGGGGCGCGGTCATCAGCGGCGGGGCGGTGCCCGGCGCCGTCTGTGACCCCGGCGCCGTCTGTGACATGGTGTCGGTCGTGGCGCCGGGCGCCGGCGCGGTCTGGGCCATGGCGGTGCCGGTCATCAGCATCGCTGCGGCGGACAGAAGCAAGAGGGGGCGGAGCATGAGGGCGACCCTTCCATTCGGATTCGGTATCGCTCTGGTTAACAGTCCAACATGCCCGCGGGTTGCCGACGGGGTGGTCGCCGATGACTCCCTCTCCCGTCCCGGGAGAGGGCCATCTGTCGCAGCCCCTTATTTCCCACGCCCGGTCCTGTCCTGGAGCGCGTCGATCCGCTTGGACGCTTCCGCCTTGGTCAGGCCGCCGTCGAAGGACTCGCCGGCCTCCTCGCTCAGCGTCTTCAGGTAGGAGGCCTGGGCGCCGGTCATCGGCTCGTCGCCGGTGGTCCAGTCGTCGGGGTTCTTGTCCCGGTTGGAGGTGTCGGCGCCAGTTTTGGGGCCGGTTTTGGAATTGTCGTGCGACTGGTCGCGGGGAGCGGCCGAATGCTTGGCGGTCATGATCCGTACCTCTTCAAAAAAAGGAACGTATCAAGAACATGATGGCGAGGCGGAAGGTTCCCGGCCGGCCGCCGGAAAACTCACCCGCCGTTGCGCTTCAGCAGGAAGACGCCCTGCTCGCCCAACAGGTTGGCGAAGCCGGAATGGGCGTGGCTGGTGACCCGGCCGGCATGGTCGAGGATGCGGGTCTGTTCGATGGTGATGCCCATTTCCTCGGTCAGCACCACGAAGTCGCGCAGCGTGCAGAAATGGATGTTGGGCGTTTCCCACCACTGGTAGCCCAGCTTTTCCGTCACCGGCATGCGGCCGGTCAGCAACAGCTGCAGCCGCACCCGCCAATAGCCGAAATTGGGGACCGACACGATGGCGCGGCGGCCGATGCGGCACATCATCTGCAGCACGTCGCGCGGCTGCCGCATCGCCTGGAGCGTCTGGCCCAGGATGACATAGTCGAAGGCGTCGGCCGGATAGTCCTTCAGGTCGGTCTCTGCATCGCCCTGGATCACCGACAGGCCATGCGCCACGCATTGCCGCACGCCGTCCATGCTGAGTTCGATGCCGCGCCCGTCGACGTTCTTGGCGTGGGTCAGATAGTCCAGCAGGGCGCCGTCGCCGCAGCCGACGTCCAGCACGCGGCTGTTCGGCTCCACCATCTCGGCGATCAGCTTCAGGTCGTCGCGAATGTCCACCATGGTCGGTCGTCTTGCCCCAGTCAGCGCGCGCGGCGGCGGACGGACAGGCCGCGATGCTCGGCGCAGCCCTCCAGGAAGCCGTGGATGACCTGATGGAACTCCGGCTCGTCCAGCAGGAAGGCGTCGTGGCCCTTGTCGGTCTCGATCTCCACGAAGCTGACATTGGCGGCGACGGCGTTCAGCGCATGCACGATGGCCCGCGATTCCGAGGTCGGGAACAGCCAGTCGCTGGAGAAGCTGGCAAGGCAGAAGCGCACCGGCGTCGTCCTGCCCCCCGGCCGGAAGGCGTTCGCCAGCGTGCCCCCGGCATCGGCGGCGAGGTCGAAGTAATCCATCGCCCGCGTGATGTAGAGGTAGGAGTTGGCGTCGAACCGTTCGACGAAGGCCGCACCCTGGTAGCGCAGGTAGCTTTCCACCTGGAAATCGGCGTCGAAGCCATAGGTGACCGCCTTGCGGTCCTGCAGGTTGCGGCCGAACTTGCGGTGCAGCGCCGCTTCCGACAGGTAGGTGATGTGGGCGGCCATGCGGGCGACGGCGAGGCCGGCTTCCGGCTTGGTGCCCTCCAGCAGGTAGTTGCCGCCGCGCCAGTTCGGATCGGCCATGATCGCCTGGCGCCCGACCTCATGGAAGGCGATGTTCTGCGCCGAATGGCGGGCCGCCGTGGCGATGGGCACCGCCGCGAACACCGATTCGGGATAGGCCACCGCCCATTGCAGCACCTGCATGCCGCCCATCGAGCCGCCGATGACGCAGAACAGCTGCTCGATGCCCAGATGCTCGACCAGCAGCTTCTGCGCCCGCACCATGTCGCCGATGGTGACGACCGGGAAGGACAGGCCATAGGGCTGGCCGGTGGCGGGATCGATGTCCTTCGGCCCGGTGCTGCCCAGGCAGCCGCCCAGCACGTTGGAGCAGATGACGAAATAGCGGTCGGTGTCCACCGGCTTGCCGGGGCCGACCAGCATTTCCCACCAGCCGGGCTTGCCGGTGACGGGATGCTTCTCCACCACGAAATGGTCGCCGGTCAGGGCGTGGCAGATGAAGATCGCGTTGGACTTGTCGGCGTTCAGCGTGCCGTAGGTCTGGTAGGCGATCTGGAAGCCGCCGATCTCCACCCCGCTGTCCAGCCGCATCGGCCGGTCCACCGCCAGACGCACGCGCTTGCCCGGCATGAGGGGGCTGTCGGCGACCGAGGGGGTGACCAGGGGGGGCTGCTGCGCGGTGGGGGGCGCGGACATGTCGTTTCGTGCCTTGAGAAGCGGTTCCGGCATTCGGAAGCCTTGCGGCGTCTTGGCGGAAACCCTCGGTGAGCTGTGGCGGAACGGGAGGGTATAGCTACGAAGCCGGGCTTCGGAGTGTCAATGTTTTCTTTGATTTCGCGGCGCGTGCGGACTACTACTAACCGGCTTTGCATTCGATGGTTTTGTGACCCATGGCCCCCGCCCGGACCCCGCTCGACGATTTGCGCCGCGAGATCGACCAGATCGACGACGCGATCCATGACCTGCTGATGCGCCGCGCCGCCGTGGTGGAACGCATCGGGGCGGCGAAAGGCAATGGCGCCGCGGAAAACGGCGCGCAGCCCGTCTATCTGCGCCCGGCGCGGGAGGCGACGATCCTGCGGCGCCTGATGGCCCGTCATGCCGGCACCTTCCCGGCCCAGGTCGTCGCCCGCATCTGGCGCGAGATGATCACCGCCTTCACCCGCATGCAGGGCCCCTTCGCCGTCGCCGTCTATGCGCCGGAGGACCGCCGCGGCTTCTGGGACGTCGCCCGCGACCATTTCGGCGGCTTCGTGCCGATGACCGCCGTCAACACCCCGGCCGCCGCGCTCCGCGCCGTGTCGGAGGGGACGGCCACCGTCGCCGTGGTGCCCTATCCGGCCGACGACGATTCGGATCCCTGGTGGCGCTTCCTGGTGTCGGCCGACGCCGGCCGGCCGCAGGTGGTGGCGCGGCTGCCCTTCGGCGGGCGCGGCAACGCCCGCGGCGAGAACCGCGACGCGCTGGCCATCGCCGCCGTCCCGCACGAGCCGACCGGCGACGACCGCACGCTGCTGAGCATCGAGATCGGCGGCGATCTCAGCCGCGGCCGGCTGAAGGACATGCTGGAGGCCTGCGGCCTGCCGCCGGTCAGCTTCTGCACCTGGCATCCGGCCGGCCACGCCATCGGGATGAGCGGCGGCGGACCGTCGGTCCATCTGGTGGAGGTTTCCGATTTCGTCGGTCAGGCCGATCCCCGCCTCGCCATGCTGCTGGAACGGTCGGGCGACATCCCGGTGCGGGTCAACGTCGTCGGCGGCTATGCCGTGCCGCTCGCTCTGGGCTGATGCGCGCGAATGAAGCGGGCCGCCGTGGCCGCTCCCGCCTTATCCTGCACCCCCTGATTCCGGGATGGAACACCAAGGACGGGACCGTTCCATCCTGTTCCATCCCATCCAGAAACCGCCCATCCACCAGCGTCGGAAGGTAAGCAGACCATGACCCAGCCGAACGGCCCGCAGCCGCGTCCGGGGATTCTCGACATCGCCGCCTATGTCGGCGGCGAGCATCAGGGTCATATCCGCCTCGCTTCCAACGAAGGGGCGCTGGGGCCGAGCCCGAAGGCGATGGACGCCTATGCGGCGGCGGCCTCCTCCCTGCACCGCTACCCGGACGGCGCCTCGGCGGCCCTGCGCGGCGCCATCGCCAAGCGCTTCAACCTGGATGCCGACCGCATCGTCTGCGGTGCCGGCTCCGACGAGATCATCAGCCTGCTGATCCGCTCCTATGCCGGGCCGGGCGACGAGGTGCTGTATTCGCAATACGGCTTCCTGATGTACCCGATCGGCGCCAAGTCGGTCGGCGCCACCCCGGTGACCGCGCCGGAGGACGGGCTGACCGCCAGCGTCGACCAGCTGCTCGCCCGCGTCACCCCGCGCACCCGCCTGGTCTTCCTCGCCAACCCGAACAACCCGACCGGCACCTATCTGCCGGCTTCGGAGGTGGCGCGGCTGCATGCCGGCCTGCCCCCGGACGTCATCCTGGTCATCGACGCGGCCTATGCCGAATACATGAACAAGGACGACTACACCGCCGGCGAGGAGCTGGTGGAGAAGTTCTCCAACGTGGTGATGACCCGCACCTTCTCGAAGATCTTCGCGCTGGGTTCGCTGCGCATCGGCTGGTGCTATGGCCCGGCGGCGATCGTCGACGTGCTGAACCGGGTGCGCGGCCCCTTCAACGTGTCGACCGCCGCCCATGTCGCCGCCGTCGCCGCGGTGGAGGACGCCGAGTTCCTCGACCGCTCCCGCCGCCACAATGACGAGTGGCGCGAGTGGTTCTCCGCCAGCGTGCGGGAGCTCGGCCTGACGGTCCATCCCAGCGTGACGAACTTCGTCCTGGTCGATTTCAAGGGCCAGCCCGCCGGCAAGGACGACGCCGAGGCCGCCCGCCAGTTCCTGAAGTCCCGCGGCATCCTGGTCCGCCAGATGCCGTCCTACGGCCTGCCGAGCTGCCTGCGCATCACCATCGGCACCGAGCAGGAGATGCGTGCGGTGGCCGACGCGCTGCGGGACTTTCTGAAGGCGTAACGGTTTCCCGGCAAAGAAAAGCCCGCCGAAGCATCTGCTTCGGCGGGCTTTTCCATGTTTGCGTCACCCCCGGTTCAGCAGGAAATCGACCGACTCCGGCCGTCCCGGCAGATCCAGCCGGGCCTGCACCGGCTCGCAACGGCTGACGATCCGGCCGCGGCGCAGGACGAACAGGCGGGTGGCGCGGGTGCGGATCGCCTCCACCGGGCCGCCGGCCTGGAGCACCACGAGGTCGGCGTTGCAGCCCGGCTCCAGCCCATAGCCTTCCAGGTGAAGCAGGCGGGCCGGGTTGACCGTCACCGCGTCGAAGGTGGCCTTCATGCCGTCCTGGCCGGTCATCTGGGCGACATGCAGGCCCATATGCGCAACCTCCAGCATGTCGCCG
Organism: Azospirillum ramasamyi; assembly: GCF_003233655.1. Classification (NCBI taxonomy): domain Bacteria; kingdom Pseudomonadati; phylum Pseudomonadota; class Alphaproteobacteria; order Rhodospirillales; family Azospirillaceae; genus Azospirillum; species Azospirillum ramasamyi. The sequence goes on from NZ_CP029830.1 coordinate 841,849, forward strand.
GAGCCCAGCGGATACCAGGGATCCATCACGCAGTCGTGGCCGAAGGCGACCGTCAGGCCGGCGGCCATCAGCTCCGGAACGCGGGTCATGCCGCGGCGCTTCGGATAGGTGTCGTGGCGGCCCTGGATGGTGATGTTGATCAGCGGATTGGCGATCACCCCCAGCCGGGCCTCCGCCATCAGCGGGATCAGCTTGGAGACGTAGTAGTTGTCCATGGAGTGCATTGAGGTCAGGTGCGATCCCGTCACCCGGCCATGCAGACCGAGCCGCTGCGTCTCGTAGGCCAGGGTCTCGACATGGCGGGACATTGGATCGTCGGTCTCGTCGCAATGCATGTCGACCAGCAGGCCGCGCTCCGCCGCGATCTCGCAGAGCAGGCGGACCGAGGCGGCGCCGTCGGCCATGGTGCGCTCGAAATGGGGAATGCCGCCGACCACCTCGACGCCCATGTCCAGCGCGCGCCGCAGCAGCTCCTCGCAGCCCGGCGAACGGAGGACGCCATCCTGCGGGAAGGCGACGAGCTGCAGGTCGAGGTACGGCGCGACGCGCTTCTTCACGTCCAGCAGGGCTTCCACCGCCAGCAGGCGCGGGTCGCAGACGTCGACATGGCTGCGCACCGCCAGCAAGCCGCGGCCGACCGCCCAGTCGCAATAGGCGAGCGCCCGCTCGACGATGGCGTCCTGCACCAGCTGCGGCTTCAGCTCGCCCCACAGGGCGATGCCCTCGAGCAGGGTGCCGCTCTGGTTCACGCGCGGCATGCCGTAGCTCAGCGTGCTGTCCATGTGGAAATGGGGATCGACGAAGGGCGGGCTGACCAGCCGGCCGGTGACGTCGAGCTCCGCGGCCGATTCTCCGGCCAGATTGGCTTCGACCGCGGCGATGCGGCCGTCCTTGATGCCGATGTCGATGCCGCTTCGGCCATCCGGCAGGGTGGCGCGGCGCAGGATCAGATCGAACATCAGCGTTCTCCTTTACGGTACGGAATCATCAGGGCGCGCGGGTAGGAGGCCCGGCGGGCCACCAGAACCAGGGCCAGGATGCTCAACAGGTAGGGCATCATCAGGAACAGTTGGTAGGGCAGGACGCCGCCGCTCGCCTGCTGCAGCCGCAGCTGCAGCGCGTCGAACACCGCGAACAGCAGGGCGCCCAGCAGCGCCTTGCCCGGCCGCCAGGAGGCGAAGACCACCAGGGCGATGCAGATCCAGCCGCGTCCGTTGACCATGTTGAAGAAGAAGGCGTTGAAGGCCGACAGGGTCAGGAAGGCGCCGGCCAGCGCCATCAGCGCGCTGCCGGCCATCACCGCGCCGATGCGGATGGCGGTGACGTTCAGCCCCTGGGCCTCGGCGGCGGCCGGATTCTCGCCGACCATGCGCACCGCCAGCCCGACCGGCGTGCGGTACAGCACATAGGCGACGACCACGACCAGAATGAAGGCCAGATAGGTCAGCGGCGTCTGGGCCAGCGCGCCCGGCAGGTCCAGCGGCTGGAACGGCTCGATGGTCGGCGGGGTGCTGGCCTGCGGCAGGACGAGGCGGTAGATGAAATAGGACAGGCTGGCGCCCAGCAGGGTCACGCCGATGCCGGTCACATGCTGCGACAGGCCGAGCGGCACGGTCAGCGTCGCATGCAGCAGGCCGAGCAGCGCACCGCAGGATGCCGCCACCAGCACGCCGGTCCACAGGTCGGCCCCCTGGTAGACCGCCATCCAGCCGGCCATGGCGCCCAAGGTCATGATGCCTTCGATGCCCAGGTTCAGCACGCCGGCGCGCTCGCACAGCAATTCGCCCAGCGTGCCGAGCACATAGGGGGTGGCGATGCGCAGTACCGCGGTCCAGAAGGCGGCGGACAGCAGGATGTCGAGGATGATCGACAGGAAATCCATGATCCCTTACCCCCGCCGCAGCCGGTAGCGCGCCAGCAGCCCGGCGACCAGCATGCACAGCAGGCTGGCGGCGACCAGGACGTCGGCGATGTAGTTGGGAACCGGCATGGCGCGGCTCATGGCGTCGGCGCCGACGAAGATGCCGGCGATGAACAGCGCCGCACCCACCACGCCGATGGGATGCAGCTGCGCCAGCATGGCGACGACGATGCCGCTGTAGCCGAAGCCCGGCGACAGGTCGAGCGTCAGATAGCCCTTCAGGCCGCAGACCTCCGCCACGCCGGCGAGACCGGCGAGGCCGCCCGACAGCAGGGCGGTGCGCAGCATGATCCGCGTCACCGGCATTCCTGCGAAGGCGGCGGCGCGCGGGTTGGCGCCGACCGCCCGGTTCTCGTAGCCCCAGATGGTCCGGGTATCGACCAGCCACAGCAGAACCGACAGGCCGAGCGCGATGGCCAGCCCGGCATGCAGGCGGGTTCGCTCCACCAGCTTGGGCAGTTCCGCCGCCTCGGCGATCGGCGCCGATTGCGGCCAGCCCATGCCCATCGGATCCTTCAAGGCGCCTTCCAGCAGTATCGACACCAGCAGCAGAACGACGAAGTTCAGCAGCAGGGTCGTCACCACCTCGTCCACGCCGAAGCGGACCTTGAGGACGGCGGGGCCGAGCAGCGTGACGCCGCCCGCCGCCATGCCGGCGATCATGACCACCGGGATCAGCGCCCAGGCCGGCAGATCGAGCATGCCGCCGCCGACCACCACGGCGGCCAGGGCGCCCATGTAGAGCTGTCCCTCCGCCCCGATGTTCCACAGCTTGGCGCGGAAGGCGACGGCGGCGGCGAGGCCGGTCAGGATCAGCGGCGTGGCGCGGGTCAGCGTCTCGGTCAATGCGAAGCGGGAGCCGACCGCTCCTTCGAACAGCAGGCCATAGGCTTGCAGAACCGGCGCGCCGGTCCAGGCGACCAGCAGGGCGCAGAGCGCCAGCGCCGCAACCACGGCGCCCACCGGCGCCAGCAGCCGCAGGGCGAGCGGGGTATCGGTGCGCGGTTCAAGCCGCATCGACTGTCTCCGGCAGAATGTCGCGCAGGATGTCCCAGTGCCCGGCCATCAGCAGGCCGAGCTGGCTGACCGACACCCGGTCATGCGGCAGAAGCGGGGTGAGCCGCCCGTGATAGGCGACGGTGACGCAATCGGCCAGCGCCAGGATTTCGTCCAGATCCTCGGAGATCAGCAGGACGCCGGCCCCGGCGGCGCGGGCGTCGAGCAGCCGGCCGTGGACGTAGGACACCGCACCGATGTCGAGCCCGCGCGTCGGCTGGCTCGCCAGGATCAGGTCCGGCCCATGGGCCAGCGTGCGGCCCAGGATCAGCTTCTGCATGTTGCCGCCCGACAGCAGCTGCGTGCGGGCGTCGGGGCCGGGGCAGCGGACGTCGAACTCCTCGATCACCTTGCGGGCATAGCTGCGCGCGGCACCGCGCCGCAGCACGCCGAACCGGGAAAAGGCGGGGTCGTGGTAGCGTTCGGCGATCAGGTTCTCCCACACCGCCATGGCGCCGACGAGGCCGGCGCTGTGCCGGTCCTCCGGGATGCGGGCGACGCCGCGCCGCACCATGTCGGCCGGGCTGGCATGCTCCACCACGCCGCCCTTCAGCGAGAGCCGGCCGGTGTCGGGGCGGATCAGGCCGCTGACCAGTTCGGCCAGCGCGGTCTGACCGTTGCCGGACACCCCGGCGATGCCGACCACCTGATGGCGCCGCACCGTCAGGTCGACGCCGTCCAGCAGCGGGCGGCCATGGCCGGAAGCGACGGTGACGCCCGCCAGCTCCAGCACCGGCTCGCCGGGGCTGAGCGGGGCGGGGGCCGGCGGCTTGACGCTGCGGCCGACCATCAGCTCGGCCAGTTTGGCGCGGTCGGTGGAGGCGGTGGGGTGGGTGGCGACCAGCTTCCCGGCGCGCAGCACGGCGACGGTATCGCTGGCGGCGAACACCTCGTTCATCTTGTGGCTGATGAAGACGACGGCCAGCCCGTCGGCGGTCAGCCGGCGCAGCGTGTCGAACAGCCCGGCCGATTCCTGCGGCGTCAGCACCGCGGTCGGCTCGTCCAGGATCAGGATGCGGGCGTCGCGGTAGAGCGCCTTCAGGATCTCCGCCCGCTGACGCTCGCCGACCGACAGGTCGCCGACCAGCGCGTCCGGCCGCACCTCCAGCCCGAAGCGTTGCGACAGGTCGAGCAGCCGGCGGCGGGCGGCGCCCCGGTCGGAGCGCCAGCGCCACAGCGATTCGGTCCCGACCGCGATGTTGTCCAGAACCGACAGGTTGTCCGCCAGGGTGAAATGCTGGTGGACCATGCCGATGCCGGCCTCCAGCGCCGCGCGGGGCGAGCCCGGCGGCAGGGGGCGGCCGAACGCCTCGATGCTGCCCTCGTCGGCGACGTAGTGGCCGAAAAGGATGTTCATCAGGGTGGTCTTGCCGGCGCCGTTCTCGCCCAACAGGGCCAGCACCTCGCCGGCGCGGAGCGTCAGCGAGATGTCGTCGTTGGCGAGCAGCGGGCCGAACCGCTTGGAAATGCCGGCGAGCCGGAGGACGACCTCCGGCCCGCCTTTCACGGGTGATGACATCGGGAATGCGCCGGGCGTCACATCGTCGACTTCGGCTCGGCGTCGTTGACCCTCACGGTGAACTTGCCGTCGAGGATCTGCTGCTCGCGCTCCTTGACCTTCGCCTTGATGTCGTCGGGCACCTTCGCTTCGAATGTGCCGAGCGGGGCGAGGCTGGAACCCTTGTGGGCCATCATGCTGTAGGGGCCGTAATCCTCGGCCTTGTAGGTGCCGGCCTTCACCGCGGCGATGGCGCGCTCCACCGACGGCTCCATGTGCCACAGGGCGCTGGCGACGACGGTGTCGGGATACTGCGGCTGGGTGTCGATGACGTTGCCGATGGCCAGAACCTTGCGCTCCTTGGCGGCGTCCGACACGCCGAAGCGCTCGGCGTACATCACGTCGGCGCCGCGGTCGATCATGGCGAAGGCGGCTTCCTTGGCCTTCGGCGGGTCGAACCAGGAGCCGATGAAGGTGACGGAGAACTTGACCTGCGGGTTGACCTCCTTGGCGCCTTCCATGAAGGCGTTCATCAGGCGGTTGACCTCGGGGATCGGATAGCCGCCGACCAGGCCGATCATGTTCGACTTGGTCATGCCGCCGGCGATCATGCCGGACAGATAGGCCGGCTCCTGGATGTAGTTGTCGAAGACCGAGAAGTTCGGCTCCTGCGGCTTGAAGCTGGAACCCATGACGAAGGCGGTCTTCGGATAGTCCTTGGCGACGGCGCGGGCGGCGCGCTCCACCCCGAACACCTCGCCGAAGACCAGCTGCTGGCCGGCTTCGGCATACTGGCGCATCACGCGCTCATAGTCGGTGTTGGCGACCGATTCGGCCCAGACATACTCGATGTCGCCGCGGTCGGCGGCGGCCTTCAGCGCGACGTGGATGCGGCTGACCCACTGCTGCTCGATCGGAACGGTGTAGACGCCGGCGACCTTCAGCTTGCTTTGCGCGAATGCCGGCAGGGAGCCGCCGGCCGCCGCCGCGAAGGCGACCGCGGCGACGCCGCAGAGCACCGCGCGGCGGGTCATTCCGATTGCACCCATGCCCAGTTTCCCCATCCCCCGAACCGACATCGTAAGTCCCCTTCGTCGCTGTATATCGTTAGGCGCGTATCGTTGGCCGCAAGGCGGCAGCTCCGCCGAAAGTATGAATACTCGGGAATGCCCCCGCAAATCCATGGGACCTTGCAGGCTGCGCATCCAAATGCAACGAAAATGCCATCGGCCGATTCCGCCGGTCGCCTTGCATCCACAGTGACTTCATTGGTCAGAACGCGGGCATGTGATTGAAAAACGGGCAATGTTTCCTGACGATTTGGTCAGGATCCCGGCGGCGCCGCCCGTGCGTCGACGACCATGCGTCATGAGGGGCCATCCCTCCGCCCCGCGCCCTTGCGTGCCTCCCCCCGGCAGCGGTCGGAGCAGTATTTCACCTGGTCCCATACCCGCTCCCATTTTTTCCGCCAGGTGAAAGGGCGGTTGCAGACCGGGCAGATCTTGGTTGGGAGGTCGGACTTCCTGACGCCCTTCATCGCGCCCTCGCTTCCGCGGTTACGCCGAGCCGTTGGCCGATCCGCTGCCCAGCACCGCGGCGGGGCGGCGCAGCACAGGGTCGAAGGGGTTCAGCTGGCGACTGATCGCGGCCGATTCGCGCTTCAGGATATCGACCACCACCGGCAGCCGTTCCTCGTTCAGCCGCTCGCTGATGGTGCCGACGCTGAGCGCGGCCACGGCGTAGCCGTCGCGGTCCAGCACCGGGACGGCTACGCCGGACATGCCCGGCAGCAGGCCGGTGGAGCGGCTGGCATAGCCCAGATCCCGGACGCGGGCGATTTCCGTCCGCAAATAGACCTCGTCGATGATGCCCACGCCCTGCATGCGCGGCAGATTGAAGCGGATCACCTCCTCCCGCTCTTCCGCATGGAGGAAGGCCATGATGGCGAGGCTGCCCTGGCCGACGCCCAGCGTCACCCGGCCGCCGATGTCGCCGGTGAAGGAGCGGATCGGAAACGGCCCTTCGCTGCGGTCCAGGCACACCGCGTCGAAGCCGCTGCGCACCAGCAGGAAGATGGTGTCGCGCAGCGTCGCCGACAGCCGCAGCAGGATCGGCCGGCAGATGTCGCGCAGGTTGTTGGGATTGCCTGCCTGCGCCGCCAGACCGAAGAGGTCGATGCCCAGGCGGTAGCGCTTGGTCGCGCGGTCCGGCTCCACCATCCCTTCCTCCACCAGGATCTTCAGCAGGCGGTGGACGGTCGGCGGCGTGAGGTCGAGCGCGCGGGCGATGTCGGTCAGCCGCGCCCCCGTCTCGTTCGACGAGGCCAGCAGGCGCAGGATCGCCAGCCCACGCTGCAGGCTGGATTTCGCTCCCGTTTCGTCGCTGCCCGCACTCTCGCTCGGCTTGCCGCGGGGGTCGGCGCTCATCTTCCGGCTCCGTGTGAAAATCAATGAATGTTTGTCGCACAATCTATTCCGTATACCGGAAACTTTTACAAAATCTTTTCTTCTGACGGAAAAACCGGATTGACGCAGTCACGCCTCAGGCTGAACCATCGGGTCATACAGGTAAGGCCCCGAGACGCAGAGGCCCGGTCAGCAAGAGGGAGAATTCCCCCGTGTCGTTCCTCGAATTGAAAAACATCACCAAGCGTTACGGCCCGCTGACCGCGGTCGGCGACGTGTCGCTTTCGGTGGAAAAGGGGGAGTTCGTCTCTCTGCTCGGCCCGTCCGGCTGCGGCAAGACCACGACCCTGCAGATGATCGCCGGTTTCGTCGAGCCGTCGGCCGGCACCATCTGGCTGGACGGACGCGACATCACGCGGGCCAAGGCGAACAGCCGCGGGCTGGGCATCGTGTTCCAGAGCTACGCGCTGTTCCCGCACATGACCGTGTTCGACAACGTCAGCTTCGGACTGGAGATGCAGCGCGTGCCCAAGGGCGAGCGCAAGCCGCGGGTGGAAGAGGCGCTGTCGCTGGTCCACCTCTCCCCCTACGCCAAGCGCTATCCGCGCGAGCTTTCGGGCGGGCAGCGGCAGCGCGTGGCGCTGGCCCGCGCGCTGGTGATCCGCCCGCCGGTCCTGCTGCTGGACGAGCCGCTGTCGAACCTGGACGCCAAGCTGCGCGAGGCGATGCAGTTCGAGCTGCGCGAAATCCAGCGCAAGGTCGGCACCACCACCGTCATGGTCACCCACGACCAGGCGGAGGCCTTCTCCATCAGCGACCGCGTCGTGGTGATGGAGTCCGGGCGCATCACCCAGATCGACCAGCCCTACCGCATCTACGAGCACCCGGAGACGGAGTTCATCTCCCGCTTCGTCGGCAAGACCAACCTGCTGCCGGGCAAGGTCGCCGCCGTCACCGATGCCGGCGCCTCGGTGTCGCTGGCCGGCATCGCCGTGCCGGTGGAAACGCCCGGCCTTTCGGTGGGCGAGACGGTGACGCTGTGCATCCGGCCGGAAAAGCTGCGGCTGACCGCGCCGTCCGCCGGGTTGCTGGCCGGCCGGGTCGCCGACCGCTTCTTCCTGGGCAGCCAGTGGCTCTATCACATCGACGGGCCGCTCGGCACGGTGATGGTGGTGACGCCGAACGACGGCTCCGCCCCCGCCGATCAGGGCGCGCCGGTCGGGCTGGAATGGGCGCCGTCCGTGGTCCGCGTCCATCGCGGCGCCATGGCGGAAGCGCCCGACGTGGCTCTCGAGGTGGTGTGATGAGCGCCACCCTTCCCGACAGCGCGCCCGCCACACCGGCCGCCGTGGACGACGAGGCGCCGGAACGCCGCGTGCGCTCCGCCCCGCTGATCCTGTCGGCGCCGGCGGCGCTGCTGTTCCTGGCGCTGGTGCTGACGCCGCTGTTCCTGACGGCGCTGCTGTCCTTCAACCAGTTCGACTATGCGACCGGGCGCACCGGCGGCTTCACGGTCGAGCATTACCTGTCGGTGCTGACCGACGAGTATTACCTGGAGATCTTCTTCCGCACCTTCCGCATCTCGGCGCTGGCGACCGCCATCTGCGTGGTGATCGGCGTGCCGGAGGCCTACATCCTCAGCCGCATGGGCAATCCCTGGCGCTCGGTCTTCCTGCTGGTGATCCTGGCGCCGCTGCTCGTTTCGGTCGTGGTGCGCGCCTTCGGCTGGAGCATGCTGCTGGGGCCGGAAGGGCCGGTGAACGGGGCGCTGATCGCGCTCGGCATCGGCAGGATGAAGCTGCTCTACACCGAAGGCACGGTGGTCGTGGCGCTGGTCCACGTCATGCTGCCCTTCATGGTCATCCCGGTCTGGACCTCCCTGCAGAAGCTGGATCCGGCGGTGGAGCAGGCGGCGCTGTCCTTCGGCGCCTCGCGCGGGACGGCCATCGTCCGGGTGGTGGCGCCGCAGATCCTGCCCGGCATCCTGTCGGGAAGCCTGATCGTCTTCGGCCTCAGCGCCAGCGCCTTCGCCATTCCCGGCCTGCTCGGCGGGCGGCGTCTGAAGATGGTCGCGACGGTGGTCTACGACCAGTATCTCAGCGACCTGAACTGGCCGATGGGGGCGGCGGTCGCCGTGATCCTGCTGGCCGCGAACCTGATCATCATGCTGACCTACCACCGCGTGGTGGAAGGCCATTACCGCCGCCGGCTGGGGTGAGGACGCCATGACCCGCAACGGACCCGTCGCCCTGATCTTCCACACGGCAGTTGTCATCTTCATGCTGGCGCCGCTGGCGATCGTCTGCCTCGTCGCCTTCACGCCCGAGAACACGCTGTCCCTGCCGACCAGCGGGTTCTCGCTGCGCTGGTTCGAGGCGGTGTTCCGCCATCCCGACTTCGTCCAGTCCTTCTGGAACAGCCTGTGGCTGGCCTTCCTGGCGGCGACGCTGGCGGTGGTGCTGGCGGTGCCGGCCTCCCTCGCCATCACGCGCTGGGAGTTTCCCGGCCGCGGCTTCCTCAACGCGCTGTTCCTGTCGCCGCTGATCATCCCGCATCTGGTGCTGGGCGTCGCCATGCTGCGTCTGTTCGCCGTCATCGGCGCCACCGGCAGCTTCGGCTGGCTGGTGGCCGCCCACATCGTCATCGTCACGCCCTATGTGATGCGCCTGCTGATCGCCGCCATCTCCGGCTTCGACCGCAGCGTGGAGCAGGCCGCCTTCTCGCTGGGCGCCAGCGAGGCGACCGTGTTCCGCCGCGTCACCCTGCCGATGATCCTGCCCGGCGTCACCGGCGGCTGGCTGATCGCCTTCATCAACAGCTTCGACGAGCTGACCATGTCCATCTTCATCACCTCGCCGTCCACGGTGACGCTGCCGGTGCGGATGTACATGTACGCCACCGAATCCATCGACCCGATGATGGCGGCGGTGTCGGCTCTGATCATCGGCATCACCGCGGTCGCCGTGCTCCTGCTCGACCGCGTCTATGGATTGGACCGCATCCTGGTCGGCCAGCGCTGAACGTCGCGCCGGCCCTCCTCTCCTCGGAGACCATTCATCATGGCTTTGCTGCAGCGTGTGGCCGAACAGGGCCGGCGCGTGGTCCGCTTCACCCTCGACGGGCGCCCGGCGGAGGCGCTGGAGGGCGACACCGTCATGACCGCCATGCTCACCAACGGGGAGCGGCTGCGCCGGACGGAGTTCGCCGACAGCCCGCGCGCCGGATTCTGCCTGATGGGCGCCTGCCAGGATTGCTGGGTGCGGACGGAGGAGGGCGAGCGGCTGCGCGCCTGCGGCACCTTCATCGCCGAAGGCATGCGCCTGCTGAGCGACGGGGAGTGGGCGTCGTGAGCGGGAATCTTCCCCCCGTCATCGTCGGCGCCGGTCCGGCCGGCATCCGCGCGGCGGAACGGCTGGTCGCCGCCGGTCTGCGCCCGGTGGTGGTGGACGAGGCGGCGCGCTGGGGCGGGCAGATCTACCGCCAACCGCCCGATGGCGGCTTCACCCGGCCGAAGACGGCTCTCTACGGCTTCGAGGCGGGGAAGGCCGATGCGGTCCACCGCGCCATGGCCGCGATCCGCGACCGCGTCGATTACCGTCCGCGCACGCTGGTGTGGAACTGCGAGGCCGGGGCGCTCGACCTGCTGTGCGACGGGGCGAGCGAGACTCTGCCCTACAGCCGGCTGATCCTGGCGACGGGAGCCACCGACCGCGTGCTTCCCTTCCCCGGCTGGACGCTGCCCGGCGTCTTCACGCTGGGCGGGTCGCAGGTGGCGCTGAAGTTCCAGGGCTGCGCCGTCGGCCGGCGGGTCGCCTTCCTCGGCACCGGGCCGCTGCTCTATCTGGTCGCCTACCAGTATCTGAAGGCCGGTGTCGAGGTGGCGGGGGTGTTCGACACCACGCCCTTCGCCGTCCAGGCCCGCGCCACCGCCGGCATGCTGCGCGATCCGGCGACGCTGGCGAAGGGGCTGCTGTATGTCGGCTGGCTGCGCGCCCATGGCGTGCCGATCCACAACGGTATCCGCCCGCGGCGCGCCGAAGGTGCGGAACGGGTCGAGGCGCTGGTCTGGCGCGATGCGCGGGGGCAGGAGCGGCGGACGCCCTGCGACGCCGTCGCCTTCGGGCTCGGCCTGCGGTCGGAGACGCAGTTGGCCGACCTTGCCGGCTGCCGGTTCCGCTTCGACGAGGCCGACCGGGCGTGGTTGCCCGAGCGCGACGGGGCTGGGCGCAGCTCGGTTCCCGGCGTCTATCTGGCCGGCGACGGCAGCGGCATCGCCGGCGCCGATGCGGCGGAGCTGGCGGGGGAGCGCGCGGCGCTGGCCCTGCTGGAGGATCTCGGCCGGCCGGTGGACGGCGCGCGGGTCAGGGAGCTGGACAGCCGGCTTGGCCGCATCGCCGCCTTCCGCCGCAGCCTGTCGGCGGCCTTTCCCTTTCCGGCGGATTGGGCGGACGCCATCGCCGACGACACCATGATCTGCCGCTGCGAAGGCGTGACCGCCGGGGCGGTGCGCGAGGTCGCCCGCAGCGGGCAGGCCCGCGAGATGAACCGGGCCAAGGCGCTGACCCGCGCCGGCATGGGCCGCTGCCAGGGCCGCATGTGCGGCGCCACCGCGGCGGAGCTGCTGTCCCGCACCCTCGGCACCGGCCCCGACGGGGTGGGGCGCCTGCGGGCGCAGCCGCCGATCAAGCCGCTGCCCATCGCGACGGGCGTCGAGCGGCGGGAGGTCGCGTGATGCGGGAGCGTATCGAGTGTGACGTCGCCGTCGTCGGCGGCGGGATCGTCGGCGGGTCGGCGGCGCTGTTCCTGCGCCAGGCCAGCCTGTCGGTGACGCTGCTGGAGCGCGACTGGTGCGGCGCCAAGGCGAGCGGCGTCAATTTCGGCGGCGTGCGCCGGCAGGGCCGCCCGCTGGAGCAGCTGCCGCTGTCCCAGCGCGCCCATGCCGTCTGGGGCCGCCTGCCGGAACTGCTGGGCACCGACGCCGAATACATCCGCTCCGGCCATCTGAAGCTGGCGCGCAGCGAGGCCGACCTCGATGCGCTGATCGCCTATCGCGAGCGCAGCCAGGGCTTCGGCCTGGGGCTGGAGATCATCCAGGGCGAGGAGTTCCGCCGGCGCTGGCCGGCGCTGGGCGACCGGGCCATCGGCGGGTCGCTCTGCCCGGAGGACGGCCACGCCAACCCGCGCCTGGTCTCCCCCGCCTTCGCCCGCGCCGCCGCGGCGGCGGGCGCGGCGGTGCGTGAACAGACGCCGGTCGACCGGGTGGAGAAAGACGGCGACCGCTTCGTCCTGCTGAGCGGTGATAAGCTGGAGGTCCACTCCCGCTTCCTGCTGAACACCGCCGGCGCCTGGTCCTGGCGGGTGGCGGAAGCCTTCGGCGAGCCGGTGCCGCTGGAATCGCTCCATCCCAACATGGCGGTGACGGAGCCGCTGCCCCGCTTCCTCGACGTCAACATCGGGGTGGAGGGCGGCGGCGTCTATGGCCGGCAGGTGCCGCGCGGCAACATGGTGGTCGGCGGCGGGCGTGGTTTCGCGCTGGACGCCGACCGCGCCCGGCCGCAGCGCGACGCCGTGCTGACGCTGATGCGCGACGCGGCGGAGCTGTTCCCGCAGCTGCGCCACGCCCACGTCATCCGCTGCTGGACCGGGGTGGAGGGCTACACGCCCGACCGCAATCCGATCATCGGCCCCAGCCGCACCACGCCCGGCCTGTTCCACGCCTTCGGCTTCTCCGGCGCCGGTTTCCAGATCGGCCCCGGCGTCGGCCAGACCCTGGCCGAACTGGTCGCCACCGGCGAGACTCCGATGCCGCTGGAGGCTTTCCGCATCGACCGTTTTCCGCCCTTAGCATCCAAACAGACCGCCTAAAACCTCTCCCCTTTGGCCCATTGGAGGACGTGCATGCCCACCTTGCGTTCCCTGTCGCTCACCGGTCTCGCCACGGTTGCCATCACCGCCGCCGCCGCGCTGTCGACTCCCGCCGCCGCCCAGACCAAGACGGTCTATATCGGCATGAACGGCGGCACGATGGAGAAGACCTACACCGAGCATGTCTTCCCCGCCTTCGAGAAGGCGACCGGCATCAAGGTGGTGGTCGTCCCCGGCACCTCGTCGGACATCCTCGCCAAGCTGCAGGCGCAGAAGGACAATCCGCAGATGCACGTCGTCTTCCTGGACGACGGGCTGATGTACCGCGCCATCGGCATGGGCCTGTGCCAGAAGATGGAACCGTCGCCGGTGCTGGACCAGGTCTATCCGTCGGCCCGCCTGAAGGGCGACATGGCGGTCGGCGTCAACATGGGCATGACCGGCCTCGCCTATAACAAGGCGATGTTCGAGGCGAATGGCTGGGCGCCGCCGACCAGCTGGATGGATCTGGCCGACGCCAAGTACAAGGGCAAGATCGTCGTCCAGTCCGCCGCCAGCAGCTCCTTCGGCCTGCACGCCTTCCTGATGTACAACCGCATCAAGGGCGGCAGCGAGACCAACGTCGATCCGGGCTTCACCACCTGGCGCAAGACCATCGGCCCGAACGTGCTGGAATACATCCCCAGCTCCGCCAAGATCGCGGAGATGGTGCAGACCAACGAGGCGGCCATCTTCCCGCTGACCCCGACCGGCGTCGGCACGCTGAAGGCCAAGGGCATCCCGGTGGAGTATGTCCAGCCCAAGGAAGGCTCGGTCGTCCTGATGGTCGGCCAATGCGTCGTCGCCAAGAACCCCGACAACGAGGCCGCGCAGAAGCTTGCCGCCTATCTGCTGAGCCCGGAAGCGCAGCTGGCCGCCCTGCAGTACGGCGCGCAGATCCCGTCCAACACCACGGTCAAGCCGCCGGCCGACGTTGCCGAAGACATGAACAGGTTCCAGGGCTACATGAAGACCGCCATACCGGTGGACTGGGACGTCATCAACGAGAAGCGCCCGGAATGGAACCAGCGCTGGAACAAGGAAATCGAACGGTAAAGACGGGTGTTTTGGGGGGAGCCGGTGCTCGCATCGTCGCCCCCTATTCTCCGCCCGTTCCCAACCGCTTCTCCATCGCATAGTTGTGGATCGGCACGCCGCCGATCCGCAGCTCGCGGCGGGCCAGCAGGGTGAAGCCGCGGCGCAGGAGGAAGGGGCGGGCGGCCTCGCTCGCCTCCACATGCAGGCGGCGATAGCCCAAGGCCGCGGCGCGCTGCTCCAGCAGGTCGACAAGCGCCGACATCACGCCCCGTCCCGCCGCCTCCGGGGCGCAGTAGAGGAAGTTGATGTGGCCGTCCGGCTCCACGTCGCTGAAACCAACCGGCCGGTCGTCGTCGTCCACCGCGACCAGGGCGATGCGCCCGTCGCCATAGGCCTGCCGCACCCGCGCCACCGTCGGCGCGGACGCCGCCCAGGCCTCCACCTGCTCGGGAGTGTAGAAGCGCGGGCCGATGCCGCGGACGGAACGGGCGTAGATCTGCGCCAGCACAGGGGCGTCTGACGGTCGGTAATCGCGGATCCTCATCGGCCCCTGTCCATCGCGCCCCCATCCGTCGAAGGCTATTTCGCGGGCGCCAGCCGCAGGACCGCGCCGTCGGAAGCATCGGTGATGACGTAGAGGGCGCCGTCCGGACCCTGTGCCACATCGCGGATGCGCGCGTCGAGCGGAATGCGCTCCACCTCCTTCGCGGTGGTGCCGTCGATGGCGACCCGCACAAGGCCCCTGGCGCTCAGTCCGCCGATCAGGGCGCTGCCCTGCCAGTTGGGGAACAGGTCGCCCTGGTAGAAGGCCATGCCGGACGGCGAGATCACCGGCGTCCAGTGGATGACCGCATCGGTGAACTCCTTGCGGGTCGGCGGATCGGGGATGTCGCGGCCGTCATAGTGATTGCCCCAGCTGACCAGCGGCCAGCCGTAATTCTTGCCGGCCTCCGGCCGGTTCAGCTCGTCGCCGCCCGCCGGTCCCATCTCCGCGATCCACAGCGAGCCGGTGCGCGGGTCGATGGCCGCCGCCTCGATGTTGCGGTGGCCGTAGGACCAGACGGTGCCGGCCACCTTGCCTTCGGCGGCGAAGGGGTTGTCCTTGGGCAGCGAGCCGTCGCGGTTCAGGCGCACCACCTTGCCCAGCGTGGCATTGCGGTCCTGTGCCGGGGTCATCTTGTTGCGCTCGCCCAGCGTCAGGAAGATGTGGCCGTCCGGCGAGAAGACGATGCGGGTGCCGTAATGATGGCCGCCATCCGTCTTGGGCGACTGGCGGAAGATCACCTGGAAATCCTCGATCCCGCCGTCGGTCAGAATGCCGCGCCCGAGAGCGGTTCCCGATAAGCCGTTGTCGCCGGGCTCGGCATAGGCGAGATAGATGGTGCGGTTCTGCGCGAATTGCGGATCGACCGCCACGTCCATCAGACCGCCCTGGCCCAGGACCAAGACCTTTGGCGTGCCGGCAAGCGGGGCGGAGAGCGAGCCGTCCGGCGCCATGATGCGCAGCCTTCCCGGCTTTTCCGTCACCAGCGCCCGGCCGTCCGGCAGGAAGTCGATGCCCCAAGGCCGTTCCAGCCCGTCGGCGAACCGGCTGACCGCCACAGGGCCGGCGCTGGTCTGGACGGTTTTTACCACCGGCCCGGCGCCCGACTGGGCCAGGGAGGGCGTGGCTGCAAAGGCGGCGAGAAGGGCGGCCGACAGGGTCAGGGTGCTGCGCATCAAGATCCTCCGGTGAGCGGTTGGGCCTATCAGATGGGGGTGGCGGCGGGGCGGCCAAGATCCGTTCGCCGAAAGATCCGCTCGCCGAAAGATCCCTTTCGGTCGGCCCGCGAACCGCAGTTTCCGGGCGTCCTCCGCAATCCGTAAGCCGGCGCTGACCGTATTCAGAGTTCAGCTGTTATGGCTTCCGTCCTGCTGTTCGGAGTCCTGTCGTCGTGAACCGTGCGCATGGTATGGAAAAAGTCCTGCATCAACTGTCGTCGAGCTTGCCGCGTTCCGCCTGGGCACGTTACGGAATTACAATTGCGCTGGTCGGTCTGACGGCGCTGGTGCGCCACATGCTCGATCCGCTCCTTTTCAAATATCCGTTTCTCGTCTTCATTCCCACCATCTTCCTGGTTTCAATTCTGTTCGACCGCGTATCGGGGCTTTTGGCCGTGATCCTGTCGGGAGTGTGCTCGGCCTGGTTCTTCATGAAGCCGGAGGGCTTGCTGTGGATCATGGATCCGGGCGACCGGCTGGCCTTCCTCATCTATATGGCGTTGGGATTCGGCATCGCCGTGGTCGCGGACGCCCTGCACCGGGCAAACGAGCAGCTCCGCCAATCCGGGGAGCAGCTGTCGGCGGTCAACGAGGAAAAGGAGCTGATGCTGCACGAGATCCACCATCGGATCCGCAACGATCTGCAGCAGATCTGCGCCCAACTGATGCTGGCCGCCCACCGCTCGGGAAATCCGCAGGAGATCGTCAGCGGCACCATAGAGCGCATCGGTGTGTTGGCCCGGGTCTATGTCCGCCTCCGCCGTGTCGAGGGCGTCACCGTCGTCAATTCCAAGGAGTTCCTGGAAAGCCTGGTGGAGGAGCTCCAGCTCGGCGTGGTCGGGGTGCGGCCGGTGGCGGTCAATGCCGAGGTGGAGGATGTCGTGCTGGACATGGGCGTCGCCATCGCGGTCGGCACCATCGCCAACGAGCTGATCACCAATGCATTGAAATACGCCTTTCCCGACGGCCGCACCGGCCGGATCGACCTCAGCTTCCGCAGGGAGGGGAGGGACTGCGTGCTGCGCGTCTGCGACAACGGCGTCGGTATCTTATCCGACAAGCCGCAAGGGACCGGGCTGGGCGGCAAGATCATGCAGCAACTGGCCCAGCAGCTGCGCGGCAGCCTGGAGATCCGGCCGCAGCCGAAGGAGGGGGTGAAGGCAACCCTGCGCTTTCCCCTGCCGGAAGCGGGCAAGCCGTTCGTCCACTGATACCGCCGAGCGCAAGTTCTGACTTATGCTCGGCGGCAAGGGCCGCGACTGCGGCCCCGCAGGCCCATGCCTGCGAAGGCAAGCGGCCGGACGGCCGCGCCCGCCGTTTGAGGGCGAGCGAATGAAAAAATGGGGCCGCGCCGGTGTGGCGCGACCCCGTCCAGGGAACATCCAGTCCGAAACCGTTCGGCTGGGAGGCCTGTGGAAAACGGCCCTGATTGGAACTCCAGGATCGGAAATCCGGGATCAGAAGTCCATATCGGCGCCGGGCGCCGGAACCGCGGGCTTCTTCTCCGGCAGCTGGGCGACCATCGCCTCGGTGGTGATCAGCAGGCCGGCGACGGAGGCCGCGTCCTGCAGCGCGGTGCGCACCACCTTGGCCGGGTCGATGATGCCGGTCTTCACCAGATCGCACCATTCGCCCTTGGCCGCGTCGTAACCGACGCTGTACTCCTTGCTGTCGTGCAGCTTGCCGACGATGATCGAGCCGTCGACCCCGGCATTGGCGGCGATCTGGCGGACCGGCGCGCTCAGCGCCCGGCGCACGATCTCCACGCCGACGCGCTGGTCGTCGTTGGCCGGCTTGACGGACTCCAGCACCGCGACCGCACGGGCGAGCGCCACGCCGCCGCCCGGCAGAATGCCTTCCTCGACCGCCGCGCGGGTGGCGTGCATGGCGTCGTCGACGCGGTCCTTGCGCTCCTTCACCTCGACCTCGGTGGCGCCGCCGACGCGGATCACCGCGACGCCGCCGGCCAGCTTGGCCAGCCGCTCCTGCAGCTTCTCGCGGTCGTAGTCGGAGGTCGTCTCCTCGATCTGCTGGCGGATCTGGGTGCAGCGGGCCTTGATGTCGTCCGACGACCCGACACCGTTGACGATGGTGGTGTTGTCCTTGGTGATGACCACCTTGCCGGCGCGGCCCAGCATGTCGATGGTGACGCTGTCCAGCTTGATGCCGACATCCTCGCTGATCACCTGGCCGCCGGTGAGGATGGCGATGTCCTCCAGCATGGCCTTGCGGCGGTCGCCGAAGCCGGGGGCCTTCACCGCCGCGACCTTCAGACCGCCGCGCAGGCGGTTGACCACCAGGGTCGCCAGCGCCTCGCCCTCCACCTCCTCGGCGATGATCAGCAGCGGCTTGCCCGACTGCACCACCTTCTCCAGCACCGGGACGATGGCCTGGATGCCGGACAGCTTCTTGTCGTGGATCAGGATGTAGGGATCATCCAGCTCCACCTGCATCTTCTCGGCGTTGGTGACGAAGTAGGGCGAGGTGTAGCCGCGGTCGAACTGCATGCCTTCGACGACATCTAGCTCGGTCTCCAGGCTCTTGGCCTCCTCGACCGTGATGACGCCCTCGTTGCCGACCTTCTCCATCGCGCGGGCCAGCATGTCGCCGATCTCGCGGTCGCCGTTGGCGGAGATGGTGCCGACCTGGGCGATTTCCTCGTTGGTGGTCACCTTCTTGGAGCGGGCCTTCAGTTCGGTCACCACGGCGTCGACCGCCATGTCGATGCCGCGCTTGAGGTCCATCGGGTTGATGCCGGCGGCGACCGACTTGGCGCCCTCGCGGACGATGGCCTGGGCCAGCACGGTGGCGGTGGTGGTGCCGTCACCGGCCAGATCGGCGGTCTTCGACGCCACCTCGCGCAGCATCTGCGCGCCCATGTTCTCGAACTTGTCGGCCAGCTCGATTTCCTTGGCGACCGACACGCCGTCCTTGGTGATGCGCGGGGCGCCGAACGATTTCTCGATCACCACGTTGCGGCCCTTCGGGCCGAGAGTGACCTTCACGGCATCGGCCAGGATGTCCACGCCGCGCAGCATCTTGTCGCGGGCGGTGGAGCCGAACTTCACGTCCTTCGCAGCCATGGTCCTGTTCCTCCCCTGTTACGCAGCTTTCCGGGCGGTCTTCTCGGCGGGTTCGGCGGCGCCCTCGATCACGCCGAGGATGTCGCTCTCCTTTATGATCAGGAAATCCTCGCCGTCGATCTTCACCTCGGTGCCGGACCATTTGCCGAACAGCACGCGGTCGCCGGGCTTCACGTCGAGGGCCATCAGCTTGCCGGCCTCGTCCCGCGCGCCCGCGCCGACGGCGATGACCTCGCCTTCCTGCGGCTTTTCCTTGGCGGTGTCGGGGATGATGATGCCGCCCTTCGTCTTGGTGTCGGATTCGACGCGGCGGACCAGAACGCGGTCGTGAAGCGGTTTGAACTTCATGGCGTGACACTCCTTGAGTCTAAGCGAATGTCTTTGGTTCTCAAGCACGCCCGAATGGGCCGTGCTTTCAAAGCGGGAATTTACTCGCTGCATATTTGTCGTCAAGAGGATTTTTAAAGAAAAAAATCAAGCACTATTTCTTTTAAATCTCAAGCGGTGATTGCCCATGTCCGAAATATCGGGCACGGGTTAATGCTCTGTGCGAGTTTTTCTTTGGGTCTTCCCGGCTGAGCTTGACGGCCGTCTCACTTGGACGCCGAGGCCGGGCGAACCGGGGGAGCGCGCAAATATCTGGTCATCGGCATCTCACACATCCTCCGCGGAGCAACATGCAGGACACGGTCTTCGGGCGCGCCGGGATCCGGTGGGCAGCGGCGCAGCGGCGGCACCCCGGCGCGGGCGAAATCTAATCAAGCTCAAGCTGGCGTCAAGATGGCCGTCGGCGCAGCGATGCAGATCCCGCGCGCCGCCCATTAACATGGGTCAATGCGGCGCTCATCCGGCCGCGCTAGACTGGTCGGTGTGAAGCATATCGCCGGCCGCGGGCCGTTTGCGAAGGTCACGCCAAACAGCTTCGGAACCGGCGTCTACCGTAACGGGAGAACGCCATGGTCATGATGAAAGCGGCAGTGTTCGTCGAACCGGGCCGCATCGTGCTGGACGACAAACCGATCCCCGATGTCGGGCCGCTTGACGCGCTGATCCGCATCACCACGACGACGATCTGCGGAACCGACATCCACATCCTGAAGGGGGAGTACCCGGTCAATCGCGGCCTGACCATCGGGCATGAGCCGGTCGGCATCATCGAGAAGCTTGGCTCCGCCGTCAGCGGCTATCGCGAGGGGCAGCGGGTGATCGCCGGGGCCATCACCCCCAGCGGCCACAGCAACGCCTGCCAATGCGGCTGCCCCTCCCAGGACGGCCCAGACACCGCCCATGGTCTGAAGTTGCTGGGCGGCTGGCGCTTCGGCAACACCATCGACGGCGCCCAGGCCGAATATCTGCTGGTGCCGGACGCGATGAACAACCTCGCCCGCGTCCCCGACGAACTGACGGACGAAGAGGTGCTGATGTGCCCCGACATCATGTCCACCGGCTTCTCCGGGGCTGAGCGCGGCGACATCCGCATCGGCGACACGGTGGCGGTCTTCGCCCAGGGGCCCATCGGGCTGTGTGCCACCGCCGGGGCCAAGCTGAAGGGCGCCACCTCCATCATCGCCGTCGACGCCGTGCCGGCGCGGATGGTGATGGCGAAGCGAATGGGCGCCGATCACGTGGTCAACTTCCGCGAGGTCGATCCGGTCGAGGAGATCATGCGGCTGACCGACGGCCGCGGCGTCGATGTCGCCATCGAGGCGCTGGGCACCCAGGCGACCTTCGAGGCGGCGCTGCGCGTCCTGCGGCCGGGCGGAACGCTGTCCAGCCTGGGCGTCTATTCAAGCGACCTGCGCCTGCCGCTGGGACCGTTCGCGGCGGGGCTGGGCGACCATACCATCGTCACCTCGCTCTGCCCCGGCGGCAAGGAGCGGATGCGCCGGCTGTTGGAGGTCGTCGCCTCCGGCCGGGTGGACCTGAAGCCGCTGGTCACCCACCGCTTCACGCTGGACCGGATCGAGGAGGCCTACGACCTGTTCGGCCACCAGCGCGACGGCGTGCTGAAGGTGGCGATCACTCCCTAGGCCGGGACCGTACGGGGCCGGGTGGTGTCGCCCGGCCCCGGCGGAACGCCCCTTGACTTGCTCCTCCTCGGCTGCTTCCCCTTGGCCGCTCCCCATCGGCCTCCCATCTGCTGTGCCGGTTGCCAGCGTCGAGGAAGGGGAAGCCGATGAGGAGCCTGTCGGTCGGTCTGCTGGGATTCGGCCTTGCCGGGTCGGTGTTCCACGCGCCGCTGATCCTGAGCGAGCCGCGCCTGAGGTTGAAGGCGGTCGCCAGTTCGCGCATCGACGACATCCGCCGCGCCGCGCCGGAGGCAAAGGCGACGACGGCCGAGTCGGTGATCGCCGACCCCGGCATCGACCTCGTGGTGATCGCCACCCCCAACACCAGCCACGCCCCGCTGGCCCGAGAGGCCCTGCTGGCCGGCAAGCATGTGGTGATCGACAAGCCGATGGCGACCACCGCGGCGGAGGCCGGCGAGCTGATCGACCTCGCCAAGCGGCAGGGCCGGCTGCTGACCGTCTTCCAGAACCGCCGCTGGGACAATGATTTCCTCACGCTGCGCGCCTGCCTGGAGAAGGGCGAGATCGGCCGTCCCTATCACTACGAGGCGCATTTCGACCGCTTCCGGCCGCAGATCAAGCAGGGATGGCGGGAGCAGACCCTGGCCGGATCGGGCGTGCTGTTCGATCTGGGGGCGCATCTGATCGATCAGGCGCTCACCCTGTTCGGCATGCCCGACCGCATCCTCGCCGATGTCGGCGCCCAGCGGCCGGACGCGCAGGTCGACGACTGGTTCCACATCGTGCTGGGCTATGGCCCGATGCGGGCGATCCTGCATTGCGGGACGGTGGTCTGCCGGCCGGGACCGCGCTTCCAGCTGCATGGCGACCGCGGCAGCTTCCTCAAGCACGGCATGGACGGGCAGGAGGCGGCGTTGCGCGCCGGCAGGATGCCGACCGGGGTGGATTGGGGGCGGGACGAACCTGAGAACCATGCCTTGCTGGTCCAGGCCGACGGGACCGAACGCCGGGTGGAAACCCTGCGCGGCGACTATCCCGCCTTCTACCGCGGCGTGGCGGCCGCCATTCTCGACGGCGCGCCGCCGCCGGTGACGGCGGAACAGGCGCGCGACGTGCTGACGGTTCTGGAAGCGGTGCGCAAGGCGGCGGGGCTTCCGGCCTGACGTGGCCGGCCTGACATGGGTTGCCTTAATCCCGCCAGGTCAGGCCGCCCTACCTCACCGCCAGCCCCCCAGCAGGCGCGGGACGGTCAGAAGCACGAGCATCCCGTCAGGCAGCGGCCGCCGGGCCGAGCGATTCTCCCTGGCGCAGAGTGAAGGGCAGCATCACGGCACGGCCCCGCAGGTCGTCGGAAATGCCGGTGCGCAGGTATTCGAAGGCGGTGGCGCCCAAGGCGCGGGCCGGCTGCACCAGGGTGGCGAGGCTGGGCGACATCAGCCGGCCGACCTCGATTCCATCGAAGCCGCAGACCGACACGTCGTCCGGCACCCGCAGGCCGAGGTCGCACAGCGCCCGGATGGCGGCGAGCGCCAGCATGTCGTTGGAGGCGAAGAACGCCGTCGGCCGCTCCGGCCCCTCCAGATGGGGAGCCAGCCGGTGGGCCAACCGCAGGTCGTTGTAATCGACCTCCACCACCGGCCCCGGCGGCAAGCCGGCATCGGCCAGCGCCGTCCGCCAGCCGGCATGGCGCCGCCGTGAGCGGTCGGACTGGCGGAAGCGTCCGGCGATCATGCCGATGCGCCGGTGGCCAAGCGCCGTCATCCGTTCCACCACCGCGCGGGAGGCCGCGACATTGTCGACCGACACATGGGCGCGCGGCGCCCGTTCCGGCTGATTGTAGGCCAGCACATAGGGCAGCCGCACCTCGTCCAGCGTGTCGAGCGAGCCGCTGCGGTCGGCATCGGCGACGGTCAGCACCAGCCCTTCCACCCGGTTGGACAGCAGTCCTTCGATGGCGCGGGATTCCCTGGCCGGGTCATAGTCGGTGGAGGCGATCAGCACGCTGTATCCTGCCTCGGCAGCGGCATCCTGAATGCCGGCGACGCTCTCGGCGAAGACGGGATTGGTCAGCGACGGCACCAGCACGCCGACGGTGCGCGTGCGCGCCGCCTTCAGGCTGCGCCCGATGGTGCTCGGCCGGAAGGACAGCTCCGCCGCCGCGGCGCGGACCTTCTCCATGGTTTCCGGCGTGGCGTTGCCGCTGGCGTTGAGGACGCGCGACACGGTGGCGATGGACACTCCGGCGCGCGCCGCCACATCGCGGATCGTCGCCACGCGCTCCACTCCGCGGGCGGTGCCCCGCGGCGTCCGTCCGTCCGTGAACCGCATCCCATCCCGCGTCATCGACCACCCGTCCCTTCAGCACCGGCCGATCCGGCGCGGGGCAGAGTGACGGCGGCATGTTGCATTCGCGTGACATCAGGAAAACGGTTTCATGAAGAGTGGAAACGGTTCCACGATGCGGAACTGATGTGCCGGACAGTCGTTCCATCGACGCTTACGCGTTCGACGTCCGCGTCGCTCGATAAGGCGGTGATCGCTCCCATCAAGCTCAGGGAGCAGTCACGCTCGATATCGGACAGCAGGTGATGGATGCGGCCAATCTTGAAGCCGTGCGGCCGATGCGAGCATCCCCCCGACGTCACATCACGAACGGCGAACCGGGGCACGTAATCGGCTCCACACCCGCTACCAAGTCCTTACCTTGTGGAAGCGCGCGATCTTGTCTTCGCCCAAATCGCAGTGATTTCGAGCCATGCTCGCTCCCCGGAAAAGCGCTTCCTCAACTGAGGACACGCTTTTCCGGGGCGCTGCAAAGCTCAAGCATGCGCAAGTATTTTATCTGAAACCCCGTTCGGACCGGCAGGTGCAAGCTATCACGTCCGCCGACAACAAGAGGCTCCGTTTCTTTTGCCCTATTCGACAGTCACCGATTTCGCCAGATTGCGCGGCTGATCGACATCCGTCCCCTTCAGCACCGCGGTGTGATAGGCCAGCAGCTGCACCGGAATTGCGTACAGCAGCGGGGCAACCAGCGGGTCGCAGGCCGGGAGTTCGACGGACCAGCGGACCTTGTCCTTCAGCTTATCGATGCCCCGCTTGTCGGCCAGCAGCAGGACCTTGCCGGACCGCGCGCAGACCTCCTGCACGTTCGACACCACCTTCTCGAACAGGGCGTCGGACGGGACCAGGACGATCACCGGGACATTGTCGTCGATCAGCGCGATAGGGCCGTGCTTCAGTTCGCCGGCGGCATAGCCCTCGGCATGGATGTAGCTGATCTCCTTCAGCTTCAGCGCGCCTTCCAGGGCCAGCGGGTACATGGCGCCGCGGCCCAGATACAGCACGTCGCGGGCCTCCGACACCTCCTGCGCCAGTTCCTTCAGCCGCTCGTCATGGGCCAGAACGTCGGCGGCGCGGGCGGGGACTTCACGCAGGGCGTGGGCGATCTGCTGCATCCGCTCCTGGTCGATGGCGCCGCGGGCGCGGCCGACGGTGACGGCAAGGCAGGCCAGCGTGGTCAGCTGGGTGGTGAAGGCCTTGGTCGAGGCGACGCCGATCTCCGGCCCCGCCATGGTGTAGAGCACGGCGTCGGATTCCCGCGCGATGGTGCTTTCCGGGGCGTTCACGATCGACAGGATCTTCTGGCCCTGGCGCTTGCAGTAACGCAGAGCCTCCAGCGTATCCAGCGTCTCGCCCGACTGCGAGATGAACAGCGCGATGCCGCCCGGCGGCAGCGGGGCCTCGCGGTAGCGGAACTCCGAGGCGATGTCGACCTCGACCGGGATGCGGGCCAGCGTCTCGAACCAGTATTTGGCGACGAAGCCGGCGTAATAGGCGGTGCCGCAGGCGACGATGGTCAGCTTGGACGCGCCGGCCAGATCGAAGGGAAAGTCCGGCAAAGTGAAGGTGCCGGTTTCCGGGTTGATGTAGGCGTTCAGCGTGTCGCCGATGACCTGCGGCTGCTCGTAGATTTCCTTGAGCATGTAGTGGCGGTAGCCGTCCTTGCCGATCAGGGCGCCGGACACCGCCGTGGTCTTCACCGCCCGTTCCACCACCGCGTCGGAGGCGTCGTGGACGATGGCGGCGGTGCGGCTGACCTCGACCCAGTCGCCGTCCTCCAGATAGCAGATGCGGTTGGTCAGCGGCGCCAGCGCGAAGGCGTCGGACGCCAGATACATCTCGCCGTCGCCATAGCCGACGGCCAGCGGCGTGCCGTGGCGGGCGCCGATCATCAGTTCATGCTCGCCGGCGAAGATCAGCACCAGGGCGAAGGCGCCGGTGAAGCGCTTGAAGGCGGCGGCCGACGCCTGGACCGGCGTCATGCCGTGCTGGTCCAGGTAATAGGTCACGAGATGGACGATCACCTCGGTGTCGGTGGCGCTTTCGAAGACATAGCCGTGGCCGGTCAGCTCGTCCTTCAGCTCCTGGTAATTCTCGATGATGCCGTTGTGGACGACGGCGACGCGCTTGGTGGCGTGGGGGTGGGCATTGTTCTCCGTCGGGCCGCCATGGGTCGCCCAGCGGGTGTGGCCGATGCCGACCGTGCCGGACAGCGGCTGGTCGCGCAGCTTCATGTCCAGGTTGACCAGCTTGCCTTCGGCGCGGCGGCGCTCGATGTGGCCGTTCACCAGGGTGGCGACACCCGCGCTGTCATAGCCGCGGTATTCGAGCCGGCGCAGACCTTCCACCAGCCGGGGGGACGCGTCGTGGATGCCGTTGATGCCGATGATGCCGCACATGGACCTGATGCTCCTGAAAGAAGATGCCGACCGGAGAGTGAGGACCCGAACCGACCTTACGCCTTTTTCGCTTTCTCGTTTTTCTTCCGTTCGCGGAAACGCTGCGCCCAGCCGGCGTAAGACTTCTGGCTGCCGCGGGCGACCACCAGCGCGTCGGCCTCCACCGCCATCGTCACCACGCTGCCGGCGCCGACGATGGCGCCGTCGCCGATGACCACCGGGGCGACCAGCGCGCTGTTGGAGCCGATGAAGGCCCCGGCGCCGATCTCCGTCCGGCTCTTGGCGAAGCCGTCATAGTTGCAGGTGATGGTGCCGGCGCCGATGTTGGCCTTGGCCCCGACGCGGGCGTCGCCGATGTAGGTCAGGTGGTTGGCCTTGGCCCCGGCCTCGATCACCGCGTTCTTGACCTCGACGAAATTGCCGATGTGGACGTCCGGGCCGATTTCCGCGCCCGGACGCAGCCGGGCATAGGGGCCGATGACGGCGCCGCTGTCGATGCGCACGCCCTCCAGATGGCAGTAGGGCTTGATCTCCACCCGGTCGCCCACCGTCACCCCGGCGCCGAAGAAGCAGCCGGGACCGACCACCACGTCGCGGCCGAGCCTGGTGTCGACGCTGAGGAAGGTGCTGTCGGGATCGATCAGCGTGGCGCCGTTGTCCATCGCGGCCTTGCGCAGGCGGCGCTGCAGCAGCTTTTCCACCTCCGCCAGCTCGGCGCGGGAGTTGACGCCGACCACCTCGGCCGGGGCGGCCTCCACCACGGCGCAGGCCATGCCGGCGCGCCGCGCGATCTGGACTACGTCGGTCAGGTAATATTCGGACTTGGCGTTGTCGTTGCCGACGCTGCCGATCAGGTCGAACATGCGGGCGCCGTCGAACGCCATCAGGCCGGCGTTGCACAGGGTGACCGCGCGCTCCTCCTCGCTGGCGTCGAGATACTCGACGATCTTCTCCAGCCCGCCGCGGGCGTTCAGGATCAGGCGGCCATAGGCGCCGGGATCGTCGGGCCGCATGCCCAGCACCACCACCGCCGGATCGGCGGCCTGCCGGCGCGCCTGCACCAGCGCGCGCAGCGTGTCCGGCGTGACCAGCGGCGTGTCGCCGTACAGGACGATGACGTCGCCGGTGAAGCCTTCCAGCAGGCCGAAGGCGGCGCGTACGGCGTCGGCGGTGCCGCACTGCTCGTGCTGGACCGCGGTGGGGTAGGGGGCGACGGCGGCGGCGACGCTGTCCATGCCGGGGCCGACCACCACCACGACATGATCGGGGTCGAGCGTCTTCACCGCGGCCAGCACATGCCCGACCATCGGCCGGCCGGCCACCCGGTGCAGCACCTTGGGCAGATCGGATTTCATGCGCGTGCCCTTGCCGGCGGCGAGGATCACGCAGGCGAGCGGACGATGGGCCATGGGGGTGTTCCTGGTCGGACCTTGATGTGGACGGGAAAGGGTTTGGGGAAGCGGAGTGACGAAAGCGCCGTACTTGTGCCGGGAAAGGTTAAGACATCACTGCTCCTGCGGGCGACGCATCTTCCGGAGTGCGCACGGCATCATCGGCAATTCCGAGAGTGGTGTGCCACAGCCCGCGCAGGAAGCCCAAGTCAACTTTTGTTTCAATCTGCAATAATCAAATGTTTACAACGGGTTGCCCGCCCAATTTTCCTGCGTTTTCCGTCGGTAGTTTTCCAGCTTCGCGATGGCGGCGTTCGCCCTTTGTCGCTGGTCCGCCTGACGTGTATAGATTTCGAGATTTTTCAACGACATATGCCCGGTGATGGCCGCGATCTCCAGAGCCGAACAGCCTGCTTCTGCCAGCAGCGAGGCAGAGGCTTTGCGCAGGCCATGGAAAACGTAACCTTTCAGCTCTGGATGTGCTTTGATTGCCAAACGTACGGCATTGGAAAATCCTATTCTGTTCCAGGGCTGTTCGGAAGCGGGGTTGACCAGTATTGTCACGGAGGTAGCGTTTCTCTTCCACTCCGTCAACTCGGCCTTTAGGTCCGCGTGGCACGGTACCCACAGGCGGGTACCGGTCTTTTTCTGGGTAACCTGGATCGCGGTGCCGTCATAGTCGTCCCACCGCATCTTGATGAGGTCCGATGACCTCTGGCCGGTGTAGAGCGCCAGCACCACGGCCCGGCGCATAGGCTCCTTGAAGTGGGCAAGGGCGAAATCGACCGCCCGGTCCGGCCACCGCTCCCATTCACCAAGCGGGAGCCGTTCGACGCCGGCGGCCGGGTTCGCCAGCACATACTCCCGGTCGACAGCGAACTTCAGCAGGATCGACCAGATGCTGATGATGCTGTTCGCCAGCCCCGGCCGGTCCGCGTAGCTGTCGCGCATCCCGAGGATGTGCCGCCGCCGGACATCCACGATGGGAACATGCAGCACCTCCTCGAACTTGCCGAGGACGCCCAGATAGTCCTTCTTCGTCGAAGGAGCGAGCTTGGTGTATTCGGGCGACCGCCGGTATTCCTCGACGATGGCGCCCACGGTTCTTGGTTCGTAACGGCGCTCTGGATAGCGGTACTCTCTCACTTCACCGCTTGCCAGGCGCCGCCTTACGATTTTCTCGCGCGGCATGACTTGCCCTTTCGAATGCCTGATCGGGATCGGCCACCCGGCGGCGGAGAAAGGCCAATTCGCGTTCCTGGGCGTTCACCGGTCCGCCTCCCGCATTTGCCGCCCCCTGCGGCCAGTCCGTTGAAAGGGCATGTCAGGGATCACGACGAAGGATGCAGGGAGCGACCGCGTCGCGGTGCCTGCCATGGGTGACGTCCATCAGGGTCCAGGTTCCGGACCTGCCGGCGAGCTGGTCCGCGAGGCTGCTGAAATCGAGCGCACCCAGCAGTGCCAGCAGGACCGCCCGCTCGCGGAGGACAGGACACCGAACAGCCGCTCTGCCGCCCGCCACACGCCGCCGTCGGTCCGGCTGTTGTGGGCGATCGCCACTGCGCTCAACCCGCCCAGCACGTGCAGCCGGCAATGAGATCGGCTGGCAGGCCGAGGCGGCGGACCAGATTGCCGCCAGGTCCCGCGAGGAAATCCGACAGAGTCATGTTCACGACAGTTCCTCCCGCGCCAGTGCGGCGCAGTCACGGTGATAGCGCGCGGTCGACAGCAGGCGCAGGCGGCGGAGGGGAAGGCCGGTGTTTCCCGCCTCCAGCTCTGCGCGGCCGGCTTCTTCCAGATGCCACTGGATGCGGCCAGCCACGGCGGCGGTCTCTTGCCCTGCGGCGGTCATGTCAGTTCTTCAGCGGGTTGGCGACGAAGCCGCGCCCACATGGCCGCCGCGCCGCGCCCAGGAACTCCAGCACCGCCGCCGGCGCCGTGTAGGTTTGCAGGAACAGCCGCACCATCGCCGTCAGCGGCAGTTCGGTGGCGTGGAACCGCTCATGCACCGCGCTGACCAGCACGTCGCGGTTCGCGTAGCCCTCCAGCTCGGCGATGTGGTCGAGCAGCAGCCAGGACGTGACGTCCAGCCGCATCGAGGTCCGGTGCGAGAGCCGGCGGTTGGCGATGACCACGTTGTCGGTGACCAGCGGCGTGGCGCCGTCCTTCGGCAGCGCTGGGGCCATGTGGCGCAGCGTGCGCTCCATCTTCCCGGACAGATCGCCGAAGCTTCGAACCATCGCCATGTTCTGCGGTCCGTCCCTGCGTTGTAACGGGACCTTGATCGCTCCCTTCATCGGTCGCACTCCAACAGCGCCTGCATCCAAGGGTGCTGGCGTCCACGCCATACCCTGTACTGGGATGGGCGGTATGCCGTGATTTCGTCAATGGCAAAAATCACGGTAAAGCGACCAATCTGGAGCCCCGCCTGCGTGCCGCCCGGTGGAGCTTGTCTTCGCCGTCGGCTGCTATCGCGCAACCTTCGGAAACCGTTCGAGAAAGGATGCAGCTTTTTCGTTTGTTTGGACTGGGCGGCGCCATAGGATGCCGCGGCCTTTCGCCTTCCCAGCCGGGAAGGCGGAGGCAGGGAGACGCCATCTCCCTACCCACGCGGCTGCCAACCGCATCGATGAGCCGTGCTGAGCCGGGGCGCGCACCCGTGCCCAGCCGCACACCTGTCCTACCGGGGCCGGCCCCGGTGGAGTGTTGATTTATGGGGGGTTGGTGGTGCCGAGCACACCGAAGAACGAGAAGATCGAAGACTTATCGCATCGCAAGGCGCGCGAGGACCGCGCGGTCGAGCCGGTGACGCAGTTATGCCGCCGCGAGGGCGCGGACAAGATCCTGCCGCTGATCGATCGCTGGATCAGGATGAGGCGCAGTCGCGCGGCTAGGTGCGCCGCTCAAGAACCCGGATCAGGGCATCGAAATCCTCGGTAGACCATGAGCGGAAGGTCCGGCGGGTCTTCACCCGCATTTCCCAATCGGGATCGCCGTAGGCCAGCAGTTCGGCCAGCGACAGGCCGGCGCCGTCCGCAAGCTTGGTCAAGGTGTCGATGGTGCTGTTGGCGCCATTGAATGCGTCCAGAACCGTTGTGGCTGGCAGCTTCGACAAGCCAGCCCAATGGTTCTTGGACCGCAGGCGCTCCTTGTGCGTCTGAAGAACACGATTGAGAACTGCGGCGATGTCGGTCTTGGGCGGCGTATCCATGCCGGCATTATGAGGACCTCGTGCAATAGCGCGAGAACGCTGTGCCGATGAATCTTTCTCGTGCGGCACCGATGAACCCCCTTAGAATCCACGGTATAGCGTTAAATCTTGCTGGGCGTGAAACACATCATGCACATCGATGCCTCGATTCATCGGATCTGCGCCTTCGCCCGGCATCAGGGCTGGAACGCGCAGTCATTCGGCCGAGCCGCCGCCGTGCCGCCCAGCACCGTGCGTGACGTGCTCCGCCAGGAAAGCAACCCCACCGCCACGACCCTGCGGGCCATGGAAGCGGTGATTCCCCACGATTTCATGACCGATCCCGTCGCGCTGGCCACCAGCGGCCTCTGCGCGCCGATCCTGGGAAAGCCGCGCAAAAAGAGGCGGACATGAACAGGGAGATCCGGCAAGGCCCCACACCCATGGTTGTTTCGGCGGGAAGCATCGCTCGCGCTGAGCGACTGCGCAACCCCGAAGCTCCGGCTTGGGCGCGACAGTGTCCCATCGCCGGATCAGGCGCCGGCCGCCCGGCGCGGTCAATCGGGAGCATCCCGAGTCCGACCGGCCGCATTGCCCGCCGCCACAGCCACCGATCCGCCGGGTTCCTTGTCCGTACCGGCGGAGCGGCCGCGGCCGGAGTCGCCATCAGACTCCGGCCGCTTTCCCTGTCTGAGGCCGGCCATGCCCCCCGCTGACCCGGCCCTCACCGACGCGCAGCGCGCCGTCCTGGCCGCCTGGCCAGCCTTCGAGGCCGCCGCCGCGGTGACATGGTGCAGCGTCGACCGCCTGGTGCGGACGCTCTGCCACCGCGACTCCCTCGCCGATCTGCCCGACGACGACGCGGCCGAGCTGCTGGCGCTGATGCAGCGCGCCACCACCCGCTTGCAGGCCCTGCGGTCGGCATCGCCGCAGCGGGGATCCGCATGATCGGGCGCCGCCCGACTGCCAGCTCCCCTTCGGATCCCAGATCTATCCAGAAAACCAACCGCTTCCCCCGCGAGGCCTGCCCCAAGGCCCGTCATCGCGCCGGCTGCGCCATGGCGCGCGGCCCGCCGTGCGGCCGCTCGACGGTCACCAGTCAGCCGCCCCCATCGACTTTGAAGACCGTGCCGCTTTCGGCCGCCAGACGGCCGGAAGCGATGCGCGTCTTCACCCCCTGACGCCGCGCGCCCTCGCGCCGGTGAACCCTGGAGTTTTGCCCGATGGCATCGCCACGCGCGCCGCCCTGACCGGCGCCGGCTTCTCCCCGTAAGCCCCCGTCATCCGGTGCCCAGCGTCCGCCCTTGCCGGTGGCCGCGCCGCACCCGTCTTGTCCCCACCGTTGCGCGCCCGCGCGGCGGTGAACGCCGGAGCCTTGCCTTGTATCCGCGCGCCCCGCCCTGAGACGGGACGGCCCCGCCGAGGCCGCCCCGCCAGGACCGCAATCATCGCCAATGCCCCATGCCCCTGCCGTGCCCACGGCGGGAACGCGGCGATGCGTGTCCGGAGGGCATCAGAAATCAGGATTAAAATCCGCTGTTCCTTGCAGCCACGGCTTCGTGCGCCCGCAGGGAGCCGCATTGCCGCCGGCCGGCCACCGCGCCGCCGGGGAGGTGCCCCCATGTCCTCGCCATCTGTCTCGACCACCCCCGCAACCCCCGCCGCCAAGCCACAAGCCGCCTTCCGCGAGACAGTCGGCCGCTTCCGCTGCGCCGTTCTGGCCTGCCCGGCGCTGAAGCCGCGCGACAAGCTGGTCGCCCTGGTGATGCTGGAGCGCGTCAACCGCCAGATGTTCGAGGCGCTGGGCCTGCTGCTGACCTGGACCGGGGTGGAGGCGGTGGCGCGGCTCTGCGCCCTGTCCACCCGCGATGTGGAGCGGGCGCGCAGCGCGCTGCTGGCCGCCGGCGTCATCGTCCGCGACCGCGCCGGCGGCCGGGGCCAGCCCACCCGCATGCGCCTGTGCCTGGACTGGCTGGAGCGCGAGGACGGCCCGGCCGGCGACGCCCCCGATCCGTCCGACGATCCATCGCCCGACAGCGGTGTCGCCAAACCCTGTGATAAAACCCGTGAACCCACGTGCGCGAGCCCACACGCGAGCGCCGTCACCAGCCCGCCGCCATCCGCCGCCGCCATCGAGCGCGACGGCCACGCCCGAATCGCCCGCCGGATCGGCGCCGTCCAGCATGCGACGTGGTTCCGGGGATGCAGGCTTGGGCTATCCGGGGATCGCAGGCTGACCGTCACCGCGCCGAATCGCTGCGTCGCCGACCGGATTCGGGTGGCTTACGAGCTGGAGCTGCTGCGGCTGTTCCATGTCGAGGCGGTGGACATCACGGTCGCCGTTCCGCCGGCTGCCGCCGATTCGGCCTTCCCGCTGATCGAGGGGAGAGCCTGAGCCATGCCCGTCCAGCCCGGCACCCTGTCCCGCCGCCAGCCCGACCGGCAGTTCCGCCTGGATCTGGGCGATCCGCCCCGCACCGCGCGCCACCGGCCGGTGCAGCCCCAGCGCGAGGCCGACGCCCTCTATCGCGCCGTCCAGGCCCTGCGCGCCACCGGCCATCGGGTCTATCGCTGCGGCGCGCTGCACCGGGTGGACGAGCGCCTGTTGACCACGGCGGACCTGATCCGGCTGCGCCACGCCGATCCGCGTTGCCGACAGCCCGAGGGGGAGCGGTGATGGCCGGGCTGGGGCTGGTCTTCGCCTTGCTCGGCGCCGCCATGCTGGGCGGCTTCGGGTGGGAACTGGGGCGCTGCGCCGCCCGCTGGCTGCTGGGGCGACGGGCGGACGTGACGATCCTGTTTCCGGGCTTACGCTGGGAGCCGCCCCGATCCGGTTAGGTAGCGTGGAATCGATGAACAGGGTACGCCTCCGGTGAGTGCCGCCTTGGCAAAATAGGGTCCGACGTCTGAGTTTTGCGTGGCGCGTCATTGCGCGGACGCAAACGAGTTGCAAACGTCATGGCTTATCAGCGGGTCGAGGTTCTGACGGGGACGGAGCGGCGGCGAAATTACACGCCGGCGGAGAAGGTCCGAATGGTCGAGGAGGCGTTCCGCCCCGGCGTGGTGGTGACGGAAGCGGCCCGCCGGCTGGGCGTGCACGAAAGTCTGCTATACCGCTGGCGAGGGCTGATGCAGGCGAGCGGGAGCGCGGTGGCCGAACCGTCCAGCTTCGTCGCAGTGACCATCACGCCGGAGCCGACCGTAACAGAACCGCCGGTCTTGGAGCCCCCTGAACCATTGCCGCCTCCAGCGGGTCCGACCACGAGCCCGGCGATCCTCGAGGTCATCCTGCCCAGCGGGGCACGCCTGCGTCTGGAAGGGCCGGTCGATCCGGCTCTGGCGGCGGCCGTCGTCGGTGCCCTGGCATGATCCCGGTGCCGAGTGGCGTGCGGGTGTGGCTGGCCAGCGGACACACCGACATGCGCAAAGGCTGGGCGAGTTTGGCGCTGCTGGTGCAGGAACGCTTCGCCCAAGACCCGCACAGCGGCCATCTCTTCATCTTCCGCGGGCGCCGCGGCGATCTGGTGAAGATCATCTGGTATGACGGCCAGGGCAGTTGCCTGTTCATGAAGAGGCTGGAGCGGGGCCGCTTCATCTGGCCCACGCCGGCGGACGGCGCGGTGTCGATCTCGGTTGGGCAGATGGGTTATCTGCTCGAAGGCATCGACTGGCGCAACCCGCAGAAGACCTGGCGTCCCGAGGCCGCGGGGTGACTGCGACACGGTGAATCGACGCACCGGTTCAGGGGCGATTGCGGCGGCTCGACGGCGCGTTCCCAGGTAAACTGGCGCCATGACCGCCGCCCCGCTCCCCTCCACCTCGGCCGACGACGTCGCCAACTTGCGCGCTGCCTTGGCGCAGGCCGAGGCGCGGGCGGATGCGGCGGAAGCCGAAGCGGCGCGGGCCAAGGCGATGGCGTCGAACACCGAGGCGCTGATCGCCGGCCTGAAGCTGGAAATCGAGAAACTCCGGCGCGAACTCTACGGGACGCGCTCCGAGCGCAAGGCGCGTCTGCTGGACCAGTTGGAGTTCCAGCTCGAAGAGTTGGAAGCGACGGCCGGCGAGGACGAACTGGCGGCCGAGCAGGCCGCTGCCAAAACCACCGCGGTGGCGGCCTTTACCCGCAAACGGCCATCACGCCAGCCCTTCCCCGACCACCTGCCGCGCGAGCGCGTCGTTGTGCCGGCACCGGCGAGCTGCCCGTGCTGCGGCTCGGACAAGCTGTGCAAGCTGGGCGAGACGATCACCGAGACGCTGGAGGTGATCCCGCGCCAGTGGAAGGTGATCCAGACGGTGCGCGAGCGGTTCTCCTGCCGGGCCTGCGAGACGATCAGCCAGCCGCCGGCGCCGTTCCACGCCACCCCACGGGGCTGGGCCGGCCCCAACCTGCTGGCCACCCTCCTGTTCGAGAAGTTCGGCCAGCATCAGCCGCTGAACCGGCAGGCCGAACGCTTTGCGCGCGAGGGCGTGCCGCTCAGCCTGTCCACCCTGGCCGACCAGGTGGGCGCCGCCGCCGCGGTGCTGAAGCCGCTGCACGACCTGATCGCCGCGCATGTACTGGCAGCCGAGCGGCTGCATGGAGACGACACGCCCGTGCCCGTGCTGGCCAAAGGCAAGACCGACACCGGGCGGCTGTGGGTGTATGTGCGTGATGACCGGCCGTTTGCCGGCCAAGCCCCACCGGCAGCGCTGTTCCACTATTCGCGAGACCGCAAGGGCGAGCATCCCGAACGGCACCTGGCCGGCTTCACGGGCTGGCTGCAGGCCGATGCGTTCGCCGGCTATAACCGGCTGTACGAACCTGAGCGCCGACCGGGGCCGATCAGCGCCGCACTGTGCTGGGCGCATGCAAGGCGCGGCTTCTTCAAGCTGGCCGACATCGCCGCGAACACCAGACGCGGCAAGGATGCCCCGCCGATCTCACCGCTGGCCCTGGAAGCCGTGACCCACATCGACGCCCTCTTCGATCTCGAGCGCGCCCTGAACGGCAAGCCCGCGGCCGAGCGGCTGGCGGCCCGCCAGGAGCACGGCGTCGCCCTGGTGGCCACGCTGGAGAACTGGATGCGGACGGAGCGCGCCCGGCTCTCCCGCCATGCCCCCGTGGCCAAGGCGATGGACTACATGCTGACGCGCTGGGACGGCTTCACGCGCTTCCTCGGCGACGGCCGGCTGTGCCTGACCAACAATGCCGCCGAACGCGGCCTGCGCGGGATCGCTTTGGGCCGGAAAGCGTGGCTGTTCTGCGGCTCCGATCGCGGCGGGCAGCGGGCGGCGATCATGTACGGCCTGATCACCACGGCGAAGCTCAACGACGTCGATCCCCAGGCATGGCTCGCCGACGTCCTGGCCCGCATCAACGACATCCCCCAAACCCGCCTGCACGAACTCCTCCCCTGGGAATGGAAGGCAATCCGCGAGCAGACGAAAGCTGCCTGACCGCGGCACTCAGCGGATGCTTACAGCGGATCGACATCGCCTCGCTGTCCGCCGCCCGGCCGGATGAACCCGCCGCTCTGCCCCCGCCGCCCGCCCGGACGCGCGAGGAGAGCATGGACCTCGCGCTTGCCCACCTGCGCGCGCTACCGCCCGAGCTGCGGGAAGAGGGCTTCCGCCTGATGCACGCCATCAAGGCCCACAGCGACGCCCTGAAGGCGCTGAAGGCCGCGACCGAGGCGATCAACTCCCCGCTCGACACCATCGCCGAAATCCTGGAACGCGAGGCGACCCTCATCCGCCAGACCATCGCCGCCCAGGCGGGCCGGGCCGGGCAGGGGGACCGGGCATGAGGACGATCCTGGTGGTCCAGGGGAAGGGCGGCGGTCCGAAGACCGCCACCGTCCGCAATCTGGCCGTCGCGGCCGCCGTCGCCGGCCGGCGGGTGGGCACGCTCGACACCGACCCGCAAGGCTCGCTGACCCACTGGCACGGCCTGCGCCCGGCCGACGCCGCCCCGATCCTCCACGAACAGCGCCCGCTGGGCGCGGTGACGGAGCGGCCGACTCCGCACGGCCTCGACCTGCTGGTGATCGACACCCCGACCGCGGTGGAGAACTTCCCCCAGGCGACCGCCCTGCTGTTCGACTGCGCCGATCTGGTGCTGGTGCCCGTCCGCCCCGGCCCGGAGGATCTGGTCAGCATGCAGGCCATGCTGCCCTACCTGCGCGCCCGGCGCCGGCCGCTGCGTCTGCTGCTGAGCCAGGTCGTCCCGCGCCTGCGCGAGACAGCCGACGCCCGCGCCATCGTCTCCGCCATGGGGGCGGTGGCGCCGATGGAGATCCCGCAGCTTCAGGAGGTGCCGCGCAGCTTCATTGCCGGGCTGGGCACCGCGGAGATCCCAGGCACCCGCACCGGCCCGCTGTTCCGCGACCTCTGGCTCCACCTGTCCGCCGCGATGGAGGGCTGACCCCATGTCCCGATCCGGTTCCGGGCCCAAGCACAATCCCAGGCCGCCCGCCCGCCGCAGCCTGGGCGACGCCCGCCTGTCGATGCTGGCCACCCCGCGTCCGCTGACCACGCGGGCCGAGTTCGCCGCCGACATCCGCCGCGAATGGTCGAATGCGCTGGAGGCGACCATCGCCGTCGGCCGCCGCCTGAACGAGGCCAAGGCGGCTCTGCCCCATGGCGAGTACGAGGCGATGGTGGCGACCGACCTTCCGTTCAGCACCTCCACCGCCCGCAAGCTGCGCGAGATCGCCGCCTTCGTCGACGAGGGGCAGGTGCCGCTGGACCGTCTGCCGGAAGCGATGAGCACCCTCTACGCCATCGCCACCCTGCCGGACGACACCCGCCAGCAGGCCCTGGACGCCGGCACGATCCACCCGGCGGTGACACGGGGCGAGGTGGAGGCGCTGAAGGTGCCGGCGGTGACGCCGGCGCCTGTCCGGCCGGTGGAGAAGGGGACCGCTCCGCCACCGGCGCCGCCGCGCGAGTCACGTTTCGCGGCGGCGCTGTCGCTGCCTTGGAGCACGGACCCGGACGATCCGGGCGCCATCACCGTCGAGCTGGACGGCGTGCGCCGCTACCTGCTGGTGACGGTCGCGCCCGATCCGGCGGCGGCGGATGTGGTCCGGCATATGGTGGAGTTGCATAACAGGGCGGCCGGTCGGGAGGCTGCGCGCGACGATCCCGCGCGAGAACAATGCAGGTGAAAATCTTTGAACGACCTCGGGTTCGAGGATATTTCTTTATTAGAGCGCGCATAGTATCGGAGGAGATATGAATGGCTGAAGACGTCGATGCCCAGGAATTTATAGATCAAATTCGAAACAATTCGGACGAATTCTTCTGTCGGAACACGGTCTATTGGATGTGCGCGCCATCTCTGGCGGGCGGGCCGAGCCTGTCTAATTTCAAAGTCAGGCGGCATGACTCGCAGGTCGAGCACTATTCTTCTGGAATGCTCGGCCTTTTCGCCGGCTGGAATGCCGGAGGGCATTCATATGAGGTGGTGCCGGACGGTGCGGGGGCGGCACAGGGTTATTTCCTGCCCTGGAAAGAAGACTCCGGCTATTCGACGGTTCTCGGTGGGCAGGCGCAGTTCTTCATGAACGCCATGATGGACGGCTGTTCTTTCGGCTGCGTCGCCGGTCCCAACAATTCGGTCAGAGTCGCCCACCACAACATTCAGGGCGCTGATGGAGGCAGCGATCATCAGGCGATGACCGGCACGCTGTCCGCCTTCGGCTATCAGCATACCTTCAAGCGGAACGACTATCGCACCCTGGGCAACGGGCAGGGCTTTGGTTTCGTCACCGGGGTGCGCGTCGGCGGAACGTGGCGCATCTATGCCCAGGCCGTCTATTTCGCCCAGGGGCGGGAGCGCATCGCATCTTGCCGCCGCTTGCTCTGATCAAGCAGGGCAAGCGGACCTCTTATGAGGAAATTTCTGACTACACAACAATCGGCAAGGAATTGGTAATCCTTTTGGGCAAACAATCCTAATTTCTTGGTGTGGCGCCGTCACGCTAGGGGGTTCGCCCGGAGGTTTCGCATGTCCAAGCCCGCGTCGCTGATGCCGTTGTTCCTTGCTTACCAACAATTGGCCGGCTGCGCGGAGTGCGAGGCGGCCGATCGGCTGCGGGGCAATCTGGAACAGTTGCTATCGGCCGGCGAGGTGCTGTCCGCCGACGATTTGCTCGCCAAGGCGCGCTATTTGCAGGATTGCGGGCGGATCGACCCCGGCCTGATTCCGATGGAGGCCCTGGACACGCTGGTGGCTGGGGTGGCCCGGCTGCTGGGCCCAGGACTGTCCCAGGCGGCGGCGTGAGGGCAGGTCCATGGCAATCGCTTTCGCCCGCTGCGACACCCGCCGGCGCCTCGACCTCGAAACTCTGGTGACCTGGGCGTTGCGCGATCAGCAGGCCGACCGCGTCCAGTCCGGCCTGTTCGACATCGAGGCCGCGGCGAATGACCATGGATGGAAACCGCAAAGCGTAAGTGGCGACGGTGTGGCCGAGCTGCTGCGCCGTCATGAGATGGGCGATCGCGTGGACGGCGGCGGGCCGGTCCGCGGCATTGCCGTGAAGGTTCATCCTGATGCTGAAGCCGTCGCCAACGCGGTGGGATGGCTGGACCCGTGGCAGCGACGCCTCGTCCGCTTCCATGGACGCTCCGGCACGCGGCCGGTACCGGCATGTCACGGCCGAGCGGTGGGAGTTCGTGCCGACCCGGTCCGAGCTGGCCAAGCGGTATCTGCTGCGTGGGCAATCGCTCTTCGACGCCCGCGGGCAGCGCCGGATCGTGGAAGAGGAGAGGGGCTTTCACTTCCGCACCTTCGGTGACGGGCGCCGGCAGGTGCAGGTGAAATGGTGCCCGCTGGAGCCCGCCCACAGCGATGCCGAGATCGTCGAGGCCAACACCGACTATGCCGGCTGGCATGCCGGCATGATGGAGCTGCTGGAGCGGATCGGTGGCTGGGGCCTCCGCGATCATGTGCTGACTGGCTTTACCGCGCCCACGACCCCATGGGAATGAAGTGCTGATATGGCCTTACCATGTCCAACTGTGCCGTGACTGAGAAGTATTGTAACTGCAATGGCGAAAGCTTAACGGTGCGTGGCC
Source organism: Azospirillum ramasamyi (assembly GCF_003233655.1). NCBI lineage: Bacteria > Pseudomonadati > Pseudomonadota > Alphaproteobacteria > Rhodospirillales > Azospirillaceae > Azospirillum > Azospirillum ramasamyi. The sequence goes on from NZ_CP029830.1 coordinate 880,928, forward strand.
ATGAAAAGCAAAACCCCGCTGCAGAGGAACTGCAGCGGGGTTGCTGACGACGACGATTAGGCCGAGGCCGGCGTCAGGGTAAAGACCACGGTCGCATTGTTGCCGCCACCGCCGCTCCAGTTGAGATGGTAGTTCTTCGGAGCGCTTCCGCCGTAGCTGTTGCCGCCCGAGAAGGGGTTGTCGAAATCGAGTTCCACAATCCCTTCCGAACCGGCCAGATACTGAACGGTTCCCTGGTCGCCGGTCATGAAGCCGTTCGACTCCGCCTGGAACGAGGCATTGCCGCCGGGCGGGATCGTCTGCGGCGGATACATATTATCCGTCCAGATGCCATGTTGAAGAGTGACGTAATTCAGCGTGAGAGTAACGGAAGTCTCATTCTGGAACTTAATCAGAGTGCTGCGGGACGCCATTTCATTTCTCCGTTGAGCAATCAACGACTTCAACTTGAAGCAAAAAATAAAGCTCATCAACAAGAAATACAACTTCAGATCTGTAACATGGAAACGAAAAGATCTAGAAATTGATATTCTGAATCATATTGCATACCGAAAGATGTTTTTGTAACGCCGCCACAGACTTGTAGGCTTGGATCAAGGTATAGCCGCAGGAACTGCTGAACCGGTTCAGGCATGCGTTTCAGATACTTAAGGCCCTCAGCTTTGATATTTCGACGGGCATTAAGGAAAATATTCCTTGACCGAGGGCCAATTCCTTGACAGGGTGAGCGGGACGAATTGCGTATGAACGAAGGCCCGCCCGGCAGCTGCCGCGGCGGGCCTCCCGCTGTCCGGGGGCTGGCCTGCGGACCGAATGGGACGGCGTGCTGTGCCTTCAGCTCGGCCCGGTGGATCGTCACTTCGCCGTGCGCATCACCTACCAGGGCGGACCCTTCCGCGCCGACATCGAGGCGATCGAGATCCAGACCTCACGCGGCTGGATCCGGGCGCCCTGATTGATCGAGCTGGTGGAGGATTGCGCGCCTCACTTCGACATGCTGCGCGATCATGCCGCCGGCCGGATGGCCGATGCGCGGGCGGTTGCGCGGCTTTCCTGACAGGACAGCAGGATGGACGAACTGATCCGCGAGGCGGTCGCCGCCGGCGCCGGCCTCACCCATGGCACCGAACCCGCGGCGGTGTGCCCGTCGGACGGCGCGGTCGAGTTCTTTGGCCAGCAGGTCGCGGCGATGCTGCGTGAGCTGCCGGAGGACATGACCGTGGCCGAGCTGCGCGACGCGATCGACGGATGACCCTTCCCGTCCTTCCGGGCGATCCGGCCGGACAGGACGTCAGCGACGCCCGCCACGCCCCGGCGCTGCGGCTGGACCGCATCCAGGAACACCTCCTGGATGCCTTCTATGCCGGGCGCTCGGCCAACACCGTCCGGGCCTACCGGCGGGATCATGAGGATTTCCGGACCTTCGTGGCCCGGCAGGACGGGCTGGCCGCCTTCGCCGCCACCGCCGAGCAGGCGGTGCGGATGCTGCTGGCAGTGGAGCACGGGCAGGCCAACGCTCTGGCGCTGGGCTACCGCAACGACATGGTCCGGCGCGGTCTGCAGCCGGCCACGGTGAACCGCCGGCTGGCCGCCCTGCGGTCCGTCGTTCAGCTGGGCAACACGCTCGGCCTGGTCACCTGGGCGCTGCAGGTCGAGAACGTAGACGCCCTGGCCTACCGCGACACGCGCGGGCCGGGACGGGACGGCGTACGGGCCATGGTGGCGCAGGCCAAGGAACGCACCGACGCCAAGGGCCTGCGCGATACCGCCATCGTCCGGCTGCTGCACGACGTGGCCCTGCGCCGCGGCGAAGTGGTGTCGCTGGACCTGGAGCATTACGAGAGCCGGCGCGGCACCGTCGCGGTGCTGGGCAAGGGGCGGACCCAGCGTGAGCGGGTCACCCTGCCGGCCGCCACCAGGACGGCGCTCGATGCGTGGATCGCGGTGCGGGGGAAGGACCCCGGGCCGCTGTTCCATCGCCTCGATGCCGCCGGCCGAGGCGAGGGGCGCCTGACCGGCGCCGCCGTGTATCAGGTCATCCGCGAGCTGGGCGCCGGGGTGGGCATCACCACCCGGCCGCACGGGCTGCGCCACTCGGCCATCACCGCGGCGCTGGACGCCAGCAACGGCAACATCCGGGCGGTGCAGCGCTTCTCGCGGCACCGGGACGTCCGGGTGCTGCAGACCTATGACGACAACCGCGCCGACCTGGCTGGCCAGATGGCGGCGCTCATTGTGGAGGATTGACATGGGCGAGACCGTCACCGGGCCGGCGCGCAAGCCGGCGCCCTTGAGGGTGCGCACCCCCGACCAGGCCGCGGCTGTCGTCGGCCGGATCGGCGCCGCGCAGGTGCAGTTGAGCCGGCTGAAGGCCTCGCTGGACGTCGCGGTCGCCCAGGCCAACCTCGCCTATGAGAATGCGGCGGCGCCGCTGCGTGCGGCGATCGAGGCCGACACGGAGTTGCTGCGCGGCTACTTCGACGCCAACCGCTCCACCCTGCTGAGCGGCGGCAAGAAGTCGGTGGCGCTGTCCACCGGCACGATCGGCGTCAAGAGGACGACGGCCAAGGTGGTGGTGGCGGACGCCGACGCGTTGCTGAAGCTGCTGGAGGAAGACCGCAAGCTGCGGCGCTTCATCAGGACCAAGACCGAGGTCGACCGGGCCGCACTGCTGGCCGAGCCGAAGGTGGCGGTGACCATTCCCGGCGTCTCCATCGACGGCGGGGACGACGCCTTCTTCGTCAAGCCGCTGATGGTCGGGACGCCCTGAAAGCGAGCTTGCGAAAACAGACATTATCGCAAGCTGACCCCTGAAAAACGGCTGAAATCCAAGGGTTTCGTGATGACCACCCAATCCGTGACGATCGGCGCCGCCGCGCTGATGCTGGGCGACTGCATCGAGCGGATGCGGGAGCTTCCCGACAGTTCGGTCAGCCTGGTGCTGACCGACGTTCCCTATTCCAGCGGCGCCACCCGCGAGGCCGGCAAGACCGCCTACAACAAGACGATGACGCCCGGCACGCGCGGCGGTGACCGGTGGTTCGGCTCCGACAGCCTGAGCACGCGCGGCTTCCTCCACCTGCTGCGCAGCTGCGCCATGGAGTGGCAGCGGGTGCTGAAGCCGGGCGGCCATGTGCTGGCCTTCATCGACTGGCGCATGGGCGATCATCTGGCCGACGCCATCGACGGGGGGACGGCCGAGCTGTTCCTGTCCGGCCATGCGGCCGACGCCATGGAAAGCGCCGACCTGAAGCGGGTAGGGCTGCTGGTGTGGGACAAGACCTATTTCGGCATGGGGACGCACTTCCGCCACCAGCACGAGCTGATCCACCACTTCACCAAGGGCAAGGGCACCGAACCGCTGCGCCGGAACGTCGCCAACGTGCTGCGCCATGCGCCGGTGCGGCTGGGCGCCCACCCGACGGAGAAGCCGGTGGAGCTGCTGACCGAGTTGATCGGCACCGTCTGCCCGCCGGGCGAGACGGTGCTCGACCCGTTCTTCGGCAGCGCCTCCACCGGCCACGCTGCCCTGACCACGGGCCGACGCTTCATCGGCATCGAGCGCGACCAGCGCTATTTTGAAGTCGGTTGGCAGCGGCTGGCCAACCTCACCGAGGAAATGGCGGCATGACCATGCACCTGGAGGACGTGATGCACGGCCTCACCACCCGCACCGCCGCAGATGGCGTCATCGTCACCATCGGCGGCACCATGGGCTGGTGGCTCGATGCCCTGCATGGGCCGGCGCAGGAGCTGGCCTTCTGGGGCACGGTGGCACTGGTGGTCGGGCGCCTGGTGCTGCTGGCGCTCGACTTCCGGGATCGCTTCCGTGGCCAGTCCAAAGTGTTCACGCGTGAACACTTTGATGGGGAGGCAGACCGCAAACCGTAGGAGTACCGTTTAGCCAGCCGATTCGGACCGATTGCATCGTTCTAAGTAGGTGCTTTTGTTCGTAGGGTCTGGACCCATAAAGAGCCTTTCCGGCAGTGAGCCGTTGTGATTCAACGCCGTGGAAAGGGGCTATGCGATGAGCGACGGTCAGTTCTGGTTGACGGTGGAGCAGTTCGGACGGCTTGAGCCGCACCTTCCGCGCAACACCCGCGGCAAGCCGCGCGTGGATGATCGTCGTGTGATCAGCGGAATCGTCCATGTGCTGAAGTCGGGTGGGCGCTGGGCGGATGCTCCACCGGTCTACGGCCCCCGCAAGACGCTCTACAACCGCTTCGTCCGCTGGGCGGCCAAGGGCGTGTGGGAAGACATCTTCCATGCGTTGGCAGCGGCAGGCGGCCCACCGGCCCGGGTGATGATCGACTCCACGGCGGTCCGCGCCCATCGTTCGGCGAGCGGCGGCAAAGGGGGGAGCGCGCTCAGGCCATCGGACGGTCCCGTGGCGGACGAACCACCAAAATCCACGCCCTGAGCGATCCACGCGGTCGGCCGCTCGCCTTCCTGTTGACCGGCGGTCAGGTTGCCGACTGCACCGCCGCCGACCGTCTGCTCGACCGGATGCCTGCTACCGATCTCCTGCACGGCGACAAGGGCTACGACAGTGCCGCTGTTCGCCGGAAGATCGAAGAGGCGGGAGCCGCGCCCAACATCCCGCCACGCGCCAACAAGCGCTGGAAAAACTGCTTCTCTCCCTACCTCTACCGGAACCGCAACGTCATCGAGCACATGTTCGGACGCCTCAAGGACTTCCGGCGCATCGCCACCCGTTACGACCGCTCCGCAACCAACTTCATGGCCGCCGTCCACATCGTGGCGACCGTCGCATACTGGTTATGAGTCCGGACCCTAACCGCCGGCTGCTTCGGAATACACTTTAACGTGGGCGTGTGCTTGTTCGCTAAATAATCCTCTATGCGGGTGAAAATCCGCACCGCCACTCGATCTGCGCCATATTGACGCATGCACGTCTTTTAACGCGATGTATACGAAAGGTAGTGTCTATGCGCAAGTGAACCAATTCTGGAGGACAGTATGAAATACCATCTGCTTGGATTAGCTGTATCGGTGTCGCTCTTCGCCATGATGCCCAATGCTAAGGCCGAAATGTTGTGCATTGTTGACGGAGAAAATAGCCTTCAAGTTTCGGGAGTTATCAACAGCAAGTGCAAGATCGGGGATAGCCTGATCTTTATTGTTGATGGCCGCTATCCGGTTCCGAACACCGTCACCCGCATTGTCCCCGCTGCAGTGTGCGATTTGTCAAAGCAGGTGGTAGTTTCCGATGCGTCCTTTGCCTGCGTCTACTCAGGCAAGAAGGAAGTGCGAGAGTAAGGTCAATCTTCTCACATGTGGGGCGGGCAATATCGACCCGCCCCTGGTGGGGTGAATTAGACCGAACGTTATGCATCTGGAACGATACGATCTGTCTGGTTTAGTTCACTAACTCAGTGCGGAACGGGTAGCCACCCGAAATCACGGCATTCAGCACAACCGCCACCGTCGCAAGATGGGCTCGGGTTGCCAGTGTCATCCGCCGAAGGCTGGCCGGCAGTGATGGCCGTCACATTTTGAGTACGAACGAAATGGCCGACGCACGGATCCGGGCCTCTGCCCAGCAGGTGAAAGCGGCCATCCGCCAGTATGGCGACCAGCTCACCCGGTATGCGCTTTCGATAGCGCTGACCAGGACGGCGCAGGACGTCCGGCAGGCGGTGCAGCGGGCGCTGCCGGAGACCTTCGACCGGCCGACGCCCTACACGATCAACTCCACCTTCATCCGGCCCGCCACCAAGGCGGACCCGGTGGCCTGGGTGGGCTTCAAGGACGATTGGGGCAAGGGCACCCCGGCGGCGCGCTATCTGCTGCCAAACGTCGAGGGTGGACCGCGCCGGGACAAGCGGATGGAGCGCCAGCTGCGGGCTGCGGGCTGCCGGCCTGCTGCCTACGGGCATGTTCGCCGTCCCGGGCGAGGAAGCGCGGCTGGACGCCTACGGCAACATGCGGCGGTCCGATGTGGTCCGCATCCTGTCGCAGGCCCGGGCCTTCGGAGAACTGGGCTATAGCGCCAACCGCACGGGCAGCGCCCGTAGCCGGAAGAAGCGGCGGCGCAACGGCTACTTCGCTGCACTGCCGGGCAATGCCGGCGGGCTGCCGCCGGGCATCTACCAACGCGACGGCGCCGACGCCCGGCCGGTGATGATCTTTGTCCGGGCGCCGAGCTACCGCCCGCGCTTTCGCTTCCACGACATCGTCGAGCGGGCGGTGCGGGCAAACATCGGCCGGCGCCTCGAGGAGGCGGTGCGGACGGTCAACGCCCGCTTCGCCGTCCGGCGCTGACGGGTCCTTCCGGGGGGTACCACCCACGAGGGTAATTCGGGCCGCACCGGTGCACCCTCTGAGAAATTTTTGAATCGGGGTTTTTGTTTATGTCCAAACCGGGCCAACGGGTGAACCGGGCGGAGCTGGCCGACCTGTTCGGCGTCAGCCTGCCCACCGTCGACGCGTGGGTGCGCGACGGCTGCCCCTTCGCGGAGAAGGGGGCCAAGGGCCGGGAATGGGCCTTCGCGACGGCCGACGTTCACCGCTGGCTGGTGGACCGCGCCGTGGCCGACGTCGCCGCCGGCTACGAAGGCGAGATCGGCGTCATCACCGCCGATGAGGCCAAGCGCCGCAAGGCGGTGGCCGATGCGGTGGTGGCCGAGATCAAGGCCGACGAGGCCCTGAACGAGGTGGTGAACCGCCACGAGGCCGCGGCCGACGTCGCCGGCTTCTGCATCAGCCTGCGGACCGGCCTGTCCAACGCGGTGGCCAAGATCGCCGGCCGCGCCGCAGCGATGACCGGGGCGCCGGAGATCCAGGCGATGGCGGAGAAGGAAATCAACCAGGCCTTCGACGCCGCCCGCGACGAGCTGGTCAAGGCCTGGGGCGCCGGGTTGGCCATCGGGCAGGACGATGAACCGCGGGCTTGAGGCGGCGGCGCGCGTCAGCGCCCACCGTCACAGCGATTACCGGACCGGACGGGGCGAGCTGCGCACGGCGCTGCTGGCCCTGTTCGACGGCAGCCTGAAGTTCCAGGAGCGCATGAGCGGCTCCGTGTGGGCCGAGCGCTTCGGCTGGATCCCGAAGGGCACCGGGGCCGAGCACGGCAAGGTGACGCTCTACGGCTACCAGCGCGGGCTGGTGGACCTGATGTGCGATCCGACCGTGCCGCTGCTGACCGTGCTGAAGGCGGCACGCGTCGGCTACACCCGCTGCGCCACGCTGGCGGTGGGCTACCACCTCCACCAGGACCCGACGCTGTGCGCCATCGCCCAGCCGACGATCCCGGATGCGGAAGACTTCGGCAGCGGCGAAGTCGCGCCGATGCTGCGTGACACGCCGGTGCTGAAGCCGCTGATGCGGCCGACGCGCAAGGGAGAGAAGCAGGACAACGCCACCTTCTACCAGCTGAGCAACGGCGCCAGCGTGCGCGTGGTCGGGGCTGCGTCGGACGATGCTTTCCGTCGCTATAGTGCGCGCTTCCTGTTCGCCGACGAAATCGACGGCGACGGCTGGACGCCGGGGGCGAAAACCCAGGGTGACAAGCTGAAGCTGTTCTGGACGCGCGGCGAAACCTTCTGGAACCGCAAGCAGGTTAGAGGCTCCACCCCGCTGCTGTTCGAAACCAGCCGGGTGTGGAAGCTGTGGCTCGCGTCGGACCAGCGGCGCTATTTCGTGCCCTCTTGGAGCGGAACGACGCCCTGGTCTCCGGTGCCGTCCAGTCGCTGAAGGACAGCGCTATCGGCTTCGGTCTGGATTTCCAGTCGATGCCGGATTACCGGGCGCTGGGCATCACCCGCGACCAGGCGCAGGACGCCGCCCGGCGCATCGAGTCCATCTGGCACGAGTGGAGCGAGGACCGCGACGCCTGCGACGTCACCGGTCAGCTGCCCTTCGGCTCGATGCTGCGCCAGTCGGTGCAGTCCGACCTCGTCGCCGGCGAAAGCCTGCAGCTGGCGCTGTGGCTGCCCGAGCGGCAGCGCCGGCTGGGCAGCCGCTTCGCCACCGTGATGCAGACGGTGGAGGCGGACCGCCTGTCCAATCCGCAGGACCGCATCGGCGATCCGCGCCTGCGCGACGGTGTCGAGATCGACGAGTACGGGGCGCCCATCGCCTATCATATCCGCTCCAGCCACCCGGGCGACCTGTTCATGCCCTGGGCGATGGCCGCGGCGGACTGGCAGCGGGTGCCCTTGCGCGGGCCGGGCGGCCGGCGGGTGGTGATCCACTCCTTCGACCAGAAGCGCCCGGGCCAGCACCGCGGCGTCTCCGTGTTCGCGCCGGTGATGACCGAGCTGAAGCAGCGCGCCCGGTTCCAGCGGGCCGAGCTGCAGGCGGCGGTGGTCAACGCGGTGATCGCCGCGGTGCTGGAAAGCCCGGCCGACGGGCAGACGCTGCTGGACCTGTTCGGCGACGCCAACAGCTACATGGACATGCGCAACGCCCAGCCGTCGGTGCAGCTCGGCATCGGCCCGGGCGGCGCCATTCCGCGGCTGCTGCCGGGCGAGACGCTGAAGGGCTACTCGTCCAACCGGCCCAGCGCCGGCATGGACGGGTTCGTCACCACGGTGAGCCGGCTGATCGCCACCGGCATCGGCATGACCTACGAGACGTTCATGCGCGACTTCAGCAAGACCAACTACTCCAGCGCCCGCGCGTCGCTGCTGGAGGGCTGGCGCTTCGTGCTGTTCCTGCGCATGCACAAGACCCTGACCTGGTGCCGGCCGACGCTCGACCTGGTGCTCGAGGAGGCGGTGTGGCGCGGCTATATCGACCTGCCGGGCTTCGCGGAAAGCCGGGCCCGGCGGCAGGCGTGGCTGCGCGGGGTGTGGCGTGGGCCGGCGCGTGGCTGGGTGGACCCGGTGAAGGAAATCACCGCCGCGGCGATGCGGGTGCGGCTTGGCATCTCCACCCTGCGCGACGAGGCCCTCGACCAGGGCCGCGACTTCGATGACCTGCTGGACCAGATCGCGCTGGAGCAGGAGGCGCTGAAGGCGCGCGGGCTGACCCTGCCCGAGGTCAACTTCATGCCCACGCCTGACCAGCCCGAGCCGGCAGCCGCCGGCGCCTGACGGAGTCCCCCTGACATGCTGAAGACGATGCAGCCCGTGCTGGTGTCCCCAGCCTGGGCCGAGACCGCGGCCGCGCGCATGGTGCAGCTGACCCAGGCGAACCGCGCCGGCGGCGAGCTGCCGGCCGGCTGCACGCGGCTGGGCGAGGTCAACGGCACGCGCCGGCCCTACGAGGTGGACCGGGGCGTGGCGGTGGTGTCGGTGGCCGGGTTGCTGGTGCCCAAGCTGGGCTACATCGGCAGCAGCTGGGTCACCGGCTATGACGGGCTGCGCTTTCAGCTGGCGCATGCCTTCGCCGATCCGGGCGTGCGCGCCGTCTGCCTCGACATCGACAGCGGCGGCGGCATCGCCCAGGGCTGTTTCGACCTGGTGGACTGGACCATCGCCACCAAGAAGGCGACGGGCAAGCCGGTGGGGGCCATCTGCAGCGAAGAGGCCTATTCCGCCGCCTTCGCCATCGCCTGCGCGGCCGACAGCATCGCGGTGCCGCGCACCGGCGGCGTGGGGTCGATCGGCGTCTGGCTGATGCACTGGGACTATTCCCGCATGCTGGAGGAGGCCGGGCTGAAGCCGACCATCATCCAGTCCGGCGCCCATAAGACCGATGGCCACCCCTATGCCGCGCTGCCCGAGGCGGTGCGCGCAGACTGGCAGGGGCAGGTCGACGCCCTGCGCCAGCTCTTTGCCGAAACCGTCGCCCGCGCCCGCGGGATCGACGTGGCGGCGGTCCTTGCCACAGAGGCCCGCTGCTTTGAGGGGCCGGTCGGCACCGCCGAGGCCGTGCGCCTTGGGCTGGCCGATGCGGTCCTGCCACCCGACCAGGCCTTTTCGGCCCTGGTGGATCATGTGAGGGAAAACCAGTGAAGACGTTCAGCTTCGCTCACCTGAACCCCTTCGGCCGCTCCAAGGCCGCAGAAGGGGAGACTCAGGCGGGCACCGACGACACGCCCAAAGCGGGCACCGGCGGCACCGCGCCACAGGCTGGTACCGGCGACGATGCCGACCAGAAGGACAAGGGCAAGGACAAGCCGAAGGACGGCGAGGAAGACGAGGCGCCGGGCACCGGCGAGGGTGGCGACAAGACCGCCGGTGGCCAGCAGGCCGCCGCGCCGAGCGAGCGCGAGCGCTGCGCCGCCATCTTCGCCGCGCCGGCCGCTGCCGGCCGCGTCCAGCTCGCCGCGCATCTGGCCTTCAACACCGACCTGACGGTCGAGGCCGCCTGCGCCGCGCTGGAGGCCGCGCCGATCGGCGCCACCGCGCCCGGCGCCTCCACCCCCACCGGCAACCCGCTGGCGCTCGCCGCCATGGACGCCCACCCCAACCCGACCGTCGGCGCCTCCACCGACACCGGCACCATGAGCGACGACGAAAAGGCTGCCGCCGCGGTGCTGTCGAGCATGGCCGCCGTCGGGCTCATTGCGAAGAAGGACGGCAAGTGATGACCTCCGCCAGCTTCTCCTCCCAGACCAGCCAGCCGCTGCCGTCCCTGATCGGCGGTGACTTCCCGCGCGTCACCCGGCTGGTGACCGTCGCCAGCGGCGCCGGCGTGCTCAAGGCCGGTGCCGTGCTCGGCCGCATCACCGCCAGCAAGAAGTTCACCCTGTCGGCTGCCGCCGCCAATGACGGCTCCGAAGCGGTGCGCGCGGTTCTGGCCGAACCGGTCGACGCCAGCCTGTCCGACGTGGTCGCCGTCGCCTACCTGACCGGCGAGTTCGCCCCGGGCGAGCTGACCTTCGGCGCCGGCCACTCCGCCGCGTCGGCGGCCGACGCGCTGCGCGACCTGTCGATCTTCATCTGAGGACCCCACCCATGGACATCTATTCGACCCTCGCCATGCTGGGGGTGCTGCGGTCGCTGCGCGCCAAGGCTCCCCGCTTCCTGCTGGACATGTTCTTCCCGCTGGCCAGCTTCAGCGACACCGAGAAGATCATTTTCGACGTCGAGGTCGATGACGTCGAGGTCGCCCCCTTCGTCTCGCCGCTGGCCGCCGGGCGCGTCGGTGCCGACACCGGCTATGAAACCAAGATGTTCGCCCCGGCCTATGTGAAGCCGCTGCACGACATCAAGCCGGACGAGCCGCTGCGCCGGCTGGCCGGCGAACCGCTGGGCGGTGCCCTGTCGGCCGCGGCGCGCGAACAGGCGATCCTGGGCGCCAAGCTGCAGCGCCAGCTGACCCAGATCCTGCGCCGCAAGGAGGTGATGGCGGCCGAGGTCCTGCGCACCGGCAAGTGCGTGGTCAAGGGCGAGAAGTACCCGGAGGTCCTGGTGGACTTCCAGCGCGCCGGCGACCTGTCGCTGGTGCTGTCCGCCGGCGCCCGCTGGGGCGAGGCCGGCGTGTCGCCCTATGCCGACGTGTCGGAATGGATTGACCAGGTGGGCCAGAAGTCCGGTGCCGCGGTCAACGTGGTGGTGATGGACGCCAAGGCCTGGGCGCTGTTCGAGGCCGACTCCAAGCTGGAGAAGGTGCTCGACCGCACGCTGGGGCAGGCCGCCATCGTCCAGATGGGCTTCCAGCCCGGTGTGCCCGGCACGCCCGTGTTCAAGGGCCGGATCGGCATGGTGGAGTTCTACACCTACAACGACACCTACACCGAAGACGGCGTCACCAAGCCGTTGCTGCCGGACCACACGGTGCTGCTGGGCGCCACCGGCGCCATGGAGGGCACCCAGGCCCATGGCGCCATCCTCGACCCGCGCGCCGGCTACCAGGCCCTGGAGATCTTCCCCAAGAGCTGGATCGAAGAGAACCCGGGCCGGCGCCTGCTGCTGAGCCAGTCGGCGCCGCTGGTCTACCCGCGGCGTCCCAACGCCTGCATGTGCGCGACGGTGAGGTGATCCATGGCCAAGCTGCGCCTGCTGGCCACCGTGAAGGTGGCCAAGGAGACCACGCTGCGGCCGGGGGCCGTCATCGAGGTCAAGGACCCGGAGGACGAACAGGTCGTCTCGCTGGTGGCCCGCGGCTTCGCCCGCTGGGTGAAGCCGGGCGAGGCGGCAGAGGTGGAGGCGCTGCCGCTCGACCGCATCATCGCGGCGATCGGCAAGCTGGACCCGGCCAACGCCAAGCACTTCAAGGCCGGCAGGCCGGAGCTGAAGGCGCTGGGCGAGGTGCTGGGACTGGAGGTCTCCGCCGAACAGCGTGACCAGGCCTGGGCCGCCCTGCAGGGCTGACCGTCATGACCAGCAGCGACGTGACACGGGCGGCCTTCGGGCCGCCCGTCGCGTTTGGGGACTTCGCCCATGTTCTTCGATGACCTCAACGCCGCCTGCGTCGGCGCCTTCGGGGAGCCGGCGGTGATCCGCCGTGCCGGCCGCTCCGACGTCACCGTCACCGGCATCTTCGACCGCCGGCACTACCAGGTGGAAACCGACGACGGGCCGGTCTCCACGCTGATGACCTCGCTGGCCGTGGTCGACGCCGACATGGGCGGTCCGGTGCCCGCCGGCGCCGACGTCGAGCTGCGCGGCCTGTCCTTCACGGTGTCGGAGCCGCGGCCGGACGGGCAGGGGATGACCGTGCTGCTGCTGCGGGAGTCGCGCTGATGCACCCCCGCACCCGCATCCGCACCGCCATCGCCGCGGCGCTGGGGGCCGTCGCCCCCGTCACCGCCAACCGGGACGATCCCTTGCCGGCCGACGCGCTGCCTTGCATCGGCCTGTTCACGCCCGACGAGGCGACGCAGGAAATCACCATGGGCAGCCGGCGCCAGCTGCGGCGCATGGACCTCTATGTCGATGGCTACGTCCGCGCCGGCGCCGACCTGGACGACCAGCTCGAAGCCATGGCGCTGCGCATCGAGCAGACGATCGCCGCCGGCGGTAAGTTCGCCGGCGTGCTGGACCGCATCGAGCTGGTGCGCAGCGTCACCGACCGCCTGACCAGCGGCGAGCTGAAGGCCGGCGTGACCCGCCTGCAGTTCGTCGTGACCTACCAGACCACGTTCGGCCAGCCCGACGCCTGAGCCCTCCGGAGCCTCCGGAGCTTCCCGGCCGCTCGGCTCCCGAGCGGCCCTTTTCTTTGCCCAAAGGAGGGGCATTCCCATGAGCGGCAACGCTGTTCAGAGCGCCGGCACGCGATACTTCATCGCCACTGGTGCCAACGCCACCAAGAAGTGCACCACCGAAGCCGAGTACAAGGCCCTGACCTGGACCGAGGTCGAGGAAGTCGAGGATTTCGGCGCTTTCGGTGAGCAGTACGAGAAGGTCACCTACAAGACGCTGGGCGACGGTGCGGTCCACAAGAAGAAGGGCACCGTCGACTATGGCTCGGCCACCGTCAAGCTGGCCCGCATCCCGACCGGCACGGGGCAGGCGGCGGTGAAGGCCGCGGCGAAGAACCGCAAGACGGCCTACAACCACAAGATCGAGTTCGACGACGCCCCGGACGGCGGCACGCCGACCACGATTTATCTGAACGCCTACGTCATGGACTACACCACCGAAATCGGCGGCAACGACAAGGTGATCGAGGCCAGCGTCGGCCTCGAAATCGACGCCGAGCCGGTCGAGGTGGCGGCCGACGACGCGCCGTAAGCACCGGTGCCCCGATGCCGGCAGCCCGCCCTGGCTGTCGGCCCTTCCCCCTGTCCAAAGCGAGATCCTGTCATGACCGCCACCAGCACGGCGCCGCGCTTCGCGCACGGCGTGATGACCATCAGCCTCGACGGTGAAGACGTCGAGCTGTTCGCCAACGTCCGCGCCTCGCGCACCATCTGCCGCCTGTATGGCGGGCTGAACCAGGCCTTCACCAACACCAACGCCTTCGACTTCGACTTCGACACGCTGGTGAACGTCGTCAACGCCGCCGCCGGCCGCGTCGGCAAGCAGGCCGAGGCCACCGCCGAGGCGATCTTCGCCGAAGGCGTCATCGTCGTCGCGCCGCAGGTGCTGCTGTTCCTGAATTTCCTCGCCGGCGGCGGCAAGGTGGCCAAGCCGGAGGGCGGCACCACCGGGCCGAAGGCGGACGGCGAGGCCACCGCATCGGGGGAAGCCGGCTGACCTTCCCGGAGTACGTGGACCAGATGTTCCAGTACGCCACCGGCTGGCTGGGATGGTCGCGCAGCGAGGCGCTGGACGCCCCGTTCCCCGACATCCAGCTGGCCCTGGACGGGAAGGTCGATTTCCTCGCCGCCACCACCCCCGGGGCCAAGCGCCAGAAGCGCAAGCCCAAGGACACGGCGGAGCTGAAGGATCGGGCGCGGGCCGTGTTCGGCCTGAAGCGCCCGCAACAGGGCAAGGGCAGGGGCGCCGGGTGTCCGGCGCCCTTTTCGTTTCCGGAGACCGGCATGGCTGATTTTCCCGGCATGATGGTGCCGGTTGGCGCGGACGACTCTGGCCTGCGGCGGGTGCTGTCGCAGGCGGAAGCCCGCGTCGACCAGTTCGCCGGCCGCGTCGACGGCTCCGTGCGCCGCGCATCCTCCAGCTTCGACGCGCTGGGCCGGTCCGCGTCCGGCGTCGCCACCGCCGTGGTGGCTCTGGCCGGCGTGCAGCTCGGCGCCGGAGCCGCCGATTCCCTGGTGGAGGCCACCAGGGCGGCACGCTGCTGAAGGAGGCCGACACCAGCCGCTACGCCGCCCAGGTCAAGGATCTGGCGCGGCAGTTCGGCGGGCTGCCGACCGACCAGGCCAAGGCCCTCTACGAAGTCATTTCCGCCGGCGCCTACAGTGCGGCCAATGCCATCTCCGTGCTGACCGAGGCCAACCGGCTGGCGATCGGCGGCGTCACCGACGTGCAGACCGCCGCCGATGGCCTGACCTCCGTGCTCAACTCCTACGGTGCGGCGGCCGGCGGTGCGGCCAATGTCGCCGGCGCCTTCTTCGCCTCCGCCGCCGCCGGCAAGACCAACATCAGGGAGCTGGCCTCCTACATCGGGCAGGTTGCCCCGATCGCGGCGCAGACAGGCGTGTCGCTGGACGAGCTGATGGCGGCTGCCGCGGCGCTGACCGCCAACGGCATCAAGACCTCCACCGCCATGGACGGCATGCGGTCGGTGATCGCCGCCGTGCTGAAGCCGTCGCAGGAAGCCACCGCGACCGCCCGCGCGCTGGGCCTGGAGTTCAACGCCGGCGCGCTGAAGGCGAAGGGATTCGCCAACTTCCTCCAGGAGGTGGCCGACAAGACCGGCGGCAGCTCCGAGTCGCTGGCCCTGCTGTTCGGCGGTGTCGAGGCGCTGCTGCCGGTGATGGCTCTGGCCAGCCGGGAGAGCACAGCGTTTGCCGACGCGCAGCAGGAGCTGCAGGACAAGGCGGGCGCCACCGAGGCCGCTTACAGCCGCCTGGCCGAGACCGCGGAGCAGGTGGCCAGCCGCCTGCGTGCGGCGACGGAGGTCTACCGCGTCGAGTTGGGCGACCGGCTGCTGTCCGCGGTGCAGCCGGCCATGGCCGGGCTTGCCGACAACTTCGGCCGGGTGACGGCGGCGGCGGAAGCCACCGCCCTGGCCTTGGGCGCGGCCTTCGTCGCCCGCGGCGTCGGGCCGGCGATCCAGGCTGCCGGGCAGTTCGCCGCTTCCCAGGTGGCGTTGCGCAAGGAGCTGCTGACCAACACCGGGCATGTGCTGCAGAAGGAGGCCGCACTGCGCGCCGGCGCCGCCGCGACGGTGGAGGCGGCGGCGGCCGACGTCGCCGCCGCCCGGGCTGCCCAGGCCAAGGCCCGGTCCGACCTGGCTGCCCGCGCGACGCAGTACGAGGCGGCGGCGGCGCTCGATGCCGCCATCGGCAAGACCGCGCGCCTGGTGCAGGCCGAGGAGGCGCTGATCGCCGCCCGCACCGCACGCGCGGCGGCCGATGCCCGGGTGGCGGAGACCACGGTCGCGCTGACCATGGCGCAGAGTGCCCAGGCCTCCGCCATCGCCGGCACCGGCGTGGCGGCCACGGTCGCCTCGCGCGGCATGGCCCTGCTGTCGGGAGCCATGGCCCTGGTGGGTGGCCCGGTGGGTGCCGCCCTGCTGGCGGGCGCCGCGGCGGTCGCGGTCTTTTCCAGCGGGATGACCGCATCGGAAAAGGCGACGCGTCTGCACAGCGACGCGATGCGGGACTTCGACTCCGCCTTCGACCGCAGCACCGGCAAGGTGAAGACGATGACGGAGGCGGTCGCCGCCCTGCGTCGTCAGAACCTGGAGGCCGCCCGCGACGCCGCCCTGGCTGCGGTGAAGCAGGAAGAGACCTACGCACGTGCCGGTTCCTTCAAGATCGACCGCGCCGCCTACGAGTCCGGCCTGTCGAAGGAGGATGCCGCCAAGGTCTTCGGTCCGGCGCGCGAGCTTCAGCAGCAATTCCTCGCCGGCGCCATCGACGCCGAGGCGCTGTTTGCCGCCATCGACAAGCTGGCCAAGCAGGACGCCCGGCTGAAGCCGCTGGTCAAGGCCTTCGCGGAGTGGGCCGCCCCCCTGGCCAAGGCGAAACAGGAAGTCAAGGAGACCGAGGCCGGGCTGGCGCTGCTGAACGGCACCGCCGATGAAGCGGCCAAGGCCGTGCTGGGTGTCGGCACCAACGCGGGTACGGCGGCATCCAGCTTCCAGACCATGGGCGGTGAGGTCGCCGGACTGACGGCGAAGCTCGCCGATCTGGTGGCCAAGTCCAAGCAGTTGGAGGTGCCGGCCGGCTACCAGCGGCGGCTGGCCGAGCTGGTCGGGCCGGAGCCGGCGAATGGCGACGCCAAGGATCTCGACCTGTGGCGGCGCAGGCGGGACGCTGCCGATGCGACGCTGCGCCCGATCGTCGGCCTGGAGACCAGGGACCAGACGGCCGAGCTGGAGCGGCAGGCCAATGGGCAGCGCCTGTTGGCCGGTGCGGTCACCGATGCGGCCAAGGCGCACGCGCAGAACCGCATCGAGCTGGCCAAGGTCGCGGTGGAGTACCCCGGCCTTGGGGCAGAGACCGCGAAGACTCTGCTGACGACCAAGGATTTCGCGGCGGTGCTGAAGACGCTGCCGCTCGACCTGCAGCAGCGTTGGGCCGTGCTGCAATCGTCGTCGCAGGCGCAGTTGGCCGGGGCGGCGGCGCAGGGCACGCTGCAGCTGCAGTTGCAGACCGATGCGCAGGCGCGGCTGGCCGCTGCTGCCGGCAAGGGCGAGGCAGCGACCCGGCGGGCCACGATCGAGAACCAGGTCGCGGCCGCGGCGGTCCGTGGCTTGTCGGCGGCAACCCGGAACAACCTGGAGGCACAGGAGCGGTCCACCCAGCAGCAGCTCCGCACCGAGTCCACCCAGCCGATCCTGGCCCGGATCGAGGCACAGAACGCGCTGGTGGCCGCCTATGGGCAGGGGCCGCAGGCGGTGAAGGCGGCGGAGCTGGCCGAGCAGGCGCACACGCTGGCGCTGAAGGAAGGCGAGCAGGGAACCCAGCTCTACAACGAGGCCAAGGCCCATTACATCGAGCTGCTGACCCAGGCGCAGCAGCTGGAGTCGGCGGTGGCGGCCGGGCCGATGCTGCCGCGGCAGCGCGACCAGCTGGAGCTGGGACAGAAGCAGCTGCAGCTGATCGGCGCGTCGGCCGAACAGCGCGCGGTAGAGCTGGCCCGCACCCAGGCCCTGATCGACCTGCGCGAGCGCAACATCGACGCCGCCAGCCGGGAGGGGCAGGCCTATCTGGCCAACGCCGAAGCGCTTGCCCGGCAGAACCTGGCGCTGGAGCGGACCAACGCCGCCTACCAGGAGCTGGAGCAGTTCGGCGATCGCAGCTTCGACGCCATCCTGCAGAAGCTGTCCGCCGCCGGCAAGTCGACCATGTCGTGGGCCGACGCCATCAGCACCGTCAGCGTGGAGCTGCAGCAGCTCGCGCTGAAGATGGCCGTCATCAACCCGCTGAAGAACATGGTGATGGGCACCAACCTGCCCACCGTGTTCGACCTGTTCGGCGGCAGCGGCGGGCAAACGGGGCAGGACAGCGGGATCACCGGCAGCCTGACCAACACCGCCTTGAGCAAGGGCGGCAGCTGGGCGCTCGACAAGCTCATCCCCGGCGGCCTGTCCGCCGCCATCGACAAGTTCGGCTACAGCACCCTTGGCATCGGGACGCAGCTGACCTCGACCACGACGCAGGTGGCCTCGACCGCCGGCGGGCTGGCATCGTCGGCGCAGGGCATCGGCGTGGCTTCCGTGCCGGGCGGTGTGGGCAACGTCGCCACCAAGGCGGCCACGTCCAGCGCCACACAGGCCGGCGGCATCAGCGGCGGCCTGTCGGGCTACCTGGGCGCCGCCGGCGCCGGTGCCTTCGGCGGCATGGGCGGGGCTTACCTGGGAACCCTGACCAATTCCAAGGTGGTGGGTGGCGTGTCGGGTGCGGCGCTGGGCGCCGGTGCGTCGGCACTCTCCGCCTACCTGGGGCTGGGCGCCATCGGCGGGCCGGTCGGCATCGCCATCGGTGCCGTGGTCGGCGCCATCATGGGCATGATCGGGACGCAGAAGGCGACCGTCGGCCCCAACAGCTCCGGCAACATCGTCCTGAACGGCAAGGGCGGGTTCCGCAGTGACAGCGCCCTGGCCGACAACGGCGCCGACGCCGGCCAGATGCAGCAGGTGACCGATGCCGTCGCCGCCGCCATGAACACGGTGGTGGCCGGGATCGGCGGCAAGGTCACCGGTGGCGATGGCGCCAACACCGCCCTGCTGCAGCAGTTCGCCAAGGACGGCAAGTGGTATGTGACGCCCAAGGTGGGCGACAAGGCCGGGCAGCGCGTCGCCTTCACCGACCAGAACGAGGCGATCGCCTTCTACATGCGCGAAAGCCTGAAGGGGCTGATCGGCACCGGCCAGCTGACCGGCGCGAACGACGACGTGAAGAAGGCGCTGCAGACCTCCAAGGCGACCAAGGCCGAGGATCTGGCCACCGACCTGGGCTTCGCCGCCGGCTTCCGTCAGCAGCTCGACCTGATGAACGCCAGCCTGGATCCGACCAACAACCTGCTGAAGACCTTCACCGAGAACGCCAAGGCGATCGGCGACCAGGTCAAGACCACCATCACCGATTGGCGCAGCAAGGCCAGCGAGCTGGGGCTGGCCACGGAGTCGGAGCTGACCGCCGCCGCCCGCAAGGGCATCGAGGCGATGATGGGGCTCGGCCCGGCGACCAAGCCGCTGGTGGGCATGGCCGCGGCGGCCAAGCAGGCCGAGATCGAGTTCGAACAGTTCCGCCCGGCCCTGCTGTCGCTCGGCTACACCACCGGTGAGGTGGCCGAGCTGGCGGCGCGCTACACCCGACGCCTGCAGGACAGCTACGCCGACGCGGTGGCCTATGTGCAGCGGCAGGGTGCCGTCGCCATCGAGGCGCTGATCACCCCCAACGCCAAGTCCAGCGCGCTGGACCGGCTGCAGGGGCTGGGCCTCGACCGCACCGACTCCGCCATCAACGGGCTGGCCGGCGTCATCGAGGGGGTGGAGCAGGCGGCATCCGCCGGCGCGCTGACGATCGAGGCCGAGCGGGCGGCGCTGGGCCGGCTGAACACTGCGCTGTATGACGGCGCCATCACCGGCGACCAGTACACCACCATGGTGGGCTATCTCACCCAGGCGTGGAGCGACAGCGCCGATGCGGCCGAGAAGGCGGCGCAGAAGGCATCCTGGCAGGCCGACGTCGCCAGCCGGATGTATGCGGCGCTCGGCAACAGCCGAGGCGCCGGGCTGATCGCGCTGGACGCCCAGCAGGCGGCAGCCCTGGCAGAGGCCACCGCGGCCGGCTACGACACCACCCAGCTGCGCCTGGTGCAGGCGGCCGAGCGGGGCGCCCAAGCCTTCCAGCTTGCCCAGCAGGACCTGCTGGACGCCTACGACCGCGAGATCGCCGCCAAGCAGCAGGTGGTCGATTCCATCCAGTCCGGCGCCATCGCCCTGCTGCAGGCCGCCCGGCAGTTCAAGGATGCCCGCGCGGCACTCCGCGAGGGCGACGACTCGCCGCTGGCGCCGCGCCAGAAGATCCAGGAGGCAACCGACCGCTTCGACGCCGCCTATGCGGTGCTGAAGGACAGCCGCTCGACCGATGCCGAGAAGGACACCGCCCGGCAGACGCTGCTGCAGGTGGGCCCCACCCTGGTGGCGCTGGAGAAGGCCGCCAGCGGCGGCACCGCGTCGGTGCTGTTCGACAAGGTGGACAAGGTCTTTGCCGAGCTGGGCGACACCAGCGGGCTGAGCCTCGACACCGCCGCCCAGGATCTGCAGGTGGCGCAGGACCAGCTGAAGGAGTTGCAGAAGGCCCGCGCCGACGCCGCGGCGATCGGGCAGCGCCAGCTCGGCAGCCTGTCCGGCCTGCGTGACGTCATGGACCAGAGCTATGCCGTGTGGCAGGCGGCGCTGACGCCGCTGATGCAGCTGACCAACGGCAACGACAACCGGCCGCGCTACAGCGCGCCGGCGGCGGTGCAGACGGCATGGGATGGCCTGTCGGCCGAACAGCAGCACGGCATCGCCCGCGCCATGGGCTGGGGCGGCCAGCTGGACGAGGCCTTCAATCTGTGGCTCGCCACCTCGACCCAGCGCGCCACCACCTTCGGCGCCGACGTCACCGCCATTGCCGGCGGGGCACGCTACGGCGCCCCGGACGATGTCGGCCGCGCCTGGGAGGCGCTGACCCAGGCGCAGCAGCTCGCCGCCGTCCGCGCCGCCGGCTACGACGGTGGGCTGGATGGCGGCCTGAACGCGTGGGTGAA
The DNA here is from genome assembly GCF_003233655.1 of Azospirillum ramasamyi. Classification (NCBI taxonomy): domain Bacteria; kingdom Pseudomonadati; phylum Pseudomonadota; class Alphaproteobacteria; order Rhodospirillales; family Azospirillaceae; genus Azospirillum; species Azospirillum ramasamyi. Next base: position 901,621 of record NZ_CP029830.1, read on the forward strand.
GCTGGGGCACCAGGCCGCCTTCGAGGCGGCGGTGCGGGCGCAGGCGCATGGCGCCGGCATCCCCGGCTTTGCCACCGGCGGCATTTCCTACGGGCCGCAGCTGGCATGGGTGTCGGAAGGCGCCCACACCGCCGAGGCCCATGTACCGCTGCCGGACGGCCGGCGCATCCCGGTGGCGCTCGACGTCCGGCTGCCCGGCAGCGACCTGGAGCCGCCGGCGCCGATGGTCTCCTTCCGCCGCCCCTCCCTCGATGCCGGCGGCGCCGGCGTGGCCGAGCTGCTGGAGGCGGTGGAGGGCCTGCGCGACGAGGTCCGTTCCATCGGCCGCGACGCCCTCACCCAGCGCGCCCGCATCGGCGCTGATGCCGCCGCCCTGCTGGCCCGCGTCGAGGCGGCCACCAGCGACCTGCCCAGAAAACTCGCCAACACCCGGAGGGCCGCCTGATGAAGGTGCGTCTGATCGACCTCACCCTGTTCCACCGCTCCAGCGGCCACCGGTACCGGCTGCCGCTGGCCACCTTCCCCGGCTACCAGTCCGGCCCGGCCGACAGCCCGACGAACGTCACCTGGCTGCCGCTGGTGACCGCCGGCGCCGACGCGTCGGTGTCGATCGGCAGCCTGGGCGCCGCGGACGGGCAGGCCGAACTGCGGATCGGCGACCTGGTGCTGCGCAACGAGACCTCGCGCAATCCGGGACAGCGCTTCGCCAATCTGCAGAACCTCGACACCGGTGCCTGGCTGCGCGTCGCCCTCGATGACCGCCCGCTCAACCTGCTGCTGACCGGCGACTATGTCATCCAGGCGGTGACCGAGCGGGAGATCGAGGACGGGGCGCCGCTGGCCGAGGCGGTGACCATCTGGACCGCCCGGGCTGGCCAGCCCAAGCCCAAGCGCACCGAGATCGCCCTGCCGATCTACGACCAGCGCCTCGACTACGACACGCCGATCCAGACCGAGCGCTACAAGGGCACCGGCGGCTACGAGGGGCCGGCCGAGATGAAGGACACGCTGAAGGAGCTGCCGCTGGGGCACTGCCCGATGGCGCGGCCGACCTATCTGGGGATCATCGACGGCTTCCACCGCTGGTCCGTCGGCGGCGGCAAGCCGGTGCAGGACGTGCCGAGGGGCTGGTCTTCCGGTGTCGGGGTGACCAGGCAGAGCGGCGCCACCCCGGCGGACAACGCGCACTTCACGGTCGACCTCGCCAGCGGGATCATCACCACCACGGTGAAGTATGCCGACTTCCGCGTCGAGGTGCTGGGCCGCAAGTTCGCCGGCACTTACCGCCGCACCATCGGGGAGCTGATCGCCGCCCTGGCCACCGGCGCCGGGCTGGCCGGCACGGTGGACAGCGCCGGCATGGACGCGGTGCCGCGCACGGTGGGGCTGTTCCTCGCCGCCGGCGACGCCACCACCCACGCCGCCGCCTATGCCAAGTTCGTCGGATCGGTTCCCCGCGGCGGCTGGTATGTCGGCACCGCCGGCCAGCTGGTGGTGACGCGGGTTCCCCGTCCCAACGCCGCGGCGGCGGTCCGTGGCTACAGCAGCGCCGCCGGCACCACCACGGGCCTGCAGTATGTCGAGGGCCAGCACAACCCGCCGGCCAAGCAGGTGGTGCTGCGCTGCGCCCACAACCCCAGCCCGTCCAGCAGCGCCGCCACCGACGCCACCGCGGCCGACGCCACCCGCTGGACCCGGGAATGGGTGGAAGTGCCATCGGCCATCGACGCGGCGATCGCCGCCGCCTGGGGCAGCTCGGCCAAGGTGGCCACCGTCGAGACCGCCCTGACCCTCAGCGCCGATGCCGCGGCCGAGCTGCCGGGCTGGGTGGCCGAGCTGTCGGCGCCGCCCACCCTCTACGAGCTGCCGGCGCTGGACGGGGCGCCCGGCATCTGGATCGGCGACACCGTGACGGTGGAGGACGACATCGCCGGCTTTGCCGATGGGGCGCCGGTGGTGGTCTACGGCCGGACGATCGCGGACCGCAGCGGCGGCGCCACCCTCTACGTGGCGCGGTGAGCCATGGCGACCGGACTGCTGGCCCATATCAACGAGCTGTCGGAACAGGACTGCGCCATCACCGGCACCCCTGCCGATTGGAGCAACACGGCGCCGCTCGATGCGCTGAAGACGCTGCCGCTGGTGGATGCCGCGGTGTCCACCCGGATCGGCGACCGCAACGAGCCGGTGGTGCTGGAGTGGGACCGGCCGATCGACCTGACCTATGCCGGGCTCTACCGCACCAACCTGTGGAAGACCGGCCGCATCCGGCTGGAGGCCTTCAAGACCAGCGCCCGGACCTCGCTGGCCTTCACCACCCAGCACGCCAGCGGCATCGACCGCCTGGTGCTGCCTGGGCTCTACGATCCCAAGACGCTGCGCTTCGGCGGTGAGAACACCGTGCTGGGCCAGCTGGGCGCCCGGGAGTTCCTGCGCTACCCGACCAACATCCATGTGGTGATGCCGCTGTGCAGTGCGCAGGTGCTGCGCTGGACGATCTACGGCCCGGCCTACCGGGTGACCGGCAGCCGCTACAGCACCACCGAGCAGGCCTATCGCATCGGCTTCGGCTGGGCCGGCGACAGCCTGGCAATCGACCGCCATGTCGGTGCGTCGGCTGAAGGCTACCGCCGCGGCGGCAAGGTGACCGAGCTGGCCGGCGGCGGGGTGGCGGTGGAGCCCGGGCGCGGCCGGCGCACCGCCACGCTGGACCGCACCGTCAACGAGGCCGGCGACCGCGACCGCCTGTTCGACCTGGTCAACTTCCTCGACGCCGACCGGCCGGCGGTGTGGCTGCCGGATACCGACAGCGCCTTCGACTGCTACCGCTACGGCGGGCTTTTTCAGGTCATCGAGGACTTCAGCCAGAAGTACCTGAACGACCTGCACAGCGCCGCCGCGATTTCCCTTGGTGAGGTGACGACATGACGACGCTGGCCAACATGCTGGCGGCGGCCCAGCGGCTGCTGAACTACTACAACGGCGACGAGATGACGGCGCAGAACCCCGGCGGCCTCACCGGCGTGGGTGGCATGGCCGACAACTGGGATCCGTGCATCCAGGACATCGGCACGGTGGCCAACGGGGTGGGCACTGCCATGACCGCGGCCTCCACCAGCGAGGGGAATGCCGCCGCGTCGGCTTCAGCTGCGGCTGGCAGCGCGCAGAGCGCCCAGCAGAATGCCCAGGCGACCGCTGCCGATCGGCAGGCCACCGGGCAGGACCGGCAGGCGACCGCCCAGGATCGGCAGGCGGTGGCGCAGGACCGGACAGCGGTGGAGGGAAGCGCGTCGGCGGCAGCCGGCAGCGCCACCCTTGCCGGCCAGTATGCGAACGCGGCGGGTGGCTCGATCCCCTCCGTGCGCCTTACCTGGGACACGGCCACGACCGATGCCGATCCGGGCAATGGCAAGGTGCGCCTCAACAACGCCACGCCCAGCGCGGCAACGGCGCTCTATGTCGATAACGTGGATGCGGCTGGCGCCTCCATCACCACGGTTCTGGACCGCTGGACTGCCTCGACAGCCGCGGTCAAGGGCACCCTGCGGATCGCCCATCGCACCGACGCCACCAAGTGGCTGGAGTATCAGGTCACCGGCACCGTGGTGGACGGGACCGGCTACCGCAAGATCACGGTCACCGGCGGCACCGGGCCAGGCAGCTTCACGGCTGGTGATCCGGTCGCCGTGGGCTTCAGCCGGGCCGGTGATGTCGGACCACAAGGGGCCGCTGGTGGACCCGTCTACTATAGCGCAGTCACCGCGGGCACCCCGAACGCGCAGACTCTGGCCGGGCCGCTGGCATCGCTGGCCGGCAATCCGTCGGTGGAATTCATCGCGGGGATTTCCAATGGCGCGGCATCCCGCAACAACATTTGCTTTCTATCATCCGATTTCGACACGACCTGGGCAACATTCGGTGGCGCCACTGTGGTCGCCAATACTGCGACGGCACCGGACGGGGCGACCACAGCCGACACCATCAGCGGGCCGCCGGGATCAGGGGTCAACAGAGGCATTGCTGTACCCGCCGACACCTTGACCCGCGTCTATTCGGTCTTCCTGAAGGCAGGCACATCCACCGCCTGCCGGTTTTACTTTAACTGTGGCGCGACTCCGGCCGGAGTCGACGTCAACCTGTCGGCAGGAACAATCAGCGCTTGGACCGGTGCGCCGGTCGCATCCGCCATCGACCCGATCCCCGGCGGCTGGTGGCGGGTCTCCATTGCTTGCACCAACAATGGCCAGACCGTCATCGGCCCGCACATCTTTCCTGTTCAGGCCAGTGGCACCGGCGCGGTCTACGCCTGGGGTGCGCAGATCGAAGTTGGCACCGTCCCGACGGCTCCTATCCCCACCACCACGAGCGGCCCTGCCACTGTGCGGGATGGATACATGACGCTGGCCGTGGGATCGACGCCTCCCCGTCCGCTGCTGGACGCCCAGGGCCGCGCTTTGGCCCCCGGCGCGCTGGTGGCCGGGACCAAGTATACCGCGACCTATGACGGCGCCGCGTGGCGGCTGTCCGGCACCGCAATGACCAGGGCGCAGGCTCATGCGCTCGCCGCTTCCTTCCTCTGACGGAGATTTTCATCATGGCCGTTTCCAACGTCGCTGTTTTCCCGCAGCAGTTGCTGAGCGGGGCCGCGCTGACCACAGGCGCCAACGCCACGATCGCCGGCGCGCCCGACAACACGGTGGCGCTGTTCACAGCTCCGGCCGACGGTGCGGAAATCAACAGCGTAACGGTGCTGCCGCTGGCAACCTGTTCTGCCACCGTCGCTTACCTTTACGCCTCCACCGATGGCGGCACCACCAAGCGGCTGCTGAACGCCAAGCTGATCGTGGCCGACACGGTATCGACCACCGATGAGCCCAAGCTGATCGACTTCGGCTATTCGGACGGCAACCTGCTGCTGGCCGGCAATGAGCGACTTTATGTCGGCACCTCGGTGGCGCTTGCGAATGGCTTCTCTTGGCGCTGCCAAGGTCGCGGCTATACGGGAGCCTGAGCCATGCCGGGATTTCGTCCGCTGGGCCGCATGGGGCGTGCGCTTGGCGCGTCCAAGCGGTCATCTGCCGCTGCGGGGGCGGGGCGGGCCTTTACCACCGTCGGCGCGATTTTCGGGGCGGGCAGCCCCACGGGCTTCACCGATCCGGGAACCTACAACTTCACTGTTCCCAGCGGCGTGACGCTGCTGCGCGCCAAAATGTGGGGCGCGCCGGGTGGGGCGGCCGGTGCCCCTGGCGGGCCGGGCGGGTATGTCGAAGTCGATATTCCGGTTACGCCGGGCGAAATTCTGACCATCATCCTGCCGTCGGCGGGCAACGGGACGGTGGCGTGACAACACCCCAAGCTGCGGTGTGTCTATCGCGCTTGCGTCGCAGCAGTTCGGGCGTTCCGCAGGAATTGCGCCAGTTCACTGGGCCTTGTCCCCATTTCCTTCAGGTCTCTAAACGTCAATGACATGGGGGTATAAGGAACAATGCAGCCAGAGGAGCACAGATCCTCTAGAGAGGAAATGGCTTCTGGAACATTTCGAATGTCGATGTCTCCAAAATCTGTATAGGAGAAACGCCACCATTTCAGCCGCAAGAAACGTTCAATGATCGGTTCTGGGAATCTGTATTTGACGATCCGCCCCGGATTGCCGACCACAACGGCATAGGGTGGAATGTCTTTCGTCACGACTGCGTCATTGCCAACGATTGCACCGTCTCCAATGGTAACGCCGCCGCGGATGTAGACTCTCGTGCCGATCCAAACATCGTTTCCAATAATTATGGGTGAGCGCTTGGGTTCGGCAGGCAGGCTGATCGGCTGAAATCCAGTTCCGTGCTGTTCAGCGAACCTCTGCCAGATGAAACCCGGATCATAGGTAAAGCTGGAACTGCTAAGCCAATCGGTCGGATGTTCGGTTTCACCGAAAGTCACATCTTTGGCGATCGAGGTGTAACGACCGATATGCCCAATGTTCCTTATCAGACTCCAACTGTAAGAGAATGCGCTAATTACAGCTGGGTAATCATTTTCTGTTCCAGAGAATATGAGAGACGGTGCCTCAATGCGCATATCCAAGTTAGCATTGTACTTCCCGCCTCTCATGTAGATGTTATTGATCTCCAATAAAGCGGCGCATTCAAGGTTCAGTTCAAACTGCTCGATCATGATATTTTAGTGCTTACTCATAAGGTGGCGGGGCCTGTGAAATAATAGCAAACTGGCAGTGCAACGTCATCGTTCGTTCTGAAGAACCTCAACCAAGCCGCCGGCCATGCGCCCGGCGGCTTTTTCATGCCTGGAGAATCCCATGCGTGCTATCCCGCAAGCCGCCGTCGACCTGGTGAAGGAGGCCGAAGGCCTGCGTCTCACTGCCTACCCGGATCCCGCCACCGGCGGTGCTCCCTGGACGATCGGCTACGGCCACACCGGCCCGGACGTCCGGCCGGGACTGCGCATCACCAACGCGCAGGCCGAGCAGCTGCTGCAGGCCGACCTCGACACCGCCGCGGCGGTGGTCGACCGCGCCGTCACTGTGGAGCTGACGGACCGCCAGCGCGGTGCGCTGGTGTCCTTCGTCTTCAATGTCGGCGCCGGCCGGAAAGGCAAGGGCAAGGACGCCGGCAAGGACGGGTTCGTCACGCTGAAGAGCGGCCAACCCTCCACCCTGCTGCGCAAGCTGCACGGATCAATGCATACGCCGATACTATCCTTTTGGACAGGCGCGGTATCCATCAGGACCCGTCCATCGCCGGGACAAAGCCCCTACAGTATGAGGGTCGATCCGGGAGGGGCGCCCTGACGCAGGACGATGTGTTGAGTGCCGGTTCCCCGGCCAACTCCACCTCGTTCCTGCTGCTGACGCTGGCTGCATCCGGCAGGCGATACAGGCAATCAAAATCTGCCGGCTGCGGGCCGGGCGGCGGCATGTCGTGCCGCCGTCTACGCCCCGCTGCGGCGGTCCCCAACCGGAAGGAGCTCCACCATGGTTTCTCGCATGGCTCGGATCGTTCATATGGGAAAACTGGGCGGCTATGCGGCGCTTCTGGGTGGTGCGCTGCTGGAACTGGAAGGCCGTCTTCTCTGGCCCTCGGCGGAGGCGCTGGGCGATGCGATGCGGCGCGCCGGCGTTCAGCCGTCGACCCTGGTCATCGATACCCGCTCGCCCGCCGGAACCATGCCTGCCGCAGCGGTCAACGGATCGGCGGCCGTACCGCCTCGGTCCGGCGGTCTGCCGCTGGCGGCGTGACGCCCGTCAGGTGGACGACCACGCCACCGAGATCGCTGTCCGTCTCCAGCCGGACCGGCAGGGGCGGGAAGCCGGCGGCGACCGGAGCCAGCCACAGATCCACCGGCGGCCGGTCGGCCGGGCTGCTGCGCTGCCAGAAGCGGCCGGTGGAGCCGGACTTGCCGTATCCAGCCACCGGCTTGTAGCTGACCCGGCATTGCTGGGCGACGCCGGAGAAGACCGAGTAGCGTGACGGATCGACGATCCGCCGTCCCACCTCGCTGAACAGCATGTCATAGCGGCGGCGCCCGTCGAACACCGGCAGCGACCGGTCGCAGCGGTCGCTCGCCCCCACCGTGAAAAGCAGGTCCAACACGGCGGACAGCGGGTCCAGCGTGCCGCGCCGCAGGGCGGGCGGCACCGGCTCACGTTCTTCCGTCTCCGGAGGGGGAGTGACGGTGGCGGAAACGTCGCCCTGCGGCCCGTAGGTCAGGGTGACGTTGCGCGGCTCCCCCCGGAACTGGCTGGACTGCCGATGGCTGGACGGCTTCAGGTCGTTGCCCCGGCGGCTGCCGTCGCTGTGGGATTCCGTCTTCCAGGTGAACAGGCGGCCGATGGTGCCCCCCGTCACCGCCGACACCGCGATCCGGTAGCGGTCGCCGGTCACCTCCAGGGTCGCTTCCACGTCCAGTGCGGTGACGCCGCCGACGAAGACCCGGTAGGTCGCATTCAGCGGTTCCGCCATCGCCCCCGGCGCGGAGAGCGGGAGCAGGGGGAAAGACAGGCCGGCGGCCAGCAGGGCCGTACCGAAACGGTTGGGGAGGCGGAGAGGGCTGGGGTGGGGCACGGTCCGGGGCTCCTGCGGTCGACGAAATCTTTTTTAAGATGGTGATGATTCTGGTGCTTGACACCCGGCGGGGAAGGCCGTAGAAACCCGCCCACCGCAGCGGCGGGGCCGACGCAAGACGGTCGCGACGCTCCCGGGAAGCCCGGCTGAAAAGCTGGACGGAACGGGGCAAAAAGTTTCAGGGTTCGGGCGCGTAGCTCAGCGGGAGAGCATTCGCTTCACACGCGAAGGGTCACAGGTTCAATCCCTGTCGCGCCCACCATCAAAAAGGCTTCGGACGAAGGTCCGGAGCCTTTTTCTTTTCCCGGCTGTTCCGGTAGGGAAAAGCCGCTGCAGGTTCCGGATCGGTGTGGAACCAGATCACAGACGTGAATTATGTATTTCTTATATTGTTGGCGAATCCGCGGTCGATTGACGCAGATCAGCCCTCTTTGCATCACAATACGGTAAATAGGGTCATTCCCTGTCACCCGTTTCGGAAAGCTTCACCTCATGGACGATACCCGCATCGCTCTGCTCTCGCTCGGCCTGCTCGTCGTGGTTCTCACCATCATCATCGGCTCGCTGGTTTTCGTCCCGTCCTTCACCGCCCTGCTCGCCACGCTGCTGGCCTGGGCGAATCTGGCCTATCTGGTCGGCATCACCCTCAAGCGTTGATTTTCCAAGCCTGACGCGGCGGGGGAGGGGGGCCTTCGCCGCCGCTTCGGCAACAGTATGTCTTGCGGAAAGCTTTTCTGGACAGGAACGGTCCGACGCGTTATCCAGCGCGCGAATTCGACGCGCAAGGACCGCCACCATGACGTTGACCGCCGCCCAGACTTCCAGCGACCTGCCGATCATGAGGACGGTTGAGGATCTGCGAGCGCAGGTCGCGGCCTGGCGCAGGGAGGGACTGACCGTCGCCCTGGTGCCGACGATGGGGGCCCTGCATGACGGGCATCTGGGCCTCGTGCGGCGAGCGCGGGAATTGGCCGACCGGGTTGTCGCCAGCGTCTTCGTCAACCCGACCCAGTTCGCCCCGCATGAGGATTTCGACCGTTACCCGCGCGACGAGGCCGGCGATTCCGCCAAGCTCGCGTCGGCGGGCTGCCACGCGCTCTACGCCCCGACCGTGCGCGCCATGTATCCGGATGGGTTCGCCACCGCCATCTCGGTCGGCGGCCCGGCTGAGGGGCTGTGCGGCGCCTTCCGTCCGCAGATGTTCGGCGGCGTCGCCCTGGTGGTGACCAAGCTGTTCCTGCAGGCACTGCCCGACGTGGCGGTGTTCGGCGAAAAGGATTATCAGCAGTTGATGGTGATCCGCCGCTTCACCCGCGACCTCGACATTCCCGTCCGTGTCGAAGGGCTGCCGACGGTGCGGGAAGCCGACGGGCTGGCCATGTCCTCCCGCAACGCCTATCTCAGCGCCGACGAGCGTGCCCGCGCCCCGGAACTGAACCGGGCGCTGACCGCGGCGGCCGAGGCGCTGGCCCGCGGGGGCGAGGCCGACGGTGCCCTGACCGCCATCCGCAGCCGCATCGCCGAGGCGGGATTCGGCACCATCGACTATGTCGAGCTGCGCGATGCCGAAACGCTGGAGCCGGTGACTGCCGTCACCCGTCCCGCCCGCCTCCTCGCCGCCGCCTGGCTGGGCAAGGCCCGGCTGATCGACAATGTTCCGGTGAGTCCAGCTGGTTGACCACGCGGATTGTTCGCAGGGCCGATTTATCAGCATTTGACCTGCCTTTGCTGCAGGCCTAGCATCATCGCCGATGGGACGTGAGACCCCCGGGATTGGGGGCGGAAAGGCGATCGTGCGGCTCGTCCGTCGCAACCGGCATGGGGAAACGGTGTCCCTGATGCCGCTGGTTCTGGCCGGCCTGCTTCTTCTTCTGGCGGCGCTCGGCACCACGGGTGCCGTGGTGGCCAGCAAGAACCGCGCGCCTGCGCCTCAGGCACAGCGGGGGGGCGACAGGAAATACGCCGCCTTGCCGATGATGACCTTCGGTCTGGGCGGCGGCGACGCGCGGATGGTCGACGTCAAGGTGCTGCTGGAGGTCGACCCGTCGGTGGACGGCAAGGTCGCCGATCCCTACGTCCCCCGCATCTCCGACCAACTGTCCGACCGCTTGCGCCAGATCGACCCGCAGCAGCTGACCGGCGCCGACGGGGCGATGCTGATGAAGACCACGATCGCCGGCGTGCTCGACCGCGAACTGCGCGGTGTGCGGGTGAAGGAGATCCTGCTCGACCGGATGGTGGTGCGGTAGGAAAGGGCGGAGCCAGGCGCCGCGAGGACGCCCGCCCCGTTCCGGTCACAAGGCTTCCGTCACTCGGCCGCGACGGCGGCACGGCGTTGGGCGTCGCGCGACTGGCGGCCTTCCTTCAGCTTTTCGGCCAGCAGGAAGGCCAGTTCCAGCGACTGGCTGGCGTTCAGGCGCGGGTCGCAGGCGGTGTGGTAGCGCAGCGCCAGATTGTGGTCGGTGATCGCCTGGGCGCCGCCGGTGCATTCCGTCACGTCCTGGCCGGTCAGTTCGAAATGCACGCCGCCGGCATGGGTGCCTTCGGCCTGATGCACCTCGAAGAAGCCCCTGGCCTCGGCCAGCACGCGCTCGACCGGCCGGGTCTTGTAGCCGGTGGTCGACTTGACCGTGTTGCCGTGCATCGGGTCGCAGGACCACACCACCGTGCGGCCTTCGCGTTGGACCTTGCGCAGCAGCGGCGGGAACTTCTCCGCCACCTTGTCGGAGCCCATGCGCACGATCAGCGTCAGGCGCCCGGCCTCGTTGGTCGGGTTCAGGATGTCGATCAGGCGGATCAGCTCGTCCGGGTCGGTGGTCGGGCCGCATTTCAGGCCGATCGGGTTCTTCACCCCGCGCAGGAACTCGACATGGGCGCCGTCGGGCTGGCGGGTGCGGTCGCCGATCCACAGCATGTGGGCCGACACGTCGTACCAGTCGCCGGTGGTGCTGTCGACGCGGGTCAGCGCCTGCTCGAACGGCAGCAGCAGCGCCTCGTGGCTGGTGAAGAAATCGGTCTCGCGGATCTGCGGCGTCGTCTCCGCGGTGATGCCGCAGGCGGCCATGAAGGCCAGCGTCTCGTCCAGGCGGGTGGCCAGCTCCTGGAAATGCTCGCCGGCCGGAGACTTCTCGACGAAGCTCAGCGTCCACTGATGGACCTTGTGCAGGTCGGCGTAACCGCCCTGGGCGAAGGCGCGCAGCAGGTTCAGCGTCGCCGCGGCCTGGGTGTAGGCCTGCATCATGCGCTCCGGATCGGGAACGCGGGCGTCGCTGGTGAAATCGAAGCCGTTGACGATGTCGCCGCGGTAGGACGGCAGCTCGACCCCGTCGATGGCCTCCATGTCGGCCGAGCGCGGCTTGGCGAACTGGCCGGCCATGCGGCCGACCTTGATGACCGGGATCGAGGCGCCGAAGGTCAGCACCACGGCCATCTGCAGCAGGACGCGGAAGGTGTCGCGGATGTTGTTGGGATGGAACTCGGCGAAGCTCTCGGCGCAATCGCCGCCCTGCAGCAGGAAGGCCTGGCCGGCGGCGGCCTCGGCCAGCTTGGCCTTCAGCCGGCGGGCTTCACCGGCGAAGACAAGCGGCGGATAGGAGGACAGACGCTGTTCGACCGCCTCGACCTTGGACAGGTCGGGATAAGTCGGCATCTGCTTCGCCGGTTTCGTCCTCCAACTGGCGGGTGTCCAACGCTCGACCATGACGCGCCTGCTCTTCCTTGACGATTGCGGAACGGGGGGCCGGGCGGGCGGCGAACGACCGGCGGCGAGCCCCGTGGGGGGTACTCTATAGCGCGACTCGGGGCAACTTTTCCACAGTTTCGGCCCGCATCCCGGTAATGCTGTGCCGCCACGCGCCGCGCTCCGCCACCGGGGGTGATTTCAGGTGAAAGGAAGTTCGCGTCGGCGCCGCTGGCGGCCGGAGCCCGCGGCCATTATACATCGGGCCAACCGGCCATCGGCCCCGACCCCGCCCGAAAGGAACCTTTTTGGTGAAAGCGACATCCTGGCCGGCGAAGCGCCTGTCCTCGTGGGGGCAGGCCCTGACGGTCTACCGCGACCCGCGCGTGCTGGCGATCCTGTTCCTGGGCTTTGCCGAAGGGCTGCCGCTGGCGCTGACCGGGGCCACGCTGAACGTCTGGCTGACCGAGGAGGGCGTCAGCCGGACCAACATCGGCCTGTTCGCCCTTGTCACCATGCCCTATGCGCTGAAGTTCCTGTGGGCGCCGCTGATCGACCGCATGAGGCTGCCGGTGATGACGCGGCTGTTCGGGCGGCGGCGCGGCTGGGCGCTGACGGCGCAGGCGGCGCTGATCGCGGCATTGCTGGGGCTGGGAACCACCGATCCGGGGCAGGATCTTTGGTGGACCGCGCTGTGCGCTGTGCTGGTCGCCTTCTGCTCGGCCAGCCAGGACATCGTCGTCGATGCCTACCGCGTCGAGGTTCTGGAGGAGCATCAGCAGGCGGCCGGCGCCGCGGTGCTGGTCCTCGGCTACCGCTTCGGCCTGATGGCGGCGGGGGCGGGCGCCCTCTTCATCGCGGAGGCCTATGGCTGGCGCACCGCCTACGAGGCGATGGCGGTGCTGGTGCTGGTGGGGATGGCGACCATCCTGCTGTGCCGCGAACCGAAGGAGCCGCCGCCCAATGCCCGCGAAAAGCTGATCGCCGAATGGCTGGCGCGCCGGCCGCATCTGTCGGGCCGCAACGCGGTGGTGCTGGCCTGGCTGTATGGCGCGGTGGTGGCGCCCTTCGTGCAGTTCATGGAGCGGAGGGCCTGGATGGTGATCCTGGCCTTCATCGCCAGCTACAAGCTGGGGGAGGTGCTGGCCGGCCAGATGTCGTCCACCTTCTACATCAGCCTGGGCTTCACGAAGTCGGAGATCGCCACGGTCAGCAAGCTGTTCGGCCTGTGGGCGACCATCGCCGGGGGGCTGGTCGGCGGGCTTCTGGTCGGCAAGGTCGGGGTGCTGCGCGGCCTGCTGATCGGCGGAATCCTGCAGATGGTGTCGAACCTGGGCTACGTCCTGCTGGCCTGGACCGGACATGACGTGTCCATCCTGGCGGTGACGGTGGTGGTCGACAATGTCTGCGGCGGCATCGCCACCGCGGCCTTCGTCGCCTATCTGTCCGGGCTGTGCAACGTCGCCTATACCGCGACCCAGTATGCGTTGCTGTCGAGCTTCTACAAGCTGGGCGGCGACCTGTTCGGCGCGTCGTCGGGCTGGCTGGCGGAGCGGATGGACTGGATCAGCTTCTTCCTGCTGTCGATGGCCGGCGCCGTTCCGGCGCTCTGCCTGCTGGTCTGGCTGATGGGGCTGCACCGCCGGGAGCAGCAGGAGAGCGCCGTCCCCGCGCAGTGACGGGGACGGCGTTGCAGGAGAGGCCGGGAGAGCAGGCGGTCAGCCGCCGGCGGTGGTCTTGGTCTTGCCGGCGCCCGGCCCGGCGCCAAGGTCGGCACCGGTGGTCGGATCGGCGTCCGGCTTGGACATGGTGCGGGCGGCCACGGCGTTGACCGCGGCCATCTCCGACGCGGCCAGCTTGACCGTCGGGTTGCCGTCGCCGCCGTTCACCGGGGCGTCGCCCATCTTGACGTCGACGAACTCCCACTGGGCGCCCTGGTTCCAGGGGCCGCGCATGTCGCCCTCGCCCTGGCTCATGTTGTAGTACTTGTCGGTGTATTCCGGCTTGCCCGGCAGCTTGCCCGGCGGGAAGTTGTTGTCGATGGAATACAGCGCCTTCTCGAAGCTCTTCTGGTGAGCGATCTCGCGGGTCATCAGGAAGCCCAGCGCATCCTTCACGCCCGGATCGTTGGTGACGTTGATCAGGCGTTCATAGATGATCTTGGCGCGCGATTCCGCGGCGATGTTGGAGCGCAGATCGGCCGTCGGGTCGCCGATGCTGTCGATGTAGCCGCCGGTCCACAGCTGCCCGGCGGAATTCACCAGGGCCGGGCCGCCGCCATACAGAAGCGACAGGGTGTGGCTGCCGTTGCCCTGGGTGATGTTGGCATAGAGGTCGGCGGTCTCCTCCGCGCCCTCGGCCAGCTTGCCCTTGGCGCCCTTGGTCAGCATGGCGACGATGGAGCCGATCACCTCGAGGTGGCTCAGTTCCTCGGTCGCGATGTCGATCAGCATGTCCTTGCGGCCCGGATCCTCATCGGCCAGACCCTGGGTGAAGTAGCGCATGGCAGCGGCGAGTTCACCCTGCGGGCCGCCGAACTGCTCCAGCATCAGGCTGGCGAGCACCGGGTTGGGCTCCGACACGCGCACCGTGTACATGAGCTTTTTGTTGTGCATGAACATGCGAGGGATTCCTCCTGCGTCTGATGGCCCGCATGGCGGGGGCCGAAGATCGGAGATATCCGGACCGGCCCATCGCCGGGGATGCAGGGGAGACCAGCAGGACGTGCCGTTCCGGATCGCTCACCCGTCCTCAACCCACAATCTTTGGAAGCGTTCCAGAAAAATGCCCTGCCTTGGCGTGCTATGTCTCCAGGTGCATGGCGGAAGACGTGATTCCACGAAAAAGGCGGCGCGAAGGGGTGTTTCCCCTCGCGCCGCCTTTCCGGGAGACCCGCTTTTCAGGCGGTCAGATCTTCTTTTCCGGCTCCGCTTTCTCGCGCATCAGCACGAATTCCTCCGAGGTGGAGGGGTGGAGCGCGATGGTGCGGTCGAAGTCGCGCTTGGTGGCGCCGCAGTTCAGCGCGATGGCCAGCGGCTGCATCATCTCCGGCGCGTCCATGCCCATCATGTGGCAGCCGAGCACGCGCTGGCTCTCGCCGTCGACCACCAGCTTCATCAGCACCCGCTCGTCCCGGCCGGACAGGGTGTGCTTCATCGGGCGGAAGCCGGCCTTGTAGATGTCGACCTGCGCGTATTGGGCGCGGGCCTGCATTTCGGTCAGCCCGACGGTGCCGAGCGGCGGCAGCGAGAACACCGCGGTCGGCACGTTGTCGTAGCCGATGTGCATGGGGTTGTCGTTGAACAGCGTCTCGGCCAGGGCGCGTCCCTCGGCGATGGCGATGGGGGTCAGGGCCATGCGGTCGGTGACGTCGCCGATGGCGTAGATGCTGTCCACGGCGGTGCGCGACCATTCGTCCACCGGGATCGCGCCGGCCTCGTTCAGGGTGATGCCGACCTCTTCCAGGCCGAGATTCTTCGTGTTCGGGCTCCGGCCGGTGGCGGCCATCACCAGCCCCGCCGAATGCTCGCGGCCCATATGGTCGGTCAGGGTATAGCCGCCGGCACCCTTTTCCAGCTTCACCGGCTTGCAGCGCGAGATGATGGTGATGCCGCGCTTGCGCATCTCCTGGGCCAGGGCGACACGGATGTCGTCGTCGAAGCCGTTCAGCAGGTCGTCGCCGCGGATCATCAGCGTCACCTCCGCGCCCAGCCCGCGGAAGATGCTGGCGAATTCGACGGCGATGTATCCGCCGCCGATGATCAGCACCGAATGGGGCAGCTTTTCGAGGTGAAGCGCCTCGTTGGAGGTCGCGGCATGCTCGATCCCCTCGATCGGCGGCAGCGACGGCCAGCCGCCGGTGGCGATCAGGATGTTGCGGGCGGTGTAGCGCTTGCCGTCGACCTCCACCGTATGGGGATCGACGATCCGGCCGAACCCCTCGTACAGGGTCACGCCGGAGTTCTTCAGCATGTTGATGTAGATGCCGTTCAGCCGGTCGATCTCGCGGTCCTTGCGCGAGATCAGCGTCTCCCAGTCGAAGGCCGGCGTGTGGGAGTTCCAGCCATAGCCGCAGGAATCCTCGAAGCCGTCGCGGAACTGGGCGGCGTAGACCAGCAGCTTCTTCGGCACGCAGCCGCGGATCACGCAGGTGCCGCCGACGCGGCTGCCTTCGCAGATCGCGACCTTTGCGCCGTAGGACGCGGCGCGCCGGCTTGCGGCGACGCCCCCGGACCCCGCGCCGATGGTGAAGAGGTCGAAATCATACTCGGCCACAGCCGTCTCCTTCCGCAACTTGACCCTTGGCCCACGAACCGGCCCCGCGAAGGATCGCGGGCCTGCTGCATGTGGTCGGGCAGGATATGGG
Organism: Azospirillum ramasamyi; assembly: GCF_003233655.1. Taxonomy (NCBI): domain Bacteria; kingdom Pseudomonadati; phylum Pseudomonadota; class Alphaproteobacteria; order Rhodospirillales; family Azospirillaceae; genus Azospirillum; species Azospirillum ramasamyi. The sequence continues at coordinate 917,741 of NZ_CP029830.1, forward strand.
GAGGCAAGGGGCGTTGGGAAGCGCGCCGTCAGCGCAGCAGCATATCCTGGATCAGCACTTGTCGAAGTTTCAGCGGCCGCATCGCCTTGTTGGCGACGTGGCGCAGCGCGTCCTTGACATAGACCGGCCCCCCGGCGCCGCGCAGTTCGGCGGGATCAGCCTCCAGCAGGCGGCGGCTGATGGCCTCGGCGATGCGCGGCAGATGCGGAGTGACCGTTTCCAGAGGCGTCTGCGGATCGAACTCAAGCACCGCGCGCAGCCGCAGCTCCTGCAGGCGGCGGCCGTCGTTCAGGGTGAGGATCAGGGTGGGCAGGGCAGCGTAGACAGCGGGGGCGGGGGCCGCGTAGGCCTGGGGCGCGGCGAAGGCGCCATGGCCGGGGGCCGGACGGAGCAGCAGGGCGCCGCCGACCCCGGCGCCGGCAAAGGCAAGCATCAGCCCGATCAGCGCCAGCACGATCCGGTTCCCCGTGCCTTCGAAGGTGGGCAGGGCCGGTGGAGCCGGTTCGGCCGTCGCGGTCATCTTCGCCATTCCGTTCAGCCGCCCTGTTGCGATCGAAGCCTGTGCCACAACTTTAAAAGCGCGGAAGTGGTAGGTCAAATAACGGTATTTGATCTGGTTTCTCTTTGAATGCGGCAGGTGAGGGATGGGAACGGCCGCAGCCTCCGCATGGTGACTTCACGCGCTTCCGAATCTGTTTGCCGAATCTGTTTGCCGGCGATGTAGGCGCAGGAAATCTCACCGGAAAATGCAACGCTGCCATCCGTTCCCGGTTGGCAGGATGGGAAGCCTCTTCCCCCGCCCGCCCGGGGCGTATAATGCTGGGATACCAACACAACCGGCCTGCTGCCCTGTCCGGCGGCCGGGCCATCCAGAACGAAGCATCGCGAAGCAATGCGCAGACACAGGCGCGGACAGGGGCGGAAGGCGAGGGTTACCGGGATGAGCAGCACCGACAACCGATCAGTTGGCAGCCGGGCAGCGGGAAGCGGAACGGCCGGCAAAGGGCCGACCGCCCTCACCCCGTCCTCTGCCGAGATTCCCAACTGGACGGACACCTATTTCCGCCGCACCAAGGAAGCGGTGGGCAAGTTCGGCGACAAGACCGTCACCTACGCCATCTTCATGCGGCGCCCGGTGGTCTGCGCCCCGCGTCTGGCGGTTGAATGGCTGGAGGCGGTGGCGCGCGAGCGCAACACGAGCTTCGAGATCGAGCTGAACTACCCCGAGGGCAAATGGGTCGGCGCCGGCGAGCCGATCATGTACGTCACCGGCTCCTTCTACCATCTGGTCGATTGCGAGACGATCATCCTGCAGAAGCTGGGTCCGGCCAGCGTCGCGGCCTACAACGCCTTCACCATGTGCGCCGACCTGCCGAAGGTCGCCTTCCTCGCCATGGACGCCCGCCACTGCGCCGGGACGGAGATGGCGGAGATGATGGCCTATGCCGCCTCCGTCGGGTCGGACCGCGCCAAGCGCAAGGTCGGCGCCAAGGGCTTCATCGGCAACGCCACCGACGCCACCGCCGCCTATTTCGGGCAGGAGAAGGGCATGGGCACCATG
>NZ_CP029831.1:0-122500 GCF_003233655.1 Azospirillum ramasamyi
CGCCCCTCGTCTCGGGGCAATCTACGATCCAATTGCCACCATCCCGTTCCGTTGCGTTCCGGAAGTTTTGCCATGTCCATGAATCTGCCCACGCCCACCGGCTCGTCTTCGACGGGAACGGGAGACGTGCGCCTGACGGTTCGCGGCCTGCGCAAGGTCTTCGCCGACGATCCGCGTCCGGCGCTGGAGATGCTGCGCCGCGGCGCGACGAAGGCGGAAGTGCTGAAGACGCTGAACGTCAATGTCGGCGTGGCGGAGGCCAGCTTCGACATCCGCGCCGGCGAGATCTTCGTCATCATGGGTCTGTCCGGATCGGGCAAATCGACCATCGTCCGCCTGCTGAACCGGCTGATCGAACCCTCGGAGGGGGAGATCCGGCTGGACGGCCGCGACCTGACCCGTTTGTCGCGCGGCGAACTGGTCGAGGTGCTGCGGCGGGACATGAGCATGGTCTTCCAGTCCTTCGCCCTGCTGCCCAACCGCACCGCCCTGGAGAATGCCGCCTTCGGGCTCGAGGTCGCCGGGGTGCCGCGCGGGCAGCGGCGCAAGGCGGCCATGGCGGCGCTGGAGCGGGTGGGGCTGGGAGCCTATGCCGACCGCTACCCGCAGGAGCTTTCGGGCGGCATGCAGCAGCGGGTCGGACTTGCCCGCGCGCTCGCCAAGAATCCGACGATCATGCTGATGGACGAGGCGTTCTCCGCGCTCGACCCGTTGATCCGCACCGACATGCAGGACGAGCTTCTGCGGCTCCAGCGCGAGGACGCCCGCACCATCGTCTTCATCTCCCACGATGCGGAGGAGGCGATGCGGATCGCCGACCGCATCGCGGTGATGGAGGAGGGGCGCATCGCCCAGATCGGCTCGCCCGCCGAGATCCTGCGCGCACCGGCCGATGACTATGTCCGGGCCTTCTTCCGCGGCGTCGATTCCTCCCGCGTTCTGCGCGCCCGCGACCTCGCCCGTCCACCGACGCCGGGGGACGCCGCCGGGGAGGGGGAGGGGACGCGGTTCCGCTACCGCACCGATGCCGCCGGCCATTTCCGCGGCGTGCTGGCCGGCGACGGCACATCGGCGCTGTTCGGGCTGGAACCGGTGGCGGCGGACACGCCGCTGCATTCGCTGTTGGGCCGGGTGGCCGCGGCGCCCTGCCCGCTGCCAGTGGTGGAGGCGGATGGACGCTTCGTCGGCGTGATCTCCCGCGCGGCACTGCTGGCCGCACTGGACCGGAACGATGGCGCCGGCCGCGAGGCTCGCCATGGCTGAGGCGCCGTTCATCGACGTGGAGCGGTTGAGCGAGACCATCGGCGGCGGCATCGCCCGCGGTTCCGAATGGCTGGTGACGACGATCCTCGACCATGGCCAGCCGGCGCTGGACGCCATCGCCGGGGTGGTCGACGGTCTGGGAGGGGCGCTGGACGGGCTGCTGCTGGGGGTGCCGCCCTGGCTGCTGGCGCTGGTGCTGGCCGGGATCGCCCTGTGGCGGGTCGGGCGCGGCTTCGCCCTGTTCACCCTGCTGGCCTTCGCTGCCATCTTCGTGATGGGCCTGTGGGAGCCGACGATCTCGACCCTCGGCCTCGTGCTCGCTTCCACCGCGCTCAGCCTGATCGGCGGGGTGCCGCTGGGCATCTGGATGGCGCGCAGCAGGCTGGCCGACGGGCTGGGCAAGACCCTGCTCGACCTGATGCAGACGATGCCGGCCTTCGTCTATCTGATCCCGGCGGTGATGTTCTTCGGGCTGGGGCGGGTGCCGGGCATCATCGCCACGGTGGTGTTCGCCATGCCGCCGGCGGTGCGGCTGACCGCGCTCGGCATCCGGCAGGTGCCGGAGGAACTGGTGGAGGCCGGCCGCGCCTTCGGCTGCCGCGACCACCAGCTGCTGTTCAAGGTCCAACTGCCCAATGCCCTGCCGTCGATCATGGCCGGCGTCAACCAGACCATGATGATGGCGCTGTCGATGATCGTCGTCGCCTCGATGATCGGCGCCGGCGGGCTGGGCAATGTGGTGCTCCAGGGCATCCAGCGCCTCGACATCGGCCTCGGCGTGCAGAGCGGGCTGAGCGTGGTGCTGCTCGCCGTCGTGCTCGACCGCATCACCCAGAGTTTCGGCCGGGGCCTTGGGAGCGGCTTTCGCCGCCCGGCTGCCGCCGGAACGGCCGAGCGGCGCCGGTGGCGGCGGTGAGGTCAGGCGTTCAGTTCGGAATCGAGGTAGCCCAGCGCCACCGCCCGCGCGGCGCTGCCGTCGATGGCTCCGGTCAGGGCGAAGCGCAGCCACAGCCCGTCGATCATCGCCGCCAGCCCGACGGCCACCCGCTCCGCCCGTTCCGCCGGCAGCAGGGGGCGCAGGGCGTGCAGCAGGTTGGAATGCAGGCGGCGGGCGTTGATCCGTTGCAGGCGCGCCAACGCCGGGTTGTGCGGCGCCTGCGCCCAGAAGCCCAGCCATGCGGCGACGACCCGCGGCTCGAACTGGCCGGGGGCGAAGTTGCAGTCGACGATGGCCTCCAGCCGTGCGCGCGGCGACTCCGCGGTCGCCAGCCGCTGGGTCGCGTCGTCGCGCAGCTGCTGCAGCATGCTGCGCATGGTGGCGGCCAGCAGCTCGTCCTTGCCGCCGAAATAATGATGGATGATGCCGGGCGACACGCCGGCCCCGCGGCTGATCGTCTGGACCGTGGTGTCGACCAGTCCATGCTCGCCCATCGAGGTGATGGTCGCGTCGATCAACTGACGGCGGCGGATCGGTTCCATTCCGACTTTGGGCATGGGGCGAGCGGTCTCCTGTCCATCTCCGCCATGGTTGGCCGCAACCGGCACCTTGGCTTGCGCCGCAACAAATGCGCCATTTTCGCCGCTCCGTCGATGACGAAAACGGCAGACCGACGAACCGGAACCACAGGAAAGAGGAGTTGAGGACATGAGCGGATGGATGGCCCTGGCCAAGGGGATCGCGGGCGTGAGCGTCGCGGCGGCGGTGGCGCTGGGGGCCGGCGGGGCGTCGGCCGCCGATCCGGCGTCCTGCAAGGCGGTCCGCTTCGGCGACGTCGGCTGGACCGACATCGCGGCGACGACGGCGCTCGCTTCCGTCACGCTGGACGCGCTCGGCTACAAGCCGACCACGACCATGACGTCGGTGCCGCTGGTCTATACCGGGCTGAAGACCAAGTCGCTCGACGTCTTCCTCGGCAACTGGATGCCGACGATGGAGCCCTTCCTGAAGCCGGTGCTGGAAGACGGCTCCGTCGAGGTGACGCGCGTCAACCTGGAAGGCGCCAAATACACGCTGGCGGTTCCGAAATACGCCGCCGAGGCCGGGCTGAAGACCTTCGCCGACATCGCGAAGTTCAAGGACAAGCTGGGCGGCAAGATCTACGGCATCGAGGCCGGCAACGACGGCAACCTGATCATCGACAAGATGCTGAAGGCCGACGCCTTCGGCCTGAAGGACTTCAAGCTGGTGGAGTCCAGCGAGGCCGGCATGCTGGCCGAGGTGAAGCGGGCCGCCCGCAACAAGGCCTGGGTCGTGTTCCTGGGCTGGGAGCCGCACCCGATGAACAAGAGCTTCGAACTGACCTATCTGGAGGGCGGTGACGACTGGTTCGGCCCCAACCTGGGGGGCGCCACGGTCGCCACCAACGTCCGCAAGGGCTATGCCGCCGAATGCCCGAATGTCGGCAAGCTGCTGTCGAACCTCTCCTTCACCCTGGACATGGAAAACGCGGTGATGGACGACATCATGAACGGCAACAAGAAGCCGGATGCCGCCGCGAAGGCCTGGCTGAAGAAGAATCCCGACGTGCTGAAGGGCTGGCTGGACGGCGTCACCACCATCGACGGCAAGGACGGTCTGGCGGCCGTGCAGGCCAAGCTGGGCGTGGCCGAGAAGTCGTGATGTGATCCCGGAGGCTTCCGGGGCATTGCTTGGCTGTGATGCGGTCGCCATATCGGAAGGCGTTCCCTCGTGCCCGCCCCGGAGCCCCCATGTTTTTCGGCCCGCTTCCCCTGTCCGACGCAGAGGGCGCCATCCTCGCCCATTCGCTCCGCCTCGGGGCGCTGGCCTTCAAGAAGGGCCGCCGCCTGTCGGCCGGGGATGTCGCGGCCCTGCGGGAGGCGGGCATCGGCGAGGTGATCGCCGCCAAGCTGTCGGATGCCGACATCGGGGAGGACGCCGCCGCCACCCGCATCGCCGCCGCGGTGGCGGGCGGTGCCGTGCAGGCCGCCGCCGCCTTCACCGGCCGCGTCAACCTGTTCGCCGAGGCGCGCGGCCTGCTCCGTCTCGACCCGGCACGCATCGACGCGATCAACGCCATCGACGAGAGCGTCACCATCGCCACCCTGCCGGATTACGCTCCGGTCGAACCGGGCCAGATGCTGGCGACCGTCAAGATCATCCCCTTCGCCGCCCCCGCCGCAGCGGTGGAGCAGGCGGAGCGTCTGGCGGCCGACGGTGCGCCGCCGCTGGCCGTTCTCCCCTTCCGCCCGCTGTCGGTGGCGCTGATCCAGACCCGGCTGCCGGGGGTGAAGGAGAGCGTTCTCGACAAGACCGTGACGGTGACGCGGGAGCGGATCGAGGCGCTCGGCGGCACGCTGGCCCATGAGGCGCGCTGCGCCCATGACGAGGGCGTGCTGGCGGAACTGATCGCCGCGCTGCCGCCCGCGGATCTGCTGCTGATCGCCGGCGCCTCCGCCATCACCGACCGGCGCGACGTGCTTCCGGCGGCCATCGGGCGGGCGGGCGGCGTGGTGGAGCATCTCGGCATGCCGGTGGATCCGGGTAACCTGCTGCTGCTCGGCCGGCGCGGGGGCAAGCCGGTGCTGGGCCTGCCGGGCTGTGCGCGCTCGCCCAAGTTGAACGGCTTCGACTGGGTGCTGCAGCGCATCGCCGCGGGCGTGCCGCCCGGCCGGGCGGAGGTGATGCGGATGGGTGTCGGCGGACTGCTGGCGGAAATTCCGACGCGCCCCCTGCCGCGCGCCGGCTTGGCGGCGGAAACGCCGCGCGCGCCGCGCGTCACCGCCCTGGTGCTGGCCGCCGGCCGCTCCAGCCGCATGGGGCCGACCAACAAGCTGCTGGCGGAGGTGAACGGCGCCCCGCTGGTCGCCCGCGCGGTGGATGCCGCGCTGGCCTCCCAGGCCGCCAGCGTCATCGTCGTCACCGGCCACCAGGGGGAAAGCGTGGCGCGGGCACTGGCCGACCGTCCCGTCACCTTCGTCCACAACCCCGCCTTCGCCGAGGGGCTGAGCAGTTCGCTGCGCGCCGGGCTGGCGGCGGTGCCGGGAGAATCGGATGCGGTGGTGGTGTGCCTGGGCGACATGCCGCGGGTGGCGTCCGGCGTGATCGACCGGCTGATCGCCGCCTACAGCCCGCTTGAAGGCCGCGCCATCTGCGTGCCGACCACCCATGGCAAGCAGGGCAACCCCGTGCTCTGGGACCGCGCCTTCTTCGCCGAGATGGCGGCGCTGACCGGCGATGCCGGGGCGAAGCGGCTGATCGGCCAGCATGCCGACCGGCTGTGCGAGGTGCCGGTGGAGGATGCCGGCATCCTCTATGACGTCGATACCCCCGACCTGCTCGCGGGCTTCACCGCGGCCGTCGGCAGCGAAGCGGTCAGCGCGCCAGATCCAGCCAGCGCCGGGTCATGACGCGGGTGAACTGCTCCGCCACCGGCAGGTGGGTGGCGATGGCATCCTCCAGCCCGTGCAGCATGTCGGCATTGCTCGCCCGCGCCTCGTCCCGGATGCGTGAGGCCCAGCCGCGCAGGATGTCGCCGGTCGCCTCCGGGTGGAACTGGAAGGCGTAGGTGGCGCGGCCGAGCCGGAAGGCTTGGCGGTCGCAGGCCTCGCTATAGGCCAGCGGCACCGCGCCCTCGGGAAACTCGAAGGTGTCGTAATGCCACTGGGCGAGGTTCAGCTCCGGGCCGAAGCCGCCCAGCAGCGGGTCGTCCTGCGCGCCGTCGGTCAGGCTGACCCGGTGGATGCCCAGTTCCGGCGTTGTGTGGCGGTAGACCTTGGCGCCATAGGCGCGGGCGGCGAGCTGCGCGCCCAGGCAGATGCTCATCACCGGCCGGCCGGCATCGGTGAACTCGCGGATAGTCTCCATCACCCGGCCGAAATGTGGGCCCTTCTCGTCGTCCCAGGCGTCCTGCGGACCGCCCAGGACCACGAGGCCGGCATAGCCGTCCTTCACGGGAATCGTCTCCCCCTCGTTGGCGGCGATGGTGTGGAGGGTGGCGCCGTTGTCGGTCAGCGCCTCGCCCACCAGACCGATGGGAGCGGTGCGGCTGTTCTGAACGACCAGGATGCGCATGGGTCTGCTCGGCTCGCGTCATTGGCACGGGTGTCATCAAGTTGTGAGACGGTAGCGGGCGGAGTTCAAGCCGCAGGCGCTTCCAAACCCATGCTTTGCCCCGCAAAGCCGCTATGCACGCTGCCGGGCCGGTGGTCTAAAGTGCCTGGCATCCATCCGTTCCGCTGCGCCCCGGAGATCCGTCCCCATGTCGTCCCGCCCCCGCACCCGCCTTCTCGCCGCTCCGCTGATCGCCGCCATTCTCGGCATGACCTTCCCGGCTTGGGCGCAGAACGGCTTGCTGACCTTCCTGCACATCAACGACGTGTACGAGATCGCGCCGGTGAAGGGGCAGGGCGGGTTCGGGCCGCTGATGACCCTGCTGAAACGCGAGCGCGACGCGGCCCCCGGCGCCTTCACCACCGTCGGCGGGGATTTCCTGTCGCCGTCGCTGCTGTCGGGCACGACCCAGGGCGAGCAGATGATCACCCTGTTCAACGCCATCGGCGTCGATGCGGTGACCTTCGGCAACCATGAGTTCGACTTCGGACCCGACGTGCTGAAGCGGCGGATGTCCGAATCGAAGTTCCCCTGGATCGGCACCAATGTGCGGTCCGCCGACGGTTCCGCCTTCGCGACGACGGTGCCGAGCTGGACCAGGACGGTCGACGGCATCACCGTCGGCTTCATCGGCCTGATTACCCCCGACTCCGCCCGGCTGTCGAACGCCGGCCCCGGCCTCAGCTTCCCGCCCGTGCTGGAGACGGCCGCCGCCGCGGTGAAGGAGTTGCGGGCCGGGGGCGCCGCGGTCGTCGTGGCGCTGACCCACCTGACCATCGAGGAGGACCGGCAGCTGGCTTCCAAGGTCAAGGGCATCGATCTGATCCTGGGCGGCCACGACCACGACCCGATCAGCTTCTACGAGGGCTCCACCCTGATCCTGAAGGCGGGGCAGGATGCGCGTTACCTCGGCGTCGTCAAGCTGGCGGTCGAAACCAGGGACGCCGGCAAGGGAGCGGCGACCACCACGATGCCGGCCGAATGGCGCTTCGTCACCACCGCCGGCGTCGCCCCGGACCCGGGGGTGGAGGCGTTGGTGGAGGGCTATACCAAGCGGCTGGACAGCGACCTCGCCGCGGTGATCGGCACCACCGCGACCGAACTGGACAGCCGCAAGGACGTGGTGCGCAGCCGCGAGGCCAGCATGGGCAACCTGATCGCCGACGCCCTGCGCGAGACGCTGAAGGCCGATGTCGCCATCACCAACGGCGGCGGCATCCGCGCCGATGCGCTGCATCCCGCCGGGGCCAGGCTGACCCGCCGCGACATCTTCGCCGAGCTGCCCTTCGGCAATGTCGGCATGCTGGTGGAGATGTCGGGGCAGGATCTGATCTCCACCCTGGAGCACGGCGTCGGCAGGGTGGAGGAGAAGGCCGGCCGCTTTCCCCAGGTGTCGGGCCTGACCATGATCTACGATCCCAAGGCCCCGTCCGGCCGCCGGGTGATCTCCGTGACGGTGGGCGGCAAGCCGATCGACCCGCAGGCGACCTATCGCGTCGCGACCAACGACTATCTGCTGAACGGCGGCGACGGCTATGCCGCCTTCCCGCGCTCCAAAGTGATCGTCGATGCTTCGGGGGCGGTATTGCTGGCGACCATCGTGATGAACCACGTGGAAGCCAAGAAAACGGTCGCGTCGGCGGTCGAAGGGCGAATCGTGGCAAAATAACGCCTCCGCCGGGACATTATCGGGCCGCGACACGACGCTCCGTTGCGCAGCCGCAGCATTTCCCATTAGGGTAGCCCGTCTGTCCTATATCCGCGCCGGAAGCCGCCGCATGTCCGATACCCTGCCCAGCCGTTCCAACGACTTCGCCCAGGCCTTCAACACCGCCCATGGCGAAGCCGGCCTGGGCCGGGTGTCGATCGCCCATATCCTGCAGCGTATCCAGGCGGAGCCGAACTTCCTGTTCAGCGAGGAATTCCGGCAGGGCGGCGGCCAGTGCCCGTTCCATGCCGGAGCCGGGCAGGACGGGACGGAGGGTGCGGCGCCGATCCCGCAGGACGATGCCGACAAGGTCGCGGTCAACAGCCTGCTGGCGCTGCTGTTCAACCGGCTTCGCGACCACATCGCGGAGAAACTGCCCTTCGATGCCGAAGGGCGGCCGATGCTGCCGATCCCGCCGCGCTCGCCGCATGGGCTGGACCCGGCCGACCGTGCCGCCATGGCCGCGGCGGCGCCGGACGTCCTCTGCTCCGTCCTGCGCGACGCCACCTGCCACCTGCTGGACGGGCTGATCACCGGCTGGGCCGTCGATCTGGTGCATGAGGAGGAGTATTTCCGCTCCCAGGGGGCCGGCGCCATCTCGCTGGAGGCGGCGGCCACCTTCGTCCTGCGCAGCGTGCTGGAGCATTCGCCGCTCTACCAGCGCGCCGGCTACGACATGCTGTCGATCACCAAGACCGGCAGCCACACCGCGATCCACATCTGCTGGGCGTTGGTGGAGGCCGCTCCGCTGCTGGTGCCCGGCCGCGACGCCGCCTTCTACGACGACCTCGTCCACCGCAGTTTGAAACAGATCGTGCCGCTGTCGATGGCCAGCCTCGGCATGCTGGTCCATTACATGGAGGAAAGCGGGATCGAGCCGGCCGACGGGCTGGCGGTGCATCGGCTGCCCAAGGACCAGACCGCCTTCGTGCTGGACGGCAACGGCTTGATCCGGCTGAACGCCGACCCCATCGTTACCTTTGCCAAACCGGGCGAGCGTTACTACACCGGCTGCCCGGCCTTCTACACCACGAACCTGATCAAGCTGTATCTGGACATCGTGGCCGGGCTGGCACTGGAATATTCCGTCTACGACCGTCTGCAGGAGGGCTGAGCCCGATGGCCCGGACCAACGATTTCGCGCTCACCTACGCCACGGCGCATGAGGAGGCCGGGATGACCCGGATCAACCTCGCGCCGATCCTGCACCGCATCGCCGAAGATCCGAACTATCTCCTCAGCGAAGAACTGCTGACGCTGGCCGGCCACTGCCCAGCCCATGCCGACACCCGCAAGGAGGATTTCGAGAAGGTCGCCATCAACACCCTGCTGGGCTTCCTCTATGTCGATCTGCGGGATCACATCATCGCCCGCATGCCGCTGAACGATGCCGGCCATCTGGTGCTGTCGACCCCGCCGGACTCGCCGCACGGGCTGGATTTCGCCGATCCCGCCGGCATCGATGCGGCCGATCCCGACCGTATGGTCGGCTTCCTGCGCGATTCCGTCTGCCACCTGCTGGACGCCATCATCAAGGACTGGGCGATCAAGGTGATGGTGGAGGAGGACCGCTGCCGGACGGGGGGAACCATCACCGATCTGGCCGCCGCCGGCTATGTGCTGGGGCGTGAATTGCAGAAATCGGTCCTGCACGGACCGTCCGGCTACGACATGCTGTCGATCACCAAGACCGGCAGTCACACCGCCCTGCATGTCTGTTGGAATTTGGTGGAGGCTGCGCCGCTGCTGCGTCCGGGGCTGGAGGCCGACGCCTATGACGATCTGGCCCGCCGCAGCCTGAAGCAGGTGCTGCCGCTCGCCATGGGCAGCCTGGGCATGCTGTGCCAGTTCATGGCGGCGGGAAGGATCGAGGCCGACGACCATCAGGCCATCCACCCGCTGCGCTCCGACCAGTCGGCCTTCCTCTATGATCCGGACAAGGATCTGATCGTCCTGAACACCGACCTGATCGAGCCGACGGCGATGGTGGGGGAGCGCCATTACACCGGCTGCCCGGCCTTCTACGCCAACGGCCTGATCAATCTTTACATGGAAATCGTGCTGACCCTGGCCGCGCAATACGGCATGTATGTGCGGCTTCAGGGGAAGTCGGCGTGATGTCGGCGTGACAGTGGTTCTTGACGGAACGGCGACCATGCCTATGTTGGCGTTCCGTCAGAGTCGAAAGGTCTAAGTTGGCGAAGAAAAGCTATCTGCGGACGGTCACCACCACCGCGCTGGCCGACGCGATCAAGCGCAGCCGCAGCCGCATGGCGACGCCGTGGCAGCGTACGCTCGGCCATCTGGAAAGCGTGTTCATTGATCACGCCTGCTTCCGGCTGATCTATTCGAACACCTACCGCATCTCGCCCAACATGTACCGGGCAAGCCAGCCCTCGCCTTCGCACATCGCCGCGGCGGCGCGCAATGGGATCAAGTCGATCCTGAACCTGCGCGGCTCGCGCGACTGCGCCTCCTACATCCTGGAGGCGGAGGCCTGCCGCGCCCATGGCCTGGAACTGGTCGACTTCCCGGTGAACTCCCGCGACATGCCCAAGAAGGAAACCCTTCTGAAGGCGCGCGAGCTTTTCAAGACCATGAGCTATCCGGCGCTGATGCACTGCAAGTCGGGGGCCGACCGCGCCGGCTTCATGGCGACGCTGTACCTGTTCGCCCATGAAGGCAAGCCGCTCGACGAAGCGATGAAGCAGCTGTCCTGGCGGTACGGCCATTTCAAGCAGGCCAAGACCGGCATTCTTGACTATTTCTTCGAGCTGTACGCCGCCTACAACCAGAAGCGTCCGATCGAGTTCTGGGATTGGGTCGAGCGCGTCTATGACCCGGTCGAAGCCAAGGCGAGCTTCCGCTCGCGCGAATGGGCCGACGCCGTGGTCGACCGGGTGCTGGGCCGCGAATAGGGCGGCCCGCTCCGCTTACCTGGCGACGTACCAGTCGGCGCGGTGATTGAAGGCGACGAAAGCGTTCAGCACCGCCGCCCCCAGGATCGAGGCGAGCAGCGCCGGCCATTCCAGAACGAAGGCGGCGGCGGAGAAGACCCCGAGATCGAACAGCGCCTGAAGCCAGCCGGCGCGGAACCCGGTCTTCTCCTGCAGATAAAAGGCGAGGATGCCGATACCGCCACCGCTGGCGCCGTGGCGGAACAGCCCGATCACCCCGATCCCGACGCAGAAGCCCGCCAGCACCGCCGCGACATAGGGGTTGATGGCGCTGAAGCTCATCATCGACGGCAGCAGGCTGGAGAGGACGGAGATGCCGGTGACGGCGATCAGCGACTTGACCGTGAAGCCGACGCCGATGCGGGCCAGCGCAAGGAGGTAGAAGGGCAGGTTGACGAGGAAGAACAGAATTCCGAAGTCGATGCCGGTCGCATAGGAGATCACGAAGCTCAACCCTGCCGCCTGTCCGGTGACCAGCCCGGCGGCATGGAGGATGGCGATCCCGAACGACGTCATCACGACGCCGAACAGTTGTCCTTGCAAATTGTCAAAGACACTGTGCGCAGCCTTTGGCCGCTCGTAAATGATCGATGTGGGGGATGACGAAATGGTCGGGGCGGAATTGTTCGTCATGCCAATCACCCTTCGGCGTCGCCTGTGTGTTTACACGCGACGCCCAATATAGGTCATTTCTGCTGACCTATCCATACTTCACTTCGGTGACGGGGGAGCTATGCGATTTGCGCGGGATGGTGCGAAAGCGGTCCTTTGGTTCTTTTGCAGGAGAGCGGGGGGTAATCACGCCGCCAATGTCCGTGCCAGCGTGTCGCCATCGACGTTCCGGCCACTCAACACCGCCACCGTCCGTCCGGTTCGCCCCAGCCGGCCGCTCAGCACCGCGGCGACACCGGCGGCGCCCGCCCCCTCGGCCACCACGCCGAAGGAGCCGTGCAGGGCGCGCATCGCGGCGGCGATCTCCGCCTCCTCCACCTCGACCACACGGTCGACCAGCGTGTCGACGATGGCCTGGGGCAGCTTGCCCAGAGCATGGACGTTGATACCGTCGGCCAGCGTCGGGCCGCCGCGCCGGGCCAGCCTCACGCCGATGACCCGCACGCGCGGACGCTGTGCCTTCACCGCGGCGGCGACACCGGCAAGCAGCCCGCCGCCGCCGACCGGAACCACCACCGTATCCACATCCGGGCGGTCGGCGAGGATCTCCAGCCCGACGGTGCCCTGGCCGGCGATCACGTCGGGATCGTCATAGGGGTGGAGGAAGGTCAGCCGCCGCTCCGTCGCCAGTTCCAGCGCCTTGCCCTTGGCCTCGCCCACCGTGGCGCCGTGCAGCACCACCTCGGCCCCGAGGGCGGCGGTCCGCTCCACCTTGCAGCGGGGCGCCGTCTCCGGCATCACGATGGTGGCCTTCACCCCCAGCCGGGCGGCGTGCAGAGCCACGCCCTGGGCGTGGTTGCCGGCCGACATCGCCACGACCCCGCCGGCCCGCTCCGGCGCGGTCAGCCGCAGCAGGCGGTTCAGCGCGCCGCGCTCCTTGAAGGCGCCGGTGGCCTGGAAGACCTCCGCCTTCAGCCACAGGTCACGGCCCAGGGCCGACGCATGGAGCAGGGGCGTGCGGACGATCTGGCCGGACAGCCGCCGGGCTGCGTCGGTCACCGCCGACAGCGGCAGCCAGGCAGGCAGACGGTCTTCATCGAAGGCGGGGGTGTGGACGGGCGTGCAGACGGACAGGGTGCGCGCGGCATCGGCATGCGCGGTGAGCATCGCGAAATTCCTCGACGAACGAATTTTGGGTAGGACGGGCTTGACCCGGACCGCCTCAGCGGACCGGGTGAATAATTCGCGCCGAGCCACACATTCGCTCGCCGAGACGGACACCGGACTGCGGTGCCGCGACAGCGGTCAGACGGAAGGACTTGTCATGATCCGGATTGAGGGTTCCGGGAACCACAGGGTGCAGCGACACGCCACACACTCCACACGACCAGTGAACACGAATACGGCAACTCTCCGACGCTCTCAGAGCGCCGGGGCGGTAATTCGCATTCGCATGGTGGCGGTGGTATCCATAGAATCTGAATACCTGCTGCCGCGGCGCCGGTCAAGGCGTGATCGAGCAAAATGTCGCAGGATCGCTCCGAAGGGCGTCAGGTAAGCTCGACCCGGTTGCGTCCCAGTGCCTTGGCCCGGTAAAGCGCGTGATCGGCGCGGCCGAGAACGCATTCCACAGTATCCGCCAGCGGACGGACTTCCGTCAGGCCGAAACTGCCGGTCAATTGGAAGCGCTGGCCGTCCGGCAGGGGGATCGACAGCGCCGCCAGACCACTGCGCAACCGTTCGGCGATCACCGCAGCATCGTTCCGGCCGGTATCCATCAGCAGGATCGCGAACTCCTCGCCACCGATGCGGCCGATCTGATCGGTTGGGCGCAGATGGCGGCGGATCTCCTCCACCACGCTGCGGATGGCGGCATCGCCGGCGGCATGGCCCAGCCCGTCGTTGATCCGCTTGAAGTGGTCGATGTCGAGCATGATGAGGCAGGCCGGCCCCACAACGGATTTGGGGTCGGCGCCGCCTTGCCGGTTCAGCCGCCGCTCCAGCAGGTCCAGGATATGCCGGCGGTTGTGGGCGCCGGACAACGGATCGGTGGTGGCCAGACGGTGCAGCTCATGCTCCATGAGCCGGCGTTCGGTGATGTCGGTGGCGATGCCGATCAGGCCGGCGGGCGCACCGTCCGCCCCGGTCAGCGGGCGCTTCACCACCAGCAGTTCGCGCGGCGCTCCATCCGGTCCCACCACGCTGGTCTCGAAGGAGAAGGTCTCGCCGCCGGTGCCCTTGCGCCCATATCCGCCGATGGTCCATTCGATCCCGCCGGCGGCATCCGGGAACAGCTCGCGGAAAGCCCGGTTGCACAGGGTGCAGCTGCCGGCGGCGTCCCGGTACCAGACCGGGCTCGGCATCATCTCCACCAGATTCTCGATGAAGCGGCGCTGCTGGTCGGCCAGCGCGCTCTGCCGTTCCAGCTCCGCCGTGCGTTCGGCGACCCGGCGTTCCAGCGAGTGGTTCAGGGTTTCGATGGTGACGAGATCGCGCCAGCCGCGCACCGCGCCGATCAGGCTGGTGAACAGCTTCTGCGCGGTCAGCTCGGCCTTGCTCTTGTAGTCGTTGATGTCGTAGGCGACGATCACCTCGCGCTCCGGCGCCTGTCCGGGCTGGCCGGTGCGCAGGATGATGCGGATGTGGCGGTTGCCCAGGTCACGGCGGATGTGATGGACCAGCCGCAGCCCGGCGTCATGGGTCTCCATCACCACGTCCAGCAGAACCACCGGCAGATCCGTCCGCTGGGCCAGGATCGCCCGTGCCTCGGCCGCGGAAAAGGCGCTGACGATGGCGAAACGGCGGTCTTCGAACTCGAAGTCGTTGAGCAGGATGCGCGTCATTGCGTGAACCTGCTCGTCGTCGTCGACCACCAGGACCGGCCAGGGATCCAGGCTTGCCGCCCGCTGTTCCGGCGGCGTCTCCGCCTGTTCGTTGCCGAACATCAGCTCGTCGGAAGACATTGTCTCGGGCGAAGGGTGTCCAGGAGAGGTTTGCATATCCCTGCCGCTCACGGGGCCTCTATATCGACGCCTGAGAAATCCTGTTTGAATATGTTGTTCGTATAATTCTTAACCTCTTTGCGGTGAGCGACGACAATGTAAGTGTTGGCTATCGGGAACCACGGCATCTCTCGGTTGAATATTCTCTGCGCCTTCCGGTAATACACGGCGCGCTTCTCAATATCGCTGTCGGCCTTCGCCTTGGTGATCTGCTCTTCGAAATCTGGATTGCACCACCTTGCGACATTGGAGCCGCCCGGATGCACCCCGGTGCAGCTCAGCAGGAAATACAGGAAGTTGTCGGGATCGCCGTTGTCGCCGGTCCAGCCATAAATCACCATGTCCTGCTCGCCCTGCGTCACCCGGCTGCGGTAACTGCCCCAGTTCTCCGTCTTCAGCGTGACCTTGATTCCGATGCGCTCCAGGTTCTCCCGGATCATTTCGGCGGCGCGCTTGCCGTTGGGCATGTAGGGGCGCGTGACCGGCGGATACCAGAGATCGAGGGTGAAGCCCTCCGGATACCCGGCTTCGATCAACAGGCTGCGCGCGGTCGCCGGGTCGAAGGGGTGGTCTTCGATGCTGTCGTCGTAAGACCACATGCTGGGCGGGATCGGGTTCTTTGCCGGCCGCCCTCCGTTCTGATAGACGGCATCCACCAATGTGCGCTTGTCGATCGCCAGTGTCACGGCACGCCGCACCCGCACATCGTCGAGCGGCGGCTTCCGGGTGTTGAGCGCCATATAGGCGACATTCTTCCCGTCCTGCTGCTCGATGACCAGATTGGGATCCTTCTCGATCTTTCCCAGTTCCGCCGGATTCGGGAAGATCATCACATGGCATTCGCCGGAGCGCAGCTTGTTCAGGCGCACGGCGATGTTCGGGGTGATCGAGTAGATCAGGTTGTCCAGGGGCTGGCGCCCCTGCCAATAGCCGTCGAACGCCCTGTAGCGGATCGCGAGATCGGGCTGGTACGACACGAGACTGAACGGTCCGGTGCCGATGGGTTCCTCGTCGAACAGTTCCGGCCGCTTCGCCTTCATCAGGCTGTCGGCATATTCCGCCGACTGGATCGACAGGAACGGCATGGCGAGATCGGCCAGGAACGGGGCTTCCGGCCGGTTCAGCGTGATGCGCACCGTATGGTCGTCCTGCTTCTCCACCGACTTCAACAGGGTGGGCAGCCCCATGCCGCGGAAGTAGTCGTAAGTTGCCGGGCCGACATCGTGGTAGGGATGATCGCTCTTCCATTGCCGCTCGATCGAGAACAGCACGTCGTCGGCATTGAGCGTCCGGCCGGGCGTGAAATGCCCATTGGAATGAAACCGCACGTTCCGGCGCAAACGAAACTCGTAAACCAGGCCGTCGTCGGAAACCGTATAGGATTCGGCAAGGGCCGGAGCGATAAGCTGCGTGTCGCGGCCGAATTCCACCAGATTGTTGAACAGCGGGCTGGCCGCATTCACGCTGGTGCCGGAGGTGGACACCTGCGCGTTGAAGCTCTGCGGATTGCCTTCCGTGCAGTAGACGAGCGACTTGTCGGCCTGTGCAGCGCCGGACGTTCCCGCAATCACGACGAGAGCAGACAGCCCCTTCGCGAGCCTTTTGGTGAATCCCTGCGTCGGCAAAGGCATTTCACTGCTCCTGCACGGATCGTGCTTCTATCGCAAGCGCGAAGTTATCAGTAGCAACTCGCCGTGGAAAGCGAATGGTGAAGCGCACGCCCTGGCCGGGTCCACTCTCGACCGCGACCTTTCCGCCCAACCTGTTCGCCACGAGATTGTAGACGATGTGCAGCCCAAGCCCGGTGCTGCCGGTGCCGCGGCGGGTGGTGAAGAACGGATCGAACACCCGTCCCAGATCGGCCGGCGGAATGCCCCTGCCGTCATCGGTATAGACCAGCTCCACCAGTTCCGGGCCGGGCGCGCCGGCAGCGATCAGAAGATGCCCCTGCTGCCCGTCCCGATAGCCATGGATGAGGGAATTCATCACGAGATTGGTCAGGATCTGAGCCAGGGCGCCGGGATAGCCGTCGATCTCGATGCCGTCGGGACACTCGACACGCAGGCTGTGCCCGGTGCGGCGCCAGGACGGGCTGAGGCTGGTCGCCAGATCCTCCAGATAGGGCCTCAAGGCGAAGCGCCGCCCTTCGCCGCTGGTCTGGTCGGTGGCGACCTGCTTGAAGCTCTGCACCAGTTCGCCGGCCTGACGCAGGTTCAGCACCATCAGCCTTGCCAATTCCTCCGCCGTTTCCTGGAAATCGGCGAAGTCGCAGCGGCGCAGGTTTCCCTCCTGGGCCAGCCGTCCGATCGAGTCCAGCCGATCCTGCAGATGGGTGGCCCCCATCAGGGCGTTGCCGAGCGGCGTGTTGATCTCATGCGCCATGCCGGCGACCAGGCCGCCGAGAGAGGCCATCTTCTCCGCCTGGATCAGATCGGCCTGGGTGCGGCGCAGATCCTCCAAAGCACGGTCGGCACGCTCCTTCGCCTCGCGGGCCGCCTGCTCCCGCAGACCGATTTCTCGGATGAAGAAGTCGGCGGCGCGCGCCATCGCGCCGAATTCGTCCTGACGGCGCGTGTCGCCGATCGGGCCGGCCAGCGGATCCTCGGCCAGCCGGGTCATTTGCCGCTGCAGCCGCAGGACCGGCCTGCTGATGGACCGCGCGACAAGGACCGCCGCGCCACCGCCCAGCAGCAGGCCGATGGTGGCCCCGATGATCAGGATCCGGGTCAGCAGCTCGCCGATGCGCGCCGCTTCGTCGCGGAAAGTCTCGTCCAGCTGGCGGGCGGTCTCCACCAGGGCGCCGGCATCGCGATCCATGGTGAACAGCAGCTGGTTCAGCCGGCGCAGGCCCTCCGCGGTCCGTCCGAGGCTGTCGCGCCAACTGCGGATGGCCGACAGCACCTCGTCCTGCAGCAGCGGCGACATGGGAATCCCGCGGACGGTTTCCAGCAACGTGCCGGCATCGTCGACGATGCGGTCGGCTTCCTCCACGTCGCGCATCGCCACGGCGTCGGCGGCCCGCCGCCCCAGGCGCAGGGCGACGATGGCGACATTCTGGGTTTCCTGCTCGGTATCGTTGGCCTGGATGGCGTAGGCGATCAGTTGCACCACCTCTTCCTGAAGTGCGGTGTAACCGGTCGCCTTCACCATCAGGATGCGGGCGGTCAGCGCCTCGATGGCCGATGCGGCTTCGGCACTGGCATACTGTGCATCGGCAAGCCGCCGCTGCGTGGCGATGGAACGCGCCTGCACCTGCTGCAACTCCTCCAGTGCCGGACGGACCGACGGCAGGAGACTGGACAGGGAGGTCACGTCAGGCTGCCGGTCGAGGGTGCCGGTCAGGACCAGCGCCCGCACCGCCGGCAGGGTCCGGTTGACCTGCTCCGCCAGCATCCGTTCCCCTGGGCCGGCGCCCGGCCTGCGGTATTCGGCGAAGCCGGCCGCCTGGACCGCCGTTTCGAACCGGTTCAACGCCGCGTCGCGCTCCGCCCGCGTTTCGTGAAGCGCCTGCACGGCGGATTGCAGGTCGGCGACCGCCGCGGCATAGCGACCGGCGGTTTCCGTCGCCGGATAGCGGCTGGCCAGCGGATCGGTGCGGCGCAGCGCCGCCTGGAGCCGGTCGGCGGTGGCGGTCAGCTTGTCGGTGGCGATGCGGAAATCCGCGGCGGTCAGTGGCCGCCCGGTCCCGAAGACTCCGACGCCGAAGGCCAGAGCCGCGACATGCTGCGCCTCCGCCCGTTGCAGCGCCAGCATCGCCTCGCGCAGTTCATGGGCCCCGTCGACCACGTCGCGGCTGTCGCGCAGGCGCTGGTCCGCTTCCGTCAGCGAACCGAGCGAATCCACATTGGCGGCATGCTGGCGCTTTCGGGCGCGATCGGTCAGCGCCATCAGGCTGGCGGCATGCCGGCCCATGTCGGCGACGGCCGCGTCGTTGGCGCCCGCCACCTCGATGAAGGCGCGCATCTGGCCGACGTAGCGCTTCAGAACCGCGGTGGCGCGTTCGACTTCGGGCCGGTGGGTGGCGGCCGATCCCGATTTGCCCAACTGCCGCAGTTCGGCACCCGCCGAGGCCGACAAGGCTTCGAACCGGGCGACACGGCCGGCACGGTCGGCGGGCGCGACCTGGAGATAATCGATCCGCGCCGCCGTCGCCGCCAGTACGTCGCGATAGACGGAACCGGCAAGCACCGCCGCCTCGTAAACCTTCTCGCTGCGGTCAAGCAGCAGCCCGCCGGTGAGGGCGATCACCGCGCCCACCGCCACCGGCACGCCCCCTACCATCGCGATACGCGACCGAATCCTCATGCGCGCCCCGCCGCGGCCGTCCGCGCGCAGGCTGTCCCGGCGGAAAGCCGGGGAAAGGAAGAGGATGACCGGCGGTCCGCCACGAACGCTCCGCACACAGGATCACTGGTGCCATATCAGAGCAACAGGCGGGGGCAAAGGAGTAATGACAACCGGAAGAGTGGAGTACCACGGGCGGGCCGCCGTCGCGCCCGCCCGTGGCCCCGCATCAGCAGGGATGGTTCTCCCCGCGCCGCACGCAGGTGATCTGCCCCATGATCGAGATGGCGATTTCGGCCGGGGTGACCGCCCCGATGGACAGGCCGACCGGACCACGGATCCGCTTGACCTCGGCCTCGCTCAGCCCTTCGTCGCGCAGGCGGTCCAGGCGCAGCGCGTGGGTGCGCTTGCTGCCCAGCGCGCCGACATAGAAGGCGGGGGAGCGCAGGGCGGCGATCAGCGCCGGATCGTCCAGCTTCGGGTCATGGGTCAGGGTCACGATCGCGGTGCGGGCATCGGGCTTCAACTCCGCCAGGGCCTCGTCCGGCCACAGGTGGTTCAGCTTGATGCCGGGGAAGCGCGCTTCGGTCGCGAAGGCGCCGCGCGGATCGATCACCGTCACGTCGTAGCCGGTCAGCGCCGCCGCCGGGGCCAGCGCCTGGGCGATATGCACGGCGCCGACGATCAGCACCCGCATGGCCGGATTGTGGACATGCACGAACAGGCGGAAGCCGTCCTCGTCCTGCGGATCGACCAGCAGGCCGGAACGGTCCTGGCGGATGCGCCGGCGCACCTCGTCCAGCAGGTCGGGCTCAAGTCCGAATCCGCCATGGATGGTGTCTTCGAGAACAAGGCTCTGCAGACCGCTGTTGAGGTCCGTCACCAGGGCGACCGGGATCGCGGCGGCCTTCGCCGCAAGCAGCCGGTCCAGAATATCGCGTTTCATTCCACGGCCTCGACATAGACCTGTACCTGCCCGCCGCAGGCCAGCCCGACTTCCCAGGCCATTTCGTTGGTGATGCCGAAGGACAGCAGGCGCGGTTCGCCGTCCTCCATCGTCTTGGCCGCCTCATGCGCGACCGCTCCCTCGATGCAGCCGCCGGACACGGAACCGGCCATGGAACCGCTTTCGTCGACGGCCATCTGGCTGCCGACCGGGCGCGGCGATGAGCCCCAGGTCGATACGACGGTCGCCAGGGCCACCTTGCGGCCGGCGGCGCGCCATGCGGCAGCCTGCTCCACGATGTTGTCCGCCATCAGGGTGTCGCTCATCCCGCCGCCTCCTTCAACCAGCGGCGCAAGCCCGGGCTACGTCGCGGACCGTCGGTCGACAGGGCGCCGGCCAGATCCGCGAGGCTGTTCAGGCTGTGGGCCGCACGAAAATCGTCCACATGAGGCAGCAGCGCCCGGATGCCCGAGGATTTCGGCGCGAAGCCTTCCCAGCGCAACAAAGGATTCAGCCAGACGAGCCGCCGACAGCTTTTGTGCAACCGATCGGCCTCCGCCGCAAGCCCTTCCCCTGCATCCCTGTCCAGCCCGTCGGTAATGAGCAGCACCACCGCGCCCTGGCCCAGCACCCGCCGCGCCCATGTCCGGTTGAAGGCGTGCAGTGCAGTGCCGATCCGCGTTCCGCCCGACCAGTCGGCGACCGCGCCCGACACGGCGTCGAGTGCCACGTCGACATCCTTGTGCCGCAGATGGCGGGTGATGTTGGTCAGACGGGTGCCGAAGACGAAGCTGTACACGCGGTCACGGTCGTTGGTGACCGCATGCATGAAATGCAGCAGCATCCGTGAATAGCGGGTCATCGAGCCGGAAATGTCGCACAGAACCACCAGCGGCGGCGGCCGGGTGCGGCGGCGCTTGCGTGCAAGGTCCGACAGATCGCCGCCGGTGCGCAGCATTCGCCGCAAGGTGGCGCGCGGATCGACGCGCGGTCCCATCGGGTCGGGGCGGTGGCGCCGGGTGGTGAACTCCGCCAGCGGCAGGGCGAGACGGGTCAGCAGGCGCTTGGCCTGCGCCATCTCCTCCCCCGTCATCTTCTCGAAATCCTTGTCCTGCAGCCGTTCGGCGGCGGAAACGGTGAAGGAGGCGTCGAGTTCGATCTCGGTCTTGTCCGGCTCCTCCTGCTCGGCGCCGCTGCCGTGCAGCGCCTCGGCGAGGCGCTGGGACATTTCCTGCCGGTCGCTCGCGGCCTCGGTCCGCACCTTCGGCAGCATCAGCGACATCATCCGCTTCAGGATGTCGGGGTTGCGCCAGAAGACGTGAAAGGCCTGATCGAACAGCTCGCTCTGGTCGTGGCGGTTCACGAAGACGGCATGCATCGCCCAATAGAAATCGGTGCGGTTGGACAGCCCGACCGCCTCAACCGCCTCGACCGCCTGCAGCACCTTGCCCGGCCCGACCGGCAGGCCGGCGGCGCGCAGCGCACGGGCGAAATGCATCAAATTGAGGGTGAGGCGGCCGGCAGGCGCGTCGTCCGTCATCGCTGCCTCACCTTGCGGTGGTGGCGGCCAGCTCGGTCTTGACCTGGGTCAGGATGCGCGCCGCCTCGCTGCCCTGGATGCGGGCGATGTCGTCCTGATACTTCAGCAGCGTGCCCAGCGTGTCGTTGATGACGGAGGGCTCCAGCTCCAGCTGGTTCAACTCGACCAGCGCCTGCGCCCAATCGAGCGTTTCCGCCACCCCCGGCGCCTTGTAGAGGTCCATGCCGCGCAGGGTCTGGACGAAACCGACCACCTGCGCCGCCAGCCGCGCGTCGGCCTGCGGCGCCTTGACCGCCAGGATCTCCCGCTCGCGCGCGGCGCCGGGATAATCGACCCAGTGGTAGAAGCAGCGCCGCTTCAGCGCGTCGTGGATCTCGCGCGTGCGGTTGGAGGTCAGGATGACGACGGGCGGTTCCGGCGCATGGACGGTGCCGAATTCCGGGATAGAGACCTGATAGTCGGACAGGATCTCCAGCAGATAGGCTTCGAACGGCTCGTCGGTGCGGTCCAGCTCGTCGATCAGCAGCACCGGCGGCCCGGCGAGGTCCGGCTCCAGCGCCTGGAGAAGCGGGCGCTTGACCAGGAAGCGTTCGGAAAACAGGTCGGAGGCCAATGATTCTCGATCCTGCCCGCCCGACGCCTCGGCCAGCCGGATTTCCATCATCTGCCGGGCATAGTTCCACTCATAGACCGCGGACGAGGCGTCCAACCCCTCATAGCATTGCAGCCGCAGCAGCTTGCGGCCGAGCGTCGCCGACAGGACCTTGGCGATCTCCGTCTTGCCGACGCCGGCCTCGCCCTCCAGGAACAGCGGGCGCTTCAGCTTCAACGCCAGGAACAGCGCGGTCGCCAGCGAGCGGTCCGCGACGTAGTTGCCGCGGGTGAGAAGCGCCAGCGTGTCGTCGACGGAGTTGGGGAGGGGGGTGGTCATGAAGGGCCTTGGAGATGGTCGATAAATGCCCTCTCCCGCCCCGGGAGAGGGAGGGGACCCACCGAAGGTGGGGAGGGTGAGGGGGATCCAGCAAACCGGAAGCGCATGGTTTTAGCACTGCCCCTCACCCTTACCTCCGCTTCGCGGCGGGCTCCTTCCCTCTCCCGGGGCGGGAGAGGGGGTAAATCACCCTGCCGCTTCGACCGCGCGCTTCGCCATCACGGTGACGAGGTGGGCGCGGTAATCGGCGCTGGCGTGGATGTCGGCGTTCAGGCCGTCTGCTTCCACCGACAGGCCGTTCAGGGCTTCCGCCCGGAAGTCGGCGGCGAGCGCCGTCTCGAACGCCTCGGCGCGGAAGACCGAGCCGGCGGCGCCGGTCACCGCCACCCGCACCTCCGCACCGAACCGGGCCACGAACACGCCGACGATGGCATAACGGCTGGCCGGGTTGCGGAACTTGGCGTAGGCCGCCTTGTCGGGGCGGGAGAAGCGCACCGACTTGACGATCTCGCCCGGCTCCAGCGCCGTCTCGAACATGCCGGTGAAGAAATCGTCGCCCGCAATGGTCCGGCGGTCGGTCGTCACTACCGATTTCAGCGCCACCACCGCCGACGGATAGTCGGCCGACGGGTCGGCGTTGGCGATGGAGCCGCCGAGCGTGCCCATGTTGCGGACCTGCCGGTCGCCGATGCCCTCGGCGAGGCTGGCCAGCGCCGGGATCACCCGCTTGACCAGATCGGAATGGGCGACCTCGGCATGGCGGGTAAAGGCGCCGATCTCCAGCCCGCCGCCATCGCCCTGGGCAACCTCACGGATTCCCTTCAGCTCGGGAATCGCGCCGAGGTCGATCAGGTCGGTGGGACGGGCAAGGCGCTGCTTCAGCGTCGGCAGCAGGGTCTGGCCGCCGCCCAGCAGCTTGGCGTCCTCCGCCTGGATGGCGGCCGCCGCGTCGGCGAGCGATGTCGGCCGTTGGTACGTGAACGCGTACATTCTCTAGCCTCCTTCTTCTTCGGCCGTCTTATTCCGCCGCCATGGCCGGGGTGAGGGCCGGGGCGGCGTCGCGGATGGTCCTCCAGACCTTTTCCGGCGTCGCCGGCATGTCCATGTGGGTGACGCCGTATTCCGACAGCGCGTCCACCACCGCGTTCATCACGGCTGCGGCGGCGCCGATGGTCCCGGCCTCGCCGCAGCCCTTCACGCCCAGCGGATTGTGGGTGCAGGGCTGGTCCTCGTGATAGCGCACGGTGAAGGATGGGACATCGTCCGCCCGCGGCATGCAATAGTCCATGTAGGAGCCGGTGACGAGCTGGCCCGATTCCTCGTCATAGACGCAATTCTCGTACAGCGCCTGCCCGATGCCCTGGACCAGGCCGCCATGCACCTGCCCCTCGACGATCAGCGGGTTGATGACGTTGCCGAAATCGTCCACCGCCGCGAAGCTGACGATGGTGGTGACGCCGGTGTCGGGGTCGATCTCCACCTCGCAGACATGGCATCCGTTGGGATAGGTGAAGTTCTTCGGATCGTAGAAGGCCTGTTCGTCCAGCCCCGGTTCCAGCTCGTCGAGCGGGAAGTTGTGCGGGACATAGGCCTGAAGGGCGATGTCGCCGATGCCCAGGCTCTTGTCGGTGCCGGCGACGGTGAAGCGGCCGTCCTTCACCTCGATGTCGGTCTCGGCGGCCTCAAGCATATGGGCGGCGATCTTCTTCGCCTTGCGCTCCACCTTGTCCATCGCCTTCACCAGGGCCGATCCGCCGACCGCGAGCGAGCGCGAGCCGTAGGTGCCCATGCCGAAGGGGATCTTGTTGGTGTCGCCGTGAACGATCTCGACATTCTCGATCGGGATGCCGAAGCGGTCGGCCACGATCTGGGCGAAGGTGGTCTCATGGCCCTGACCGTGGCTGTGAGCGCCTGTGAAGACCGTCACCGAACCCGTTGGATGGAAACGGACTTCCGCGCATTCATAAAGTCCCGCGCGAGCGCCGAGCGCGCCGGCGACATTGCTGGGGGCGATGCCGCAGGCCTCGATGTAGGTCGCGAATCCGATGCCGCGCAGCTTGCCGCGCGCCTTCGATTCCGCACGGCGCTGCTGGAAGCCGGGGTAGTCGACCAGGGGAAGGGCGATGTCCAGGTTCTTGGCGAAGTCGCCGGTGTCGTATTGCAATGCTACCGGCGTCTGGTAGGGCATCGCCTCCTTCGGCACGAAGTTGCGGCGGCGGATCTCGGTCTTGTCCATGCCCATCACGCCGGCCGCGACATCGACCAGCCGTTCGATCAGGTAGCAGGCCTCCGGCCGGCCGGCGCCGCGATAGGCGTCGACGGGGGCGGTGTTGGTGAAGACGGCCTTCACCTCGGCATAGATGGCCGGGGTCTTGTACTGGCCTGCCAGCAGGGTGGCGTAGAGGTAGGTCGGGATCGACGGGGCGAAGGTGGACAGATAGGCGCCGAGATTGGCCAGCGTCGAGACGCGCAACGCCAGGAAATTGCCGTCGGCGTCCATCGCCAGCTCGGCATGGCTGACATGGTCGCGGCCATGGGCGTCGGTCAGGAAGCTCTCGGAACGGTCGGCGGTCCACTTCACCGGACGGCCGACCTTGCGCGCCGCCCAGGTGACGACGGCCTCCTCGCCGTAGTGGAAGATCTTCGAGCCGAACCCGCCGCCGACGTCGGGCGCCACCACCCGCAGCTTGTGCTCTGGAATGCCCAGCACGAAGGCGCCCATCAGCAGGCGGGTGACGTGCGGGTTCTGGCTGGTGGTGGTCAGCGTGTATTCGCCGTTGGACTGGTCGTATTCGCCCATCGCCGCCCGCGGTTCCATCGCGTTCGGCACCAGGCGCTGGTTGACCAGATCGATCTTCGCGACATGGGCGGCGTTGGCGAAGGCGGCATCCACCGCCGCCTCGTCGCCCAGATGCCAGTCGTAGCAGACATTGTCCGGCGCATCGTCATGCACCAGCGGGGCGCCGCCGGCGACCGCGCGGGTGGATGAGCCCACCGCCGGCAGTTCCTCGTAATCGACCACCACCATCTCGGCGGCGTCGCGCGCCTGCTCGCGGGTTTCGGCGATGACCACGGCCACCGCGTCGCCGACATAGCGCACGCGGTCGCGCGCCAGCGGGTAATGCGGCGGCTCCTTCATCGGCGAGCCGTCCTTGGAGTGGATCTGCCAGCCGCAGGGCAGGCTGCCGACCTTGTCGGCCTCCATGTCGGCCCCGGTCAGAACGGCGACCACACCCGGCATCGCCGCCGCGTCGGTGAAGTCGATGCCCAGGATGCGGGCATGGGCGTAGGGGGAGCGCACATGGACCGCATGGGTCATGTTCGGGCGCTTGAAATCATCCGTGTAGTTGCCGCGGCCGGTCAGAAAGCGCTGGTCTTCGCGCCGGCGCACCGGGGCGCCGATGCCATTGGGGTTCGCCATCTCGTGTTTCCTCCCACAGGAACGCGTAAGATGCGGAAATAGCTGGGTCTGGGCTTTTCGCCCTTATTCGGCCGCGACCGGCGCCGCTTGCGCCCCCGCCATAGCCTCGGCCCCCGACTTCACCGCCTTGACGATGTTGTGGTAGCCGGTGCAGCGGCAGATGTTGCCCTCCAGCCCCTCGCGGATCTCGGCCTCGGTCGGGTTGGGGTTATCGCGGACCAGATCGACCGCGCTCATCACCATGCCCGGCGTGCAGAAGCCGCACTGCAGCCCGTGATGCTCGCGGAAGGCGGCCTGCATCGGGTGCAGCGTGCCGTCGGCCGCCGCCAGCCCTTCGATCGTCGTCACTTCCGCCCCGTCGGCCTGGAGGGCCAGCGTGGTGCAGGACTTCACCGACCGCCCGTCCACATGGACGACACAGGCGCCGCACTGGCTGGTGTCGCAGCCGACATGGGTGCCCGTCAGGCCCAGATGCTCGCGCAGGAAGGTGACGAGCAGCGTGCGCTCCTCCACCTCGCGCGAGACCGTCTTGCCGTTGACGGTCATCGAAACGGTACAGGACATCGGTTTTCCTCCCGCTGGCTGAAGTCTGTCTTGCAGTCGTTTGGCGTGCAGTTTGGACTTGTTGCTGTCGCGTGACGCGCCTTGAGCCGGAGCGGTGGTGGTGCCTGCTTCGGCCGGCGGTCTTCCGCCACAAGGATAGGGGGCGACCGGCCGTCGAGGTCAAGGAGCCTGTGCATATCTTGGCCGAAAGAATGGTTCCTTCACCATCACACTATCGGATTGTACGTACTGGCGCGCAATTTTATGACGCGTTACATTTGCTTGGGACTGCCCGCACCCTTGCGGGTACACGAACAAATCAGCCCGGCACCGATCCGGGCGCAGCAACGATAATGGGGAGAGCCGTTATGAATCGCCCGTCCGTGAAACGTCATGTCCTGGCCCTGTGCACCGCCGCCGGCCTTGGACTTAGCCTGGGACTCGCCGCTCTGCCGGCCAAGGCGGAGACCTTCATCACCGTGCTGACCGGCGGCACCAGCGGCGTCTATTACCCGCTGGGCGTCGCCATGTCGAACGTGTACGGCAAGGCGCTGCCCGGAGCCAAGGTGACGGCGCAGGCGACCAAGGCGTCGGTGGAGAACCTGAACCTGCTGCAGGCCGGCCGCGGCGAAATCGGGTTCACGCTCGGCGACTCGCTGAGCGACGCCTGGAAGGGCAACGAGGAGGTCGGCTTCAAGCAGAAGCTGGAGAAGTTGCGCACCATCGCCGCCATCTATCCCAACTACATCCAGGTGGTCGCCAGCAAGGACTCCGGGATCAAGACCCTGGCCGACCTGAAGGGCAAGCGGGTGTCGGTCGGCGCGCCGAAGTCGGGGACTGAACTGAACGCGCGGGCCATCTTCGGCGCCGCCGGGCTTACCTACAAGGACTTCGCCAAGACCGAGTATCTGCCCTTCGGCGAATCGGTGGATCTGATCAAGAACCGCCAGTTGGACGCGACGCTGATCTCCGCCGGCCTCGGCGTGGCGGCGATCAAGGATCTGTCGGCCTCGCAGGAGATCACCATCGTCAGCATTCCGGCCGATGTGGTGCAGAAGGTCGGCGACGCCGCCTACATCACCGAGACGATCCCGGCCGGCACCTATCCGGGCCAGAGCGAACCGGTGCCGACCGCCGCGGTCCGCAACCTGCTGGTCAGCCATTCCGGCGTGTCGGACGACGCCGCCTATGCCATGACCAAGACGCTGTTCGAGAATCTCGACGCTCTGGCCGCCGCCCATGTCGCCGCCAAGCAGATCAAGCTCGACCAGGCCGCCACCCAGTCGCCGGTGCCGCTGCATCCCGGCGCCGCCAAGTACTACAAGGAAAAAGGGTTGATGTAAGCAACGGAAAGGCGAAGGCCACGGAGAGCGCAGACTGATGACTCAAGACAATCAGGCGGATGCCCAAACCCGCCAAGCAATAGACCGGGAGAATCCCGCCCATGTCGCCGCCTTCGAAGGCTTCGACGGGCGGGCGGTGTTTGCCATCGCCGTGGCCTTTTCCGTCTTCCAGATCTGGACAGCCGCCTTCAATCCGCTGTCCACCGTCGTGGTGCGGTCAATCCATGTCGGCTTTCTGCTGCTGATGACCTTCACCCTGTTCGGCGCGCGCAAAACCGGCACACGCCGGGGGGTGCCCTGGTATGACTGGCTGCTCGGCCTCACCGGGTTCGCCATCGGCGTGTATCATTACGTCTTCGAAGTAGACCTGATACTACGGTCCGGCGATCCGAGTACGGCCGACATCGTCGTCGGCACTGTCGCGGTCGCCCTGGTCTTCGAGGCGGCCCGGCGCATCATGGGGCTGGCGCTGCCGATCCTGTGCGGCGTGTTCATCCCCTACGCCCTGTTCGGACGGGAACTGCCCTTCGGGCTGGCCCATCGCGGCTATGGGTTCGATCAGGTGATCGACACGCTGTTCCTGTCGACCGAGGGAATCTACGGTACGCCGACCTTCGTGTCCGCCACCTATATCTTCCTGTTCATCCTGTTCGGCGCCTTTCTGGAACGGGCGGGGATGATCAAGCTGTTCAACGACGTCTCGCTGGGCCTCGTCGGCCATACCAGGGGCGGACCGGCCAAGGTGGCGGTCTTCTCGTCAGGCTTCATGGGCACGATCAACGGGTCGGGGGTCGCCAACGTGCTGACCACCGGGCAGTTCACCATCCCGCTGATGACGCGCTTCGGCTATCGTCCCGCCTTTGCCGGCGCGGTGGAGGCCACCGCCAGCATGGGCGGCCAGCTGATGCCGCCGGTGATGGGCGCCGCCGCGTTCATCATGGCGGAAACCATCGGCGTGCCCTACAGCGAGGTCGCCATCGCCGCCGCCATTCCCGCCATCCTCTATTTCGGCAGTGCCTACTGGATGGTTCATCTGGAGGCGGGCAAGCGCAATCTGGTCGGCCTGCCGAAGGAGGAGTGCCCCAGCGCGCTGCGTGCCCTTCGCGACGGCTGGTATCTGGTCCTGCCGCTGGCGGCCCTGGTTTATCTGCTGTTCTCCGGCTTCACGCCGCTGTTCGCGGGCGTGATCGGCATCGCCGCAACCATCGCCCTGATCCTGGGCATGAGCCTGGTCACCTCCATCGGCCCCACGGCGCTGCGCGCGGGGTTCTGGGTGCTGCTGGGCCTGATCGCCGCGGGGCTTTGGCGGATGGGCCTGCGGACGGAGCATATGGCCTTCGCCATCGTCGGCTTGCTGGTCGTCCCCTGCCTGATGCTCAAGGGAGGGCGGGATACGCTGCGGCTGTTGGTGAACGCTACCGCCGACGGGGCGAAGAACGCCATCGGCGTCGGCGTCGCCTGCGCGCTGGTCGGGGTGCTGATCGGCATGATGACGCTGACCGGCCTTGCCTCGAGCTTCGCCACCACCATCGTCAACCTGTCGGGCGGCAACCTGCTGATGGCGCTGGTCCTGACGATGCTGACGTGCATCGTGCTGGGCACCGGGCTTCCGACCACGGCCAACTACATCATCACCGCGTCGATCGCGGCCCCCGCGCTGCTGACCATGGGCGTGCCGCTGATCGTCAGCCACATGTTCGTCTTCTATTTCGGCATCATGGCCGATCTGACCCCGCCGGTGGCGCTGGCCGCTCTCGCCGCGTCCTCCATCGCACGGGCCGGGCACATACAGATCGGCTTCATCGCCACGCGGATCGCGATGGCCGGCTATGTGGTGCCCTTCATGGCGGTGTACGATCCGGCGCTGGTCCTGCAGACCGAGAGCTGGATCGCCGTGGCCTACATCGTCTTCAAGGCCTGCATCGCCATCGGCTTGTGGGGTGCCGCCACCATCGGCTTCTTCTGGACCACCCTGCCGATGCCGGCCCGCATCTTCGCCGCGGCGACGGCCTTCCTGTTCGTGTTGGCGTTGCCGATCACCGACGAGATCGCCTTCGCCATGTCCGCCCTGTTCCTGCTGTGGCAGTACCGCCGCCGCAGGAGCGTTCCGGCCGCCGCCCCGGCCTGATGCGGGCGCGGCGACGTGGCCGGTCTCTGCCTGTTCGCCCTCGGCGGCGCGCTACTCGCGTCGCTGCCGGGGACGGATTTCACCCTGTCCTGGACCCATTCCATCGAGAAGACCGAATGGCGCGAACGCTGGTCGGTGGCATCCGGCCGGCTGCGGCCGGTGGAGGCCCGGATCCGGGGGACCGGCGCCGGCATGGAGCCGGGACCGGACGCCCGGCCGGCCGGCGACGGCTGGCTGGCCTGGGTGCCCGGCCTGCCGCCGCAGGAGAGCGTCACGCTGGCCGCCTCCGGCTTCACCGGCGAGCACCGGCTGTGCGCGGGGGCCGATTGCCGGCCGCTGTCGGGCTGGACCGGGGTTTCGGATCAGGCGGTGGTGATGCGCTCCTGCCGGTGATGCGCTCCTGCCGGTGATGCGCTCCTGCGTCATATCATCGAGCGTAAAGTCTGACACATCAGACTTTACGCTCGCCCTCAGACGGCGGGCGCGGCCGTCCGGCCGCTTGCCTTCGCAGGCATGGGCCTGCGGGGCCGCAGTCGCGGCCTTTACCTCCGAGCATAAGTCAGGACTTACGCTCGGCGGTATCAGTCCGTGAAAGTTGGTATGGTAGTGCCCCTTCCGGCTTGGCTTACGTTCTCTCAAATCGCATACTCCCGGTCCTTTTGTCAGCCTGCCGTTCGGACCGATGACCAACTCCTCCCCCTCCCGCCGCCCATCACTTTTCCCAGCCTTCTTCGCCGTGGCGCTGGCCGCCGGCGGCCTGTTGCTGGGCACGCATGGCGCCCTGGCGGCGGAGGTCGCCCATGGCGGAGCGCCACATCTCGACGGCCGGATGCTGAGCGCCGTGTGGGTGGTGCCCTTCGCCGGCATCCTGCTGTCGATCGCGCTGTTCCCGCTGCTGGCGCCGGTGATGTGGCACCATCATTTCGGCAAGATCTCGGCCGTATGGGCGCTCGCCTTCCTGGTGCCCTTCGCCGCGACCTTCGGGTTGGAACTGGCGACCTACGAACTGCTGCATACCGTCCTGCTCGAATACATCCCCTTCATCGTTCTGCTGACCGCGCTGTTCACGGTGGCGGGCGGCGTGCGGGTGGCCGGGTCGCTGGTCGGCACGCCGCTGGCGAACACGGTCGGGCTGGCGCTCGGCACCGTTCTGGCCAGCGTGATGGGCACCACCGGCGCCTCCATGCTGCTGATCCGCCCGATGCTGCGCGCGAACGAGCACCGGCGCGATAAAGTCCACACGATGGTGTTCTTCATCTTCCTGGTGTCGAATGTCGGCGGATCGCTGACCCCGCTGGGTGACCCGCCGCTGTTCCTGGGCTTCCTGAAGGGCGTCGATTTCTTCTGGCCGACCGTCCATCTGTTCGCGCCGATGCTCTTCCTGGCGGTTCTGCTGCTGCTGATCTATTTCGTGCTCGACGTCTTTCTGCACAGCCGCGATCCCGGCAAGCACCCGCTGATCGAGGGCGTGCACGAGCGGGAGTCGATCCGCATCGAAGGCTCGGTCAACCTGCTGCTGCTGGCGGCGATCGTCGGCGCGGTGCTGCTCAGCGGCGTCTGGCATCCGGGGGTCGGCGTCACGCTGTACCATGTGACGGTGCCGCTGGAGAGCATCGTGTCGAACCTGCTGCTGCTGGGCATCACCGGCCTGTCTCTGGCCCTGACCAGCAAGCAGAGCCGCCGCCTGAACGGCTTCAGCTGGGGTCCGATCCTGGAGGTGGCGAAGCTGTTCGCCGCCATCTTCCTGACCATCATCCCGGCCATCGCCATCCTGAAGGCCGGCACCGACGGCGCGCTGGGCGCGATCATCTCGGCGGTGAACGAAGGCGGGACGCCGAACCCGGCCGCCTATTTCTGGGCGACCGGCCTGCTGTCCAGCTTCCTCGACAACGCGCCGACCTACCTGATCTTCTTCAACACGGCCGGGGGCGATGCGACGGTTCTGATGACCGACCTGTCGCTGACGCTGACCGCGATTTCCGCCGGCGCGGTGTTCATGGGCGCCAACAGCTACATCGGCAACGCCCCCAACTTCATGGTCAAGGCCATCGCCGAGGAGCGCGGCGTCGCCATGCCCAGCTTCTTCGGCTATATGGCCTGGTCCTTCGGCATCCTGGTGCCACTGCTGGGCCTGGCCACGCTGGTGTTCTTCCTCTGACGCGCGGCCATAGGTGGCGGGATCGCGCTGCCAGGACGTCAGGCAGCCCCGAAATCGGGGCTGTCGGCTGACCGCGTGCCGTCGTCCGCCCAGCCCTGGGCGCCGATCAGCGGCACGAAGGAAACGCGGTCCCGCTCCTCCCGCTCGAACTCGCTCTCACCACGGCGGACGACCTTCACCAGCCTCTGGTCACGGCGGGCGCCGACCGGGATCACCATCCGCCCGCCGATGGCGAGTTGGTCCATCAGGGCCTTCGGCACTTCCGGCCCGCCGGCCGACACCAGGATGACGTCGAAGGGCGCTTCCTCCGGCCAGCCCCGCGTCCCGTCGCCGGTGAGCACCGTCACGTCGCCGAAGCCCAGATCCTGCAGGTGGCGCCGTGCCGACTGGGCCAGACTGGGGTGCCGTTCGACCGCGAAGACGCGGCCCCGGCCCTGACGGGCGATGTGCCCCAGCAGCGCCGCGACATAGCCGGAACCCGCCCCAACCTCCAGCATCCTGTCGTTCGCGCCGACCTCCGCCGCCTCGATCATCGCGGCGACGACGCTGGGCTGCGAGATCGTCTGCTCCTCCCCGATGGGCAGGGGCGAGTCCTCATAGGCGAATTCCGCCAGTTCGGGCGCGACGAAATGCTCGCGCGGGACGGCGCGCATGGCGTCGAGGACGGATTCGGCGCGGATGCCGCGGCGGGCGATCTGGATGTCGACCATCCGCTGGCGCTGGCGATTGACGTTGGCCACGGCTTTCTCCCCGGGGCAGGAACAAGGCGGCCGATTGCCGGCGAACTGCCGCTCGATGGCCCAACAGGTGGGAGGCGGCGGCGTTCCATTCTCCGCACCGGTGCGAACCCGATAGGGCTCAACAAAAAAACGCCCGGAGGCCGATGCCGCCGGGCGCCAGGTCACAGTACGAAAGAGGTTCATCAGCGGTGATGATGCAATCGGGAGATCGATTGTGGAGGCACCCTCGCATGGACCGCAGGGGGCATCCCTTGACCTCGATCAAGCTTGAGCCAAAGAGTTGGGCATCAATCCCCCAGCGCCGGATTCGGCAGCGCGCCGTTCGGCGCGTTGTTCTCCGCCTCCTCCGTCTCCGGCCGGGGCACGCGGAACCAGGCGGCGTAGAGCGCCGGCAGGAAGAAGATCGTCAGCACGGTGGCGCCCGCCAGACCGCCCATGATGGCGACCGCCATCGGCCCCCAGAAGACGCTGTGCGTCAGCGGGATCATGGCGAGGATCGCCGCGGCTGCGGTCAGGGCGATGGGACGGGACCGGCGCACCGTCGCCTCCACGATGCTGTCCCAGCGCGACCGGCCGCCGCGGATGTCCTGCTCGATCTGGTCGACCAGGATGACCGAGTTGCGCATGATGATGCCGGCCAGCGCGATGACGCCCAGCATGGCGACGAAGCCGAAGGGCAGGTTGAACAGCAGGAGCGAGGCGGTGACGCCGATCAGCCCCAGCGGCGCCGTCAGCAGGACCATGAACACGCGCGAGAAGCTCTGCAGCTGCAGCATCAGCGTGGTCACCATGATCAGCAGCATCACCGGAATCATGGCGTTGATCGAGTCCTGGCCCTTGGCGCTTTCCTCGATGGCGCCGCCCATGGTGATGGCGTAGCCGTCGGGCAGGGTGGCGCGGAGCGCGTTCAGCTGCCCGTTCAGCTGGGTGCTGACCACCGGGGCCTGCAGCCCGCCGGTCACGTCGCCCTTGATGGTCATCGTCGTCTCGCGGCCCCGGCGCCACAGCACCGGTTCCTCCAATTCGTAGTGGACGCTGGCGACCTGGCTCAAGGGCACGGTGGTGCCGCGGCTGGTGCGGATGTTCAGCTCGCCCAGCCGCGACAGGTCCGCCCGCTCCTCCGGCGTGGTGCGCAGCAGGACACCGATCAGTTCGGTGCCCTCGCGGTACTGGGTGACCGGCATCCCGTTCAGCAGCAGTTGCAGGGCGTTGGACAAATCCTGCTTCGACACGCCCAGCGCACGCGCCTTGGCGGTGTCCACCTCCAGCCGGACGCGCTTGGACAGCTCGTCCCAGTCCAGATGGACGTTGGCGGTGTTGGGGTGGGCGCGCATGGCGTCGCGCACCTGATAGGCGATCTTGCGGATGGTCGCCGGGTCGTCGCCGGTGACGCGGAACTGCACCGGATAGCCGACCGGCGGGCCGTTCTCCAGCCGGCTGATGCGGACGCGGGCGGCCGGGAAGTCTGATTCCAGCGTCGGCTCCAGCCGCCGCATGAAGTGCTCGCGTTCCTCCAGCCCCTTGGTCATCACCATGAACTGGGCGAAATTGGCGGCCTCCAACTGCTGGTCGAGCGGCAGGTAGAAGCGCGGGGAGCCGCCGCCGGTGTAGGCGACCCAGTAATCGACGTCCGGGTCCTGGGCCAGCACCGCCTCCATCCGCTTCACCTCGGCGGCCGTCGCCTCGAAGGAGGAGCCTTCGGCAAGGCGGATGTCGATCAGCAGTTCCGGCCGGCTGGCGGAGGGGAAGAACTGCTGCTGCACATGACCGAAGCCGACCAGCGCCGCGGTGAAGGCCGCCGCCGTCACGCCGATGGTCAGCCAGCGCGCGCGGACGCAGGACTCGATCATCCGGCGCAGGATGCGGTAGCCGCGGGTGTTATAGATGTCCAGCTCGTGCCCGTCCGGCACCATATGCTTGGGCTTGGGCAGCAGGAGCCAGCCGAGATAGGGGGTGAAGATCACCGCCACCACCCAGGACAGCATCAGCGACAACGCCACCACCCAGAAGATCGAGTTGGTGTATTCGCCGGCCGCCGACGCCGCGAAGCCGACCGGGACGAAGCCGGCGGCGGTGACGATGGTGCCGCTCAGCATCGGGAAGGCGGTGGAGGTGTAGGCGAAGGCGCCGGCCTTCAGCCGGTCCCATCCCTGTTCCATCTTCACCACCATCATCTCAACCGCGATGATGGCGTCGTCCACCAGCAGGCCCAGCGCGATGATGAGCGCGCCCAGCGAGATGCGCTGCAGGTCGATGTGCAGGATCTGCATCGCCACCAGCGTCATCGCCAGCACCAGCGGCACGGCCAGCGCCACGACGATGCCGGTGCGCCAGCCCAGGCTGACGAGGCTGACCAGGATGACGATGCCGAGCGCCTCCGCCAGCGACCTCATGAACTCGCCGACCGAGTTCTCGACCACCGTCGGCTGGTCGGCGATCTGCGCCACCTCCAGCCCGACCGGAAGCTCGGCCTTGATCTTCTCCATCGCGGCGTCGAGCTGCTCGCCCAGCGTCAGGACGTTGCCGCCCTTCGCCATGACGACGCCGAGCCCGATGGCGTCGCGGCCGTTGTAGCGCAGGGTGTAGCGGCGCGGTTCGACATAGCCGCGCTTGACCTCCGCCACGTCGCCGATGGTCAGCAGCCGCCCGCCGCTCTCCACCGGGATGGCGCGCACCGCCGCGGCGGTGTCGAGGCCGAGGTCGAGGCGGACATAGACCCGCTGCGATCCGGTATCGACATCGCCGGACGCGGCGATGGCATTCTCGCGCTGCAAC
Source organism: Azospirillum ramasamyi (assembly GCF_003233655.1). Lineage (NCBI taxonomy): Bacteria > Pseudomonadati > Pseudomonadota > Alphaproteobacteria > Rhodospirillales > Azospirillaceae > Azospirillum > Azospirillum ramasamyi. The sequence goes on from NZ_CP029831.1 coordinate 35,423, forward strand.
GCCTGGATCACCGACTCCACCGGCAGGCCGAAGCTGGCGAGCCGCTGGCTGGAGATCTCGACATAGACGCGTTCCTCCTGCGGGGCGATCAGGTCGATCTTCTCGACGCCGGGCAGTTTCAGCAGGCGGGCACGCGCCTGCTCCGCCACCTTCTTCAGCTGGGCCGGGGTGAAATCCTCGCCCATGAAGCCGTAGATGGCGGAATAGACGTCACCGAACTCATCGTTGAAAAAGGGACCGACCACACCGTCGGGCAGCGTATAGGCGATGTCCCCGATCTTCTTGCGCACCTGATACCACAGGTCGGCCACCAGTTTCGGCGGGGTGTAGTCCTTCAGCTGGACGAAGACCACCGACTCGCCCGGCTTGGAATAGCTGCGGGAGACGTCGTAATAGGGCACCTCCTCCAGCTTCTTCTCGATGCGGTCGGTGACGAACTGCTCCACCTCGCGCGCGGTGGCGCCGGGCCATTGGGTACGCACCACCATCACCTTGAAGGTGAAGGACGGATCCTCCACCCGGCCGAGATTCACATAGGCGAGCGCGCCGGCCAGCACGCTGGCGAGCATCATGAACAGCACGAGCGTGCGGTGCGCCAGCGCCCAGGCCGACAGGTTCATGCGGGAGTGGTTCATCGCGCCGGCTCCGTCCAGACGCGGACCTTCTGCCCGGCATCGAGCTTGTGGACGCCGGCGGTGACGACACGCTCGCCGTCCTTCAGCCCGCCGCCGATCAGCGCGAGATCGCCGGCATAGGCGGCGACGGTGACGGGGCGCAGTTCCAGCCGGTCATCCGGCGCGGACAGCACCCAGACCGCCGGCTTCTGCTCGTGCTGGGTCAGCGCGCTCAAGGGCAGGCGGGCGACCGGCGCCCCATGATCGGATGCGGCGATGACGGTCGCGGTCATGCCGAGCTGGACCGTCGGCGGCGGATCGACCAGCGCGATCTTCGCCTGGAAGGTGCGGGTGCCGGCATCGGCGCTGGGCGAGACCTCGCGCAAGCTGCCGGCAATGCTCCGGCCGGGATGGGACCAAAGCTCCACAGACAGTTGCTGGCTGGGCAGGGCGCCCACCTGCTGTTCGGGGATGTTGGCGACCGCCTCAAGCGCCCCCAGCCGGGCCACGCGCAGGGCGGTCTGGCCGGATGCCACGACCTGTCCCGGCTCGATCAGCGTCGCGGTGACGATGCCGGCCTCGTCCGCCGCCAGCGTCGCATATTGGGCGGAGTTGTTGAGGACGCGGAGCTGCGCCTCCACCTCCCGCACCTTCGAATCGGCCTTGTCGAGGGCCGTCTTGCGGCGGTCGTATTCCTGGCGGGTCGTCCATTCGCCCTGTCGCAGGCTGGCGTAGCGCTGGAAATCGCTGCGCGCGTTGGCCGCGTCGGCCTGGGCGGCGGCAAGCTGCGCCTGCGCGGCGCGGATCTGCAACTCCAGGTCCGTGGGGTCGAGACGGGCGAGCGGCATGCCGGGTTCGATTCGGGTGCCGACCTCCACCAGCCGGGCCGTCACCTTGCCGCCGACGCGGAACCCGACATCCGCCTCCACCCGCGGGCGGATCACCGCCGGATAGCGCACGCTGTCGACCAGCGGTTCCAGCGCGACCGTGGCGACGCGGACCGGCCGCACCTCGGCCTCCGCGGGGGCGGACGCCGAATGCGTCTCGTTGCAGCCGGTTAGCAGGCCCGCCACCGCCAGCATCGCGGCGGTCGCCGTCACTGTGGACGCAAACCGTCTTTCGCGGAATTGGGCCATACCACGTCTCCACACTGGACTGGACTGTATCGTACTGCTACCGTCCTACTCCGGCCTCCGGGCAACGTCAAGAGTGAACGGTACAGTTCAGTGCAGTCATTGGAGCAGAAACAACCGACCGCGCCCGCTGCCCATGACGCGAAGGCGGAGCAGATCCTCGCCGCCGCGCGCGAGGTGTTCCTTGAACTCGGCTACGCCGCGACCTCGATGGATCAGGTGGCCCAGCAGGCGCGCGTGTCCAAGACCACGCTCTACACCCGCTTCCCGTCGAAGGAGGAGCTGTACACGGCGGTGATCTCCGCCGAATGCGAACGGCGCGGCCTGCGCTTCGCAGCGGAGATGTTCGACGGCCTGCCGCTGCGCGAAATCCTGGTCCAGGTCGGCCGCCGCTTCGTCGATCTGGTCTGGTCGGAGGCGGCGATCCGTGTCCACCAGTCGGTGGCGGGGGAGGCCACGCGGATGCCGCTGGCGGCACAGCTGTATTTCCAGGCCGGGCCGGAGCAGGGCATCGCCAGTTTCGTCGCTCTGTTCACCCGCCTGGCCGAGCGCGGCGTGATCGCGACCGACGATCCAGCCTTCGTCGCCCGGCAGTTCCTGGCGGTCCTTCAGGGCGGCTCATACTGCCAACTGGTGCTTGGCCTCTGCCCCCGGCCGACGGAGGAGGAGCGTTACGCCTTCGTCGACAAGGCGATCGACCTGTTCCTGCACGGCGTGGCACCTGCTACACGATAGCCGGCCCCGATTTTCGCCGCCTCGATTTTTCTGCGATGGAATGCCTGTCCATGTCCGCCTGCCCCTGCGGTTCCGGCCGCGACTTCGACCTTTGCTGCTGCCCGATCCTGGCCGGGGAGCCCGCCCCCAGCGCCGAGGCGCTGATGCGGTCCCGCTACACGGCCTTCGTCCGCCACGACATCGACCATATCGAGCGCAGCTGCGCGCCGGAGACCCACGCCGCGTTCAGCCGTGACGATGCCGTCCGCGTGGCGGAGGAGTGCGAATGGGGACCGCTGACCGTGATGAAGGCGGAAGAGAATGGCGACGACGGCATGGTCGAGTTCTTCCTGACCTTCCGCCGCGACGGGGAGGACTGGCCGGTGCATGAGCGGTCGCGCTTCCGCCGGATCGATGGCCGCTGGCTCTATGTCGACAGCGTGCTCAATCCCAAGGACCCGCCGCGCCGCGTGGTGAAGGTCGGCCGCAACGATCCCTGCCCCTGCGGGTCTGGGCGCAAGCACAAGGCCTGCTGCGGGCGCTGACCTCGACGCCCGCAGCCGAACCTCAGCTCATCCCCAGATAGCGTCCCGGCTTGTGGTTGATCGCCAGCGTCAGGTTGACGATGGCAGCGCCAAGCACCGACAGCAGCAGCCGGTCCGGCGCCAGCACGAAGAAGGCGCCGGCCAGGATCGCCAGATCGACGCCCAGCTGGAAATAGCCGGCGCGGATGCCGTGGCGCTCCTGCAGGTAGATCGCCAGGATGTTGACGCCGCCCAGCCCGGTGCGGTGGCGGAACAGCATCAGAAGGCCGGTGCCGCACAGGCCGCTGCCCACCACCGTCGCATAGACCGGGTCGAGATGGGTGAACCCCACCCATTGGTCGGTCAGGCGCGAGAAGATCGTCACCAGCCCGACCGCGATGAAGGTGCGGGCGGTGAATTTCCAGCCCAGCCGCTTCCAGGCCAGCCAGTAGAAGGGCAGGTTGATGACGAAGAAGATGATGCCGAACTGAACCTTGGTGACGTAGCTCAGCAGCAGGGACAGCCCGGCGGTGCTGCCGGTCAGCAGCATCGTCTTCGAATAGATCAGCATCCCCAGCGCGATGAACAGCGTGCCCATCAGCATGGCGAGCGCGTCTTCATACAGCTGGTGGCGCTCCCCCGCCGCGGGCGGGGCCTGAAGGGTCGCGGCCATCCTCGTCGTCTCCCGGATCAGCGAAGGGCGGCGAACTTCGCGACCACATCATCGACCTCGGCCGTCTTCAGGCCGGCGATGTTGATGCGGCCGGAGGTCGGCATGTAGATGGCGTGGTCGGCGCGCAGGCGCAGCACCTCCGCTTCGGTCAGCGGCAGCAGGGAGAACATGCCCTCCTGCTCCGCCACCGCGGTCAGGGAGGGGAAGGCCTCGGCGAGGCCGGCGGCCAGCTTGCGGCGGATGCCGGCGATGCGGGCGCGCATGCCGTCCAGCTCGGCCGTCCAGTCGGCGGTGAGCGCGGCGTCGCTCAGGATGGTGCGGACCACAGCGGCACCGTGGTCGGGCGGCATGGAATAGCTGGTGCGGGCCAGCGCCATCAGGTTCGACTTGGCGAGTTCGGCCGGCCCCTGGGTCGCCGCCACGGCGAAGATCGCGCCGGTGCGCTCGCGGTAGAGCCCGAAGGACTTGGACGACGACACGGCGACAAGCGCCTCCGGAACCGCGCCGATCAGGTGGCGCAGCCCCTCCGCATCCTCGTTCAGCCCGCGGCCGAAGCCCTGATAGGCGAGGTCGACCAGCGGCAGCGCGCCGCGCTTCTCCAGCACCGCCGCCAGAATCTTCCACTGGTCGAGCGACAGCGGCGCGCCGGTCGGGTTGTGGCAGCTGCCGTGCAGCAGGGCGACGTCGCCGGGCTGCGCCGCCTCAAAAGCCGCGACCATGTTGTCGAACAGGACGGTCTGGCCGGCGGTATCGAAGAAGGGATGACTCACCACCTCCAGGCCGGCGGCGGCGAAGATGCCGACATGGTTCGGCCAGGTCGGCTGGCCGACCAGCACGCGCGTCGAACCGCCGCGCAGGACGAGATCGGCAGCCAGCCGCAGCGCGCCCGACCCGCCGGGAGTCTGCACGCCGGCCGACGCTACCCTGGTGCCGGCATCGCCGCCGACCAGCGACCACAGACGCTCCAGATACAGCGCATCGCCTTCCAGCCCCAGATAGGACTTGCTGTCCTGCCCGTCGAGCAGCAGGCGTTCCGCCGCCTTGACCGCGCGGAAGACCGGGGTGCGCCCCTCCTCGTCACGGTAGACCCCGACGCCGAGATCGACCTTGCCCGGCCGCGGATCCTGCCTGTACAGCCCGATCAGGGCGAGCAGGGCGTCGTCGGGCTGGCGGGATAGCGCGTTGAACATGGCGGTTCGTCCGGTCCTTGAGTTGGAAAGCCGATGATGACGGACCGTTGTAACGGGAAGCCGGCCCGGCCGCGGCGATCCTCCACCTTTGCCGCCCCGCCGACAATGTCGAAGATCGCAACGGCGCATTGTCGCGGCGCCTATGCCATACTCCCGCAGGTCTTCCACCTGACGAAGGCGCTGCCGGCACTGTACCCGCCGGTCGCCTGCGCAGCCCGACGCCATAAGGATCATCGATTATGACCGACGCCAATGCCGCGACTCCCGCACCGGTGAAAATCGGGATCGTCACCATCTCCGACCGTGCCAGCCGTGGCGTCTACGAGGACAAGGGCGGCCCGGCGATCCGGGATGAGCTGACACGCATCGTCGCCTCGCCCTGGACCGCCGAGGTTCGGGTCATCCCGGACGAGTTGGACCTGATCGCTGCGACCCTGGTCGAGTTGTGCGACGTCGCCGGTTGCGATCTGGTGGTCACCACCGGCGGCACCGGTCCCGCCCCGCGCGACGTGACGCCGGAAGCCACGGAACGGGTTTGCGACAAGATGATGCCGGGATTCGGCGAGCTGATGCGATCGGTCAGCCTGCGGGTGGTGCCGACCGCCATCCTGTCGCGCCAGACCGCCGGCATCCGCGGCCGCAGCCTGATCGTCAATCTGCCCGGCAAGCCGTCCGCCATCCATGACTGCCTGGAGGCGGTGTTTCCCGCGATCCCCTATTGCCTGGACCTGATCGGCGCCGGCCGCATCGAAACGGACCCGGCCGTCTGCGTCGCCTTCCGCCCGAAGTCGTAGCGGGAAGATCCCCATTCGTCGCACCGAATAAAAGCCGGCGACAATGCCACACCCAGGCATTCGAATCGGCGGCGGCAAAGGGAGAGGGGCTTTTAGGATCCCATACCCGAAAAACAAAGAAGGGCCGCCGTTGCCGGCAGCCCTTCCATTGTCAATCCGTGTGTCGTCGACACCACGGCGCAGTCCTTAGCGGACCGAAATCCCCTTCGCGAAGAAAGAGACCTCGGCCTTGGCGCTCGACGACGAGTGAGACGGACAATGAGACACGAGATCACCTCCTTTCTGTTGTTGGCGTACGACACCCTATATAGGCCGGTTCGGGCGCACCGCAAGGCGATTTGTTGACCGCCCCGCTGTGACATTTGCCGGTGGTCTCACATCAGCGCGTTGGGAACGAACAGAACCAGGCCGGGCCACAGAAGCATCACCACCACCAGACCCACCACCGCCACGACGAAGGGGAGGGATTCGACGATGTATTCCTCGATGGGGCAGTCCAGCAGGCTGCACACCGTGTACATCGCCACACCCACCGGCGGGGTCATCGAACCCAGCGTGACGATGGTCATCATCAGGATGCCGAAATGCACGGGATCGACGCCCAGCGGCTGGACGATCGGCAGGAAGATCGGCGTCAGCAGAAGCACCAGCACCGTGCTTTCGATGAACAGGCCGGCGATGAACAGGAAGACCAGGATCATCGTCACCACCAGCGCCGGCTCCCGCGTCAGGCCGGTCATGGCGGCGGCGATGCTCTGCGGCGCCTGTTCGAAGACGATGGCGTAGCCGACCATGCCCGAGAACAGGATGATCAGCATGATCAGGCCGGTATCCGTCACCGCCTCGACCAGCGCATCGATCATGCCCTGCATGGTCAGTTCCCGGTGGGCGAAGAAGCCCACGAGCACGGCATAGACGACGGCGAAGGCACCGACCTCCGACGGGGTGAACAGGCCGCCGCGGATGGCGACCAGCAGCGCCACCGGGAACAGCAGGGCCCATTTCGCGTCGACCACCGCCGCCCACACCGCCTTGGCGGTCGGCCGCTGGGTGGTGGCGGCGCGATAGCCGCGTCGCCGGGCGATCCACCAGACGGTGACCATCAGCACGGTCATCATCAGGAGGCCGGGAACGATGCCGGCCAGGAACAGCCGGCCGATCGATACGTTGCCGACGAAGCCGTACAGGATCAGACCCAGGCTGGGCGGAATGGTCGCGGTGATCAGCGACCCCACCGCGATGACGGCGGAGGTGAAGCCCTTGGAATAGCCGCTGCGGATCAGGTCCGGGCCGAGGATGCGCGCCTCCATCGCCGCGTCGGCGACGGCGGAGCCCGACACGCCGCCCATCAGCGTGGACAGCACGATGCAGACCTGCGCCAGACCGCCCGACATCCAGGAGACCAGCACGTTCGAACAGGCGATCAGCCGGTGGGTGATGCCGGTCCGGTTCATCATGTGCCCGGCCAGCACGAAGAAGGGAACAGCCAGGAGCGGGAAGCTCTGCGAGGCGGTGGCGACCTGCTGCACCCCGATGGACATCGGGATGATGCCGTTGGTCAGGAAGAACGTGAAGCCGGCGATGCCGATGGCGAAGGCGATGGGAACGCCCAACCCCATCAGGACGAAGAAGGAGACGGCGAGCAGGATCACGGCATCACCTCCTCGGCGAGCGGAACTTCCGACGGCGTGTTGAAGATCGGGCGCGGGGTGCGGCGCAGCCGGCCGATGGCGGCCACCGTCTGCCCCAGCAGGGTGAAGGACAGCAGCAGGCAGCCGACCGGCACCGCCGCCGTGACGAAGGCATAGCTGATGCCGCTGTCGCCGAACTGCCGCTCAAGATTCAGCATGGTCAGCTGATAGCCCTTGACCGCCATGGTCAGCAGGAAGGCCAGCACCACCAGCGCCAGCAGGATGTCCAGCACCGCGCGCGGCCGCGCCGGCAGGCGCTTGACCAGATAGTCGATGCCGATATGGGCATGCTTGCGCAGCGCGAGGTCGGCGCCGAGGAAGCTGGCCCAGGCGAACAGCAGCTGGGCGACGTCCACCGACCAGACCAGCGGGTAGCCGAACCAGCGGCTGATGCCGGCCAGGAAGACCAGCAGGACGATGACGGCGAGCAGCGTCGTCGCCAACACCGCCTCCGCCTTGACGTACAGGGATTTCATCGCAAGGGGATGCTCCGGTCCGGCCCGCCGGGGTCGTCACCGCGGACGATGGCTGCGAGCGTCGGTTGCAGGAATGGGGAGCGGGAGGAAAGGGGGTGAACCGGGCAGGACACCCCCACTCCGATTACTGCTTCAGCAGCGCCTCGACCTGCTTCTGCAGGTCGCCATAGCCGAGCTTCTCGTAAACCGGGGCCGTGGCGGTACGGAAGGGCGTCACGTCGATTTCGACGACCTGCATGCCCTTGTCCTTCATCTGCTTCTCGAAGTCGGCGAGCGAATCCTCGGTCGCCTTCGAGGCGCTGTCGCCGGCCTTCAGCGATTCCTCGCGCAGCAGCGTCTGCATGTCCTTCGGCAGGCCGTCGAACCAGGCGGCGCTGGTGACGATGCCGGTGATCAGGTTGATGTGGCCGGTCTTGGTCAGGTACTTCGCCACCTCGTACAGGCGGGAGCCGTAGATGGCCGGATCCTGCGCCTCCGCCCCGTCGATCACCTGCTGCTGCATGGCGGTGTAGACCTCCGACCAGGGCAGCGGCGTCGGCGTGGCGCCCATGGCCCGGATCGTCTCCATCCACACCGGCGCACCGGGGGTGCGGACGCGCACACCGCTGAGGTCGGCCGGCACCTTCACCGGCTTGTTGGTCAGCATGTGGCGCTCGCCCTGCCACCAGTTGAAGGACAGCACCTGATGGCCCGAGGCCTTGCGCAGCTTCTGCACCCACTCCTCGAACATCGGGGAGGTCACGACCTTGCGGATGCCGCCATAGCCCTGGGCGACATAGGGCGCGCCGAGAACGCCGAACTCCTTCACGAAGACGGCCAGCCGGCCGCCGTCCACCACCACCGCGACGGGCGCGCCGGCGCGCGCCTGCTCCAGCAGATCCTCGTCCTTGCCCAGCTGCGAGGCGGGGAACAGCCGGACGCTCATCTTGCCGGCCGACCGCTTTTCCACATTGGCCTTGAACTCCTCCAGGCCCTTGTAGAGCGGGTCCTGCGGCGACAGCGCCGTGTTGACGCTGAGGATGTAGTCGGCGGCCGACGCGCCGAACGAGGCCAGGGACATCACCGAACCGAACAGCGCCGCGCGCACGGCCTTCGCCATGACAGACATCTCTTTTCCTCCCAGCAAATTGGACTGTCGGCGGCATGGAAACCGCCCTTCGACTGGTGCGTGTTCGGCCCGACGCCGGGGTGCCGGCAACGCCCCGCATCACGGGACTCCGGCAGGGAAGGGAATGGCCGATGACCAGATTGTTTAAACACTGGTATGGTAGTATGTATGAATCGGCTTGGCAATAGCGTTTCGGACGGAATGTCCGTTTTGCCCGCAGGACGGCCCTTGAGCGGTATCCCCATAAGCGAAAGGCCGGCACCCAGGGGAATGCCGGCCCTTTTCTCATGCGCGTTCAGCAAGCCTAGCGCGGCCGCGGCGTCATCCTGCTCATGGCGAAGCCCAGCCCGCCCGCCAGGATCAGCCCGGCGGCGACCGCCAGGCCGCGGGCGGTGCCGCCGGGGGCGGCAAGCCGCAGGCTGTTGTGCGGCAGGCCGAAACGGCCGCGGGTCCGGTGCAGCCCGTCGACGGGGTGATAGAGGTTGTCGGGCCGGCCGGGGATCTCGCGCTCCTCCGTCAGCTGGCCCTCAACCGCATGATTGGCGAGGTAGCGGTCGGCGAAGCCGGGAGCGAGGAAGTTGCCGAGGATGGCCTGCATCGCCGATCCGCCCAGCCAATATTCGCGGCGGGGATTCTCGGCGGCGTGCAGGATGGCGCGGGCGATGTCCTCCGGCTGGAAGATCGCCCCCATCGGGCGGGGACGGCGCGGCATGTGGCTGCGCGCCCAACCGAACTGCGGCGTGTTGACCGCCGGCAGATGCACCGCCGTCAGGGCGATCCAGCTGCCGTCGTGGATCAGTTCCGGCCGCAGGCTGTCGACGAAGCCCTGCACCGCATGCTTGGCCGCGCAATAGGCCGACTGCAGCGGAATCGACCGGTAGGCCAGCGCCGAGCCGACCTGCAGGATCGTACCTTGCCCCCGCGCCCTCATCCGCCGCAGCGCCGTCTGGATGCCGTAGGCGGAACCGAGATAGGTCACCTCGGTCACACGCCTCAGTTCCTCCGCCGTCACCGCGTGGACAGGGCCGAAGACTGTGACCATCGCCGCATTGATCCAGACGTCGATTGGACCGAAGGTCTCCTCCACCCTTTCCGCGGCGCTGTCCAGCGCATCGGCGTCGGCCACGTCCAGCGGCAGCACCAGTGCCCGGCCGCCCAGCCGCTCAACCTCCGCCTTCACCTCCTCCAGCGCTTCTTCGGAGCGGGCGATCAGGCCGATCGAGGCCTGCCGATAGGCGGCGAAGGCCAGCGCCGTGGCACGGCCGACCCCGGCCGACGCGCCGGTGATGCAAACGACTGGGGCGGACGGAAGGGGCATGGGGATTGTCCTGATGATGGAACCGTCAGGCGGCCGGCGGGGCGCCGCCGCTTAACTCTGTCCAACGACCGGCATCGCTCCCGGTTCCCCGCCGGTCGCTCAGCGCCTCCTCCTCAACCTGGATGCGGCGGCGGGTGAGGGGAATGTTCAGCAGCGTGGCGGCGACGGCGACCCAGACATTGCCGAACACCAGCGGCAGCACCGCCAGTTCGCCCGCCACCACCAGATAGTTGGGATGCCGGACCCAGCGGAACGGGCCACGGCGGACCAGCGGCGCCCCGTCCAGCGTGATGATCCGCGTGGTCCAGAAGCGGCCGAGCGTCGCGATCACCCAGACCCGCCCGGCCTGCAGCAGCACGAACAGAGCCAGCAGCCAGCCATTGATCGGCGCATCGGCCGGCACCGTAAGGAACAGCGCCAGCAGCCATCCGGCATGGAGCACGACGAACAGCGGATAATGGGCGGCTCCGACCTCCCGCGCGCCTTCGGCCAGCAGGCGGGCGGTGTTGCGGCGGGCGACCACCAGCTCAAGCAGCCGCTGCGCCGCGACCGCCAGCAGGATGACCTGCGGCCAACCGAAAAAATCCATGGTCACAGATCCACCAGGGTGAGACCGGCGGTGAAGCCGGGGCCGAGCGCCAGCATCAGATGAGGCCCGGTGGCCCCGCTGCGCATCCGGCGGTCGAGCACGAACATCACGCTTGCCGCCGACATGTTGCCGCAGTCGCCCAGCACCGCCCAGGAATCATCCATGCCGTCGGTGGCGGGGGCCAGCACCTCGGTCAGCGCCTGAAGCACCTTGGCACCGCCGGTGTGGCAGATCACCCCGGACAGATCGGCGCGGGTCATGCCGCGGCCGGTCAGGAATCCGTCGACCACCGGGGCCAGCCGCTCGCGGATCAGGCGGGGGATGTCCTGGCTGAAGACGACGCCGAAGCCCTCGTCCTCGATCCGCCAGCCCATGATCCGCCGGGTGCCCGGCCAGGTGTGTTCGGCACTGTCGACGAAGCGCGGGCCGGGGGCATCGCCGCCGTCGGCCGGCGCCCGCAGCAGGGCGGCGGCGGCACCGTCAGCGAACAGGGCGCTCGCCACCACATTGGTGGGGGAGGCCTCTTCCGGCCGGTGCGACAGGGTGCAAAGCTCGACCACCAGGAACAGCACGGTACGCCCCGGCATGGCGCGCGCCATCATTCCCGCCCGCGCCAGCCCCAGCGCCCCGCCGGCACATCCCAGCCCGAAGACCGGCAGCCGCACCGTGTCGGGCCGGAAGTCCATGCGGTCGAGCAGCAGCGCCTCCAGGCTCGGCGTGGCGATGCCGGTGGTGGTGGCGCAGACGATGGCGTCCACATCGGCGGGGCGCAGCCCGGCCTCGTCCAACGCCTTGCCGGCCGCCTGTTCCAGCAGATCCAGGGCGACCCTCTCGAACACGGCGGCGCGCTCGCCCCAGCCATGGGGTTCCAGATACCAGGACAGCGGGCAGGCGGCATGGCGGCTGCGGATGCCGGTGTTGGCGAAGACGGGGGCCAGCCGGTCGAAGTCGCGCAGGCGATGGGCGAACACCGTCCGGGCGACGGCCAGCGTCTCCTCCTGCTCGAAGCGGTGGGGCGGCAACGCTGTGGCGACTGCCAGCAGCCGCGGATCGAATGACATCCTGCCTCCTGAATGCTGCCGTCGGACGGGGGGCGCCCGCCGAACCGGCAAGCCTGTCCACCAGTGGTCCGACCAACAGCGGGAACGCGGCGCTGTTGCCTTCCCGCCGGCCGCATCGGAGGGCTAACGCCTTTCGGCATGCCCCGGTTCCAACGGAAGGGGCGGCGCCCCTTCGAGCGCCGCCCCCGGTCATTTCATGATGATCCGCGTCGGGATCACGGCCCCTCAGGCCTGTCGCGGCCGCAGCGGCGGGCCGTCGCGGAAGGGCTTGTCGACACCGCCCTTGTCGTTGGTCTGGTTCTCGACGTCGCCCTCGAAGGTGCTTTCGCCCTGGGCCAGATCCAGGTCGTCCGGCGTCATGCCGGCGGCGCGGGCGCCCTTGGACCCGCCGATCTGCGGGTTGTTCTTCAGGTCGGTATCGGTCGGCTTGTCGGTCTTTTCGTGCTTGCTTGCGCTCATGGCGGCGTCTCCGTTCCGGTTCCGCGAATGTCCTTCTCTCAACCGATCCCGCCGCCGGTTGTTGCGGTCCCGCCCCTTCTCCGGTCCATCCGCCTTCGGTCCATCCGCCGCGGCGATTGCCTCTTCTTCCGGCCGGGGAGATGGTTAGGATGAGGGGGGCCGGCGTCGCCGGAGAACTTCCGAAGGGCTTCCATGTCCCATGACGACGAGCGGCTGAGGCTCCGCGTGCGCGGACGGGTGCAGGGCGTGGGCTTCCGCCCGCACGTCCACGCGCTCGCCCGGCGCTATGGCCTGACCGGCTGGGTGCGGAACGACCCGCAGGGTGTGCTGATCGAAGTGCAGGGCGCCGACACCGCCGCCTTCCGCACCGCGCTGTCCGATGAGGCGCCGCCCCTTGCCCGCATCGACTCTGTGGACTGCGAGGCCCTCGTTCCGATCCCCGGCCCAACCGGCTTCACCATCCGTCACAGCGAGACCGGCGGCGCCATGGCCACCGGAATCGGTCCCGACGCGGCGGTCTGCCCCGCCTGCCTTGCCGAGTTGTTCGATCCGGCGGAGCGCCGATACCGCTATGCTTTCCTGAACTGCACCCATTGCGGCCCGCGCTATACCATCACGCGGCGGCTTCCCTATGACCGGCCGCAGACGGCGATGGCCGGGTTCCCGCTCTGCCCCGACTGCATGGCGGAGTACGAGGATCCCGCCGACCGCCGCTTCCACGCCCAGCCGACCGCCTGTCCGGCCTGCGGCCCCCACCTTTCGCATCCGCCGGAGGACATTCTGGCCGCCCTTCGGGATGGCAGGATCGTTGCCGTCAAGGGGCTGGGCGGTTTCCACCTCGCCTGCGACGCCGCGCGCCCGGACGCGGTGAAGCGGTTGCGGCGGGTCAAGCAGCGCAACGGCAAGCCCTTCCCCCTGATGGTCGCCAATGCCGAATCGGCCGCCCGCCATGTCGGCATGGACGATGACGAGCGCCGGCTGCTGGAAGGGGCGGCGCGCCCCATCGTCCTGCTGCGGCGGCGGGAGGATGCGCCGGAACTGGCGCCCGACATCGCCCCCGGTCTGGCATGGCTGGGCGTCATGCTGCCCTACACGCCGCTGCATTACCTGCTGTTCCACGAGGCGGCGGGACGGCCGGAGGGCACAGGCTGGCTGCGCGAGCCGCAGGAACTGACCCTGGTCATGACCTCCGCCAATCCCGGCGGCGAGCCGCTCGCCATCGGCAACGAGGAGGCGCGGGAGAGGCTGGCCGGCATCGCCGACCTGATCGTCGACCATGACCGCGACATCCTGATCCGCGCCGACGACAGCGTGACGCGCAAGCTGGCCGGAGCGCCCGCCTTCCTGCGCCGGGGCCGCGGCCATGTGCCGGAACCGATCCGGCTGGCCCGCCCGGTGCCGCCGATCCTGGCGGTCGGCGGTCATCTGAAGGCGACGGTCTGCGTCACCCGCGGCGACGAGGCCTTCCTGTCCCAGCACATCGGCGACCTCGACAATGCCGCGACTCTGGATTTCCTGGAGGAAACCGTCGCCCATCTGCTGCACATCCTGGATGTCGAGCCGGTGGCGGTCGCCCACGACAAGCATCCCGATTTCCAGTCCACCCGCTTCGCCGAGAGAACCGGCCTGCCATGCGTCGCGGTCCAGCACCACCACGCCCATGTCGCCGCCGTGATGGCCGAACACCGGGTGGAGGGGCAGGCGCTGGGCCTTGCCCTCGACGGCTTCGGCCTGGGAGAGGGGGGAGGATCCTGGGGCGGGGAGATGCTGCTGGTCGACGGCCTGCGGTCGGAGCGCCTGGGCAGTCTGGCCCCGCTCGCCCAGCCCGGCGGCGACCTCGCCGCCCGCCAACCCTGGCGAATGGCCGCCGCAGCTCTGCTGCGCATGGGCCGTGCCGACGAGATCGTTCCGCGCTTTGCCGGTCACGGTCCGGCCGAGGGCGTGCGCCGGATGATCGAACGCGGCATCAACGCGCCGCCCACCAGCTCCTGCGGGCGCTGGTTCGATGCGGCCTGCGGGCTGCTCGGCATCCGTGCGATGGCGGGTTTCGAGGGCGAGGCGCCGATGGTGCTGGAATCTCTGGTGCGCCGTCCTCGGGTGGCGGCGGGGGCTTGGCGGATCGCGGGCGGCGAGCTTGACCTGACGCCCCTGCTGGAGCGCCTGCTGTCCGCCGCGGATGCGGTGGAAGGAGCGGAACTGTTTCACGGCACGCTGGCTGCGGCGCTGGTGGATTGGACGCTGCCGGCACTGCGCGCGCGTGGCCTGGACCGGGCGGTGCTGTCCGGCGGCTGCCTGATGAATGGGGTGTTGGCCGAGGAACTGGTTGCCGGCTTCCATGCCGCCGGGGTTGAGGCGCTGCTGCCGAGGCTGGCTCCCGCGAATGACGGCGGGCTCAGCCTCGGTCAGGCGTGGGTCGCGTCCTTCGCCCTGTAGGGGAAGAGCGGCATCTGGACCGGCGCCCGCAGCCTGGTCTTGGGCGCAGGAACATCGGCATTGCGGCCGGCCTTGTCGAACCCGTAGAGGCCGCGATACTTGCCGATATAGCCCTTGCGGCAGGCGCGGTGGAACCGCTGCGATGCGGTTTCCCAATCGTCTCCCGGCCGCAGCCAGCTGACATAGGTGGTGCCGCTGCGCGGATCGGTGCGCAGGAACCGGCCGCGCCCCTTTTCGCCCCGCACCCACTGGCCGGGCTTCAGCGTGAGCGCCCCGCGCGCCAGCAGCATCTTCACCTGCGGGGTCAGGTCGATGGTGGGAAAATAAGGCATGACGTCCTCCGGCCGCACCCGGACGGGGCGGCGCTGATCTGGGATTCCCGGCTGTTTCGGAACCTCCCGGATATGGGAACGCATAAAGAACAAATCAAGGTTTTCAAGGGGTGTGGGGCGCTGGCGGGGGCGGAGTTATACCCCCTCCCCAACCCTCCCGCCAACGGCGGGGCAGGGGGCGGGGAGGGGGCAGAGAACCTCAATCCATCAGACACTCACCCCACACGCGCCGCCTTCTTCACCGGACGCTCATGTTCCTGGTCGGCCGGGGCCTCGGCGTCCTTGAAGGTGCGAACGCCGCTGATCATGGTGGAGATGATCGACTGGCGGGACATGATGTCCTCGCGCACGGCGGCATAGACGTGGACGATCACGAACAGCAGGATCGCCCACATGCCCAGATGGTGCCAGGTGTGGACGTCCATGCTCTGGCCGAACAGCGGGATGACCCAGCCGAACAGACGGTCCTGCCAGCTGCCCAGCCCGGTGCCTTCGCTGTAGAGCGCGAAGCCGGTGAAGATCATGAAGACGCTGCCGACCGCGATCGCCCAGAACATGGCGAACTGGGCCAGCGGGTTGTGGCCGACATACAGCTTCGGCTTGCGCTCCAGGAACAGGTACCAGCGCGCCTCCAGGAACAGCTCCCCCCACCAGTGGCGGTCCCAGAAGGGGAAGCGGAACAGCTGCTTGGCATGGTGGTTGCCGGCGAAGGCCCAATAGAGCCGGCCGATGAAGCCGATGGTGAAGATGTAGGCCGCCGCGAAATGGACGAAGCGGATGTAGCCCATCAGGTAATTGGCGCTCGCCTCGCCCGGCATGCTGGGCAGCGGGTTGGCGATCAGATAGCCGGTGATCGACAGCAGCGTGATCGCCAGCGCGTTGACCCAGTGCCAGATCCGCACCGGCACCTCGTACACATAGATCGCCTTCAGGAAACGGCCGGCCGCCGGGGCGGCCGTCCCTTCCTCGTCCGGTGGCGCGACCGGCTTCGCATCGTCGAGAGGAGCCATGACGTAATCCTCCGCGGTTGCCGGTCAGCGCACGGTGACGCGGGCCAGTTCGGCGCCGTCGGGCGCCATGACGTGGGTGGAGCAGGCAAGGCACGGGTCGAAGCTGTGCAGGGTGCGCAGGATCTCCACCGGCTCGTCCGGGCGGGCCATCGGCGTGTTCAGCAGCGAGGCCTCGAAGGCGCCGATGTTGCCCTTGGGATCGCGCGGGCTGCCGTTCCAGGTCGTCGGCACGACGCACTGGTAGTTGTCGATCTTGCCGTCCTTGATCTTGATCCAGTGGCCGAGCCCGCCGCGCGGGGCGGCGACGGTGCCGACGCCCTTGGCCTCCTTCGGCCAGGTCTTCGGATCCCACTTCTCGACATTGGCGGTGGCGGTGTCGCCGGCCTTGATGTTGGCGATCAGGGCGTTCCAGTCGTCCATCATCATGGTGCAGCAGTACTGGCATTCCAGCGCGCGGGCCAGGGTGCGGCCGATGGTGGTCGGCAGCGCCTGCTGCGGCGTGAAGCTGGTGCCGGCCAGCGCGTTGAAGGCGCCGAGCGATTCGGTGATCTGGTCCTTCACATAGCCGACGCCCTGGGCATAGGCCAGGATGTAGCGGGGCAGGGGGCCGACCTCCACCGCATGGCCGCGCCAGCGCGGGGCCTTGATCCAGGAATACTTGGCGGCCTCGTCAAGCTCCTTGATGTCGGTGCGGGTGCCCTTGGTGTTGGCGCCGAGTTCGAACCTGGCCTCGGTCACGCCGTCCCACGGGTGCAGGCCCTTGCTCTCGTCCTCGTAGTGGTACCAGCTGTGGGCGACGAACTCCTGCACCTGCGCCGGGTCGCGCGGGTCGATGGGATGGACCTCGTTCCAGTTGCCGTTCAGGATGACGCCGCCCGGCAGCTGGCAGGTCGAATGGTCGTACGGCACCTTCTCGTAATCGCCGTAATCCATGACGTTGGTCGCCGCCAGCCCGCCGCCATAGAGCCAGTCCTTGTAGAAGCTGGCGATGGCGAGCACGTCCGGCAGATAGACGTTCTCGACGAAGGCGGTCGCCTCCTGGATGCGGGCGCGGATGAAGTTCAGCCGCTCCATGTTCAGCGGCGCGCCCGAAGACCCGTCGCCCTCCATGTTGATGGCGCAGGGAACGCCGCCGACCATGTAGTTCGGGTGCGGGTTCTTGCCGCCGAGGATGGTGTGGATCTTGACGATGTCCTTCTGGAGATCGAGCGCCTCCAGATAATGGGTCACCGCCATCAGGTCGGCTTCCGGCGACAGCTTGTAGGCCGGGTTGTCCCAATAGCCGTTCTTGAAGATGCCGAGCTGGCCGCTCTCCACGAACTTCCTCAGCCGGGTCTGGACGTCGCGGAAATAGCCGGGGCTGGACTTGGCGTGGCGTGGCGCCACCGCCTGCTGCAGCGCCGAGGTCGCCTGCGGATCGGCCTTCAGCGCGTTGACCGGATTGACCCAGTCCAGCGCGTGCAGGTGGTAGAAATGGACGATGTGGTCATGGACCTGCAACGTCTTCGCCATGATCTCGCGGATCAGGTGGGCGTTCTTGGGGATGCGGATCTGCAGCGCATCCTCGACCGCGCGGACCGAGGTCAGCGCGTGGCAGCCGGTGCAGACGCCGCAGATGCGCTCGACGAAGGCCCACGCGTCGCGCGGGTCGCGGCCCTTCAGGATCACTTCGAGGCCCCGCCACATCGTGCCGGTGGACACCGCGTTGCGGATGATGTTGTCGCTGTCGACATTCACCTCGCAGCGCATATGGCCTTCGATGCGGGTGACCGGATCGACGACGATGCGCTTGCCGCCGTTGTCGAGCGAGAACCCGTTCGGGGTCTGGACGATGGCCATGGTCAGACGTCTCCCTTGTGCTGCGCGCGCTTCAGGGCGCTGACCGCCGCGTGGGCGGCGATGATGCTGCCGACGCCGATGGCGGCGGTGGTGCCGATCTCGTCGGCGGTGGCCTCGATCCCGAACTGGTGGATGTCGGACTGGCGGGCATACCAGGAGCCCTTGTCCCAGAACCCGTCCTCCGAGCAGCCGATGCAGCCGTGGCCGGACTGGATGGGGAAGCTGGTGCCCTCGTTCCAGCGCACCGTGGAGCAGGCGTTGTATGTGGTCGGGCCCTTGCAGCCGACCTTGTAGAGGCAATAGCCCTTGCGCGCGCCCTCGTCGTCGAAGGATTCCACGAACTGGCCGGCGTCGAAATGCGGCCGGCGATAGCATTTGTCGTGGATGCGCTGGCTGTAGAACATCTTCGGCCGGCCCTGGCGGTCCAGTTCCGGGATGCGCTCGAAGGTCAGCATGTAGGTGATGACGCCGGTCATCACCTCGGCGATCGGCGGGCAGCCGGGAACCTTGATGATCGGCTTGTCGGTGATGACCTCATGCACCGGCGTGGCGCGGGTCGGATTCGGGCGCGCCGCCTGGACGCAGCCGAAGGACGCGCAGGAGCCCCAGGAGATGATCGCCTTGGCGTCCTTGGCGACCTTGCGCAGCTGGTCGGTGAAGGGCTTGCCGCCGACGATGCAGGACATGCCGTCCTGGTTCAGCGGCGGATTGCCCTCCACCGCCAGGATGTAGTTGCCCTTGTACTTCTCCATCACCTCGTCGAGGATCGCCTCGGCCTGATGGCCGGCCGACGCCATCAGCGTGTCGTCGTAGTCCAGCGAGATCATCGACAGCACCACGTCCTTCACCAGCGGATGCGCGGAGCGGATGAAGGATTCCGAGCAGCAGGTGCATTCCAGCCCATGCAGCCACAGCACCGGGGTGCGCGGCTTCGTTTCCATGGCATGGACGATCTGCGGCACCAGTTCCGGCCCCAGCCCGAGGGCCGCGGCGGTCAGCGAGCAGTATTTCAGGAACGAACGGCGTGTGATCCCCTGCCGCCGCATCACCTCGTAGAAGGTTTCCAGCGTTGCCATCGGTTTGTTTTCTCCCGTCGGGCGGCACCGGCGTGCGAGGGGCCGGTGCGCTTCTCCGTCGGGCATAGGCAACAACCGTGCCGTAATACGAACATTTGACAAAGCAACGGTTTCACGCCCGGACGGCCGCTCCTCTCTGGCAAGTCCCCGGCCGAAACGACGGCCGGGGTGGCAGGGGAGTTGCCGGTGGTCGTCAGGCCGACTGGCCGCTCTCCTCCCGCCGGCCGATCAGCCGGTGAAGGGCCAGACCCAGCGCGGCGCCGGCCGCATGCAGTCCGGCGGTGCTGGTCAGAAAGCCGGCGGCATAGCCCAGCGCCGCGGCGTCGGCCGGCATCTCCGCCCCATGGGCGAAGCCGTGGAACAGGCCGAAGAAGGCGGCGAACAGGGCACCGACGATGCCGTTGCGCGACATCGGCATGACGCACAGCAGAGCCAGCACGACGGTGGAGGCGTAGATGGCCGGCTCGACCAGCGGCAGTTCGCCGCCGGTCAGCGCGAACAGCCCTCCGGCCAGCATCGCCGCCATGAAGGCCCCCGGCACCGCCAGCACGGCGCGCCCGCCGATGGTGGCGCCATAGACGCCGACCGTGACCATGGCGATCAGGTGGTCGAACCCGCCCAGCGGATGCCCGATGCCGTCGAGGAAGCCGGCCCCGGCGAGATGGCCGGGATGGGCCAGCGCCGGGGTGGCGGCAAGCGCGACGGCTGCGGAAAGAGCGGCAAGGCGGATGGTTTTCGACATGTCGAACGGCTCCTCGGGGTTCTTTTGGTTTGGGTGGCCTCTCCCGCCCCGGGAGAGACGATTGGAATGCCTGTCAGTGCCTCTGCGCCGCCCCGCGCTCGATGCCGTAGCGCTCCAGCTTGGCGCGCAGGCCCATGCGGGACAGGCCCAGTTCGTCGGCGGCCTTGCTCTTGTTCCAGCGGCAGCGGACCAGCGTTTCCATCAGGATGCCGGCCTCCACCCGCTCGATCCGCGATTTCAGCGGGCCGCCCTGGCCGATCAGGTCGAGCGGCGGCAGCGGTCCGTCCTCCGGCGAGGCGGGGCGGGCGTTCAACGCGGCGCCGTGCAGGACCTGATCGGACAGCAGATCCGCTCCCAGCGTGTCGCCCTCGCACAGCACCAGCATGCGCATGATCTCGTTCTGCAGTTCGCGCACGTTGCCGGGCCAGCCATAGGCCTCGAGGCAAGCCAGCGTGTCGGGGGCGAAGCCTGCGACAGGCTTGCCATGGGCCGCCGACAGCCGGTCCAGGATGTGGCGGGCCAGCACCGGGATGTCGTCCGGCCGGTCGCGCAGGGGCGGCATGGTCAGCGTCATGGTGCTGAGCCGGTAATAGAGATCCTCGCGGAAGCGGCCGGCCTTCACCTCGGCGGTCAGGTCGCGGTGGGTGGCGGCGACGACGCGGACATCGACCCGCCGCGTCTCGTTGGAGCCGACCGGCCGGATCTCGCCCTCCTGCAGGAAGCGCAGCAGACGGACCTGGAAGGCCGGGCTGATGTCGCCGATCTCGTCCAGGAAGATGGTGCCGCCGTCCGCCTGCTCCAGCAATCCGACACGGTTGCTGTGCGCGCCGGTGAAGGCGCCCTTCTTGTGGCCGAACAGCTCGCTTTCCAGCAGCTCGTCCGGGATGGCGCCGCAATTCTCGCAGTAGAAGGGCTGGTCGGCGCGCGGGCTGCCGTAATGGATGGCGCGGGCCAGCAGTTCCTTGCCGGTTCCCGTCTCCCCCAGCACCAGAACCGGCACGTTGAAGCCGGCCACCCGCTCCGCCTGCCGGCAGACCTCCTCCACCGGGCTGCCCTCGGCCCGGACCAGCCCGTCGAAGCGGTAGAATTGCCGCACCCGCTCGCGCTTCGAGGCCACGCGGGTCTCGGCGACCGGCGGCAGCAGCTTCAGCTCGTTGGTCAGCCGGTCATGCTCGCGCTGCAGCTGGTACATCTTCGCCGCGTTGCGGGCGGTCAGCAGCAGATGGTCGGGATGCCAGGGCTTGGTGATGAACTGGTGGATGCCGGCGGTGTTGATGGCGCCGATGATGTCCTCGGGGTCGATGTAGCCGGTGATGACGATCCGCACCACCTCCGGCCAGCGTTCGCGCACCTGGGTCAGGAACTCCACGCCGCTGACCTCCGGCATCCGCTGGTCGGAGAAGACCACCTGGATCCATTCGGTTTCCAGCAGGCGCAGGGCCTCTTCCGCCGACAGGGCGGTGAAGACCTCGAACTCCTCGTCCAGCAGGCGGGCGATGACCTCGACGGAGCGCGGCTCGTCATCCACCACCAGGATGCCGGGGCGGGCGGGGGCGGTCATCGCGCGGGATCCTTCCTCATTCAACCGGCCTCACTCGACCTCGAGATCCTTGATCGTCATTTCGGTGCCGCCGTTGGGATGCAGCCGGCTGCCGCCGCAGTGTGGGCAGGGCGACAGCCGGTCGTCCAGATCCACCGTGTCGCTGCAGTCGAAGCACCAGCCGCGGCCCGGCACGTCCAGCACCACCAGTTCCGCCCCTTCGGCCAGCGAGCCGCGCGTCACCACGTCGAAGCCGAAGCGCAGCGCCTCCACCTCCACCCCGGCGAAGCGGCCGATCTCCAGCCGAACCTTCGTCACGCGGCTGAAGCCGTTGGCGCGCCCGGCCTCCTCCATCGCCTGGAGCAGGCTTTCGCAGAGCGCCATCTCATGCATCGCCGGCGTCCCCCGCCCCCATCCCCAGCAGCGCCCGGCGCGACGGCCGCACCGGCTCCGCGGCAGGTTCCGAAGCCGGTTCCGCAACCGCTTCCGCAAAAACCGCTTCCGGCGGCGCCAGTTCGGCTTCGCGGCGGCGGCGGATTTCCGCGGTCTGGGCGCCGTCCTCGCGAATCGACGGATCGAAGAGGGAGACCAGCGCCGCCGAGGCCGTCTCCGTCGCCTGGAGCATCGAGGCGAACTCGAACATCGGCGAGAAGAGCGAGCATGCCTTGTAGGCACCGACGCCCTTGCGGTTGGCATGGACGAACTCGTAGCGGCCGGACGGGAACTCGATCAGTTCCTTGGCGCCGGGAATCAAAGCCGACCAGTCGTCCCCGTCGCCCGGCAACAGGACGAGGTTGAGAAACCAGGGCGTCACCAGCGCACCCAGCCAGCGCCCGTCATGGCGGCGGAAGCCGACGGCCTTCACCGCCAGCGCATCGTTGACGATGGGCATGCCGCGCATCTGCGCGGTGTGAATCTCGCGGAAGGCCGCTTCCAGTTTGGCGATGGTCTCGACAGGCTGGGCGGGCGAGGAAGGGGCAGGGGAAACGGGCAGCGGGGCGGCATTCGTCTCCGCCACGGCGGCTTCGCCGTCCAGCGCCATGAACTGGTCGCGGGCGCCGTCGCAGACCGGGCAGCGCCAATGGCCGGGCAGGGCGGCGAACGGCGTGCCGGGCGGCACCTGCCAATGGTCGCAGCCCTCGGCCGGGTCGTAGACATGCCAGCAGATCTTGCATTCCATCCGGGTGGCCGCGCCGATGCGGGTCGCGTCGCCCAGATAGGAGCCCTCGAACCGTGTGGCGGCGGCGCTCATCGCACCCGCTCCAGGTCGGTCGCCAGCGCGTCGAGGATCTCCGCCAGCCGTTCGGTGCTGTCGGCGATGTCCTCCGCCGCGGCGCAGACCACCGCCGGCACGTCGACGATCTCCACCGTGTCGAGGATCAGCGTGTCGACCGAATTGTAGTAGCGCACCCACCAGACATTCGGCGTCGCGGTGGCGGTGACGCGGCAATTGCCGTAGCCGCGCGACAGGATGGTGGTGGCGCCGACGCCCAGCCGCCGTTCGATGAAGGCCAGATCCTCGGGCGTGTGCGGCAGCAGGCTGAAATTCACCGCGTGGGGGCCGTCGCCGCGGCGCCAGGCGGCGCTGCGGTCCAGCAGTTCGGTCAGGATCGGCATGCCGTTCATCAGCCCGCCCGGCAGCGGACCGGAGGCCGCCGGCGATGCCGGAGTGAAGGCGCGGTTCACCGCCACCCGTGGGAAGGCCCCGATCAGTAGGCTTTCGCGCGCGGTGCCGTCACCGGCCGTTCCATCGCCGAAAGCGCGGACACGCCAGACGCCGGCCAGCGAGGCTTCCTGAATCTCCAGCCGGTCGCCGGCGCGGTCGACCTTCACCGCCACCTCGCCTTCGCCCAGCGCCTCGTCCACCAGGGCGAGCACCGCGGCGTCGAGATCGTCGACCGGAACACGGATTTCCTCGCCCGCCGACCAGCCGGCCAGCGCCTGATGGATGCGAACCAGCACCATGCGCGCCGCTGCGGCGTGGGCTGGGTCGGCGATCTCCGGCAGGTGCGGTTCATAGACGCGCATGCCCGACGGCATCGGCAGATATTCCAGCCCTTCCTCGGTCGTGTCGGGCTGGCTGCCGGGACCGAAGCCGACCGGCGGATGGGTCATGCCGAACAGGGAGGTCATGCCGTCTCCCCTTCCGAAGCGCCTTCAAGGATCTCGCCGATCCGCTGCAGGTAATCGTCCCAGTCGCGCACGCGCGGGATGCTGCCCAGCAGCCGGTCGCCGCGCAGGAAGACCAGGGCCGGCAGGCTCATCATGCCGGTCAGCGCCAGCAGCGCGCGCTCCGCCGCCTCGCCCGCCACCGCCGGGGACAGGCGCGGGCGCAGCGCGCGGACCAGTTCCGGCAGGATGACGGCCACGTCCGCGGTCTCCGCATTGCCTTTGCCATGGCCGGGCAGGAAGACCACCCAGCATTTCGCCGGATCATCCAGCCAGGGGCGGTCGTCGGGGTTGTCGAGCCGTCGATAGCCGTGGACGTCGGTCAGCAGATCGACCAGCGGCGGCAAGGGCAGGCGCGGTTTGACGGGCGGGGGGGCGAGGTCGGTCATGGGGATCAGGCTTCCGTCAGGCCGGCCACGCGGGCCGCCTCCAGATGGGGGGGAAGGGTCGGTTCGCGGCCGGTCAGGTCGGCGAAGGCGCTGTCCAGAGCTTCCCCGTCCAGCGCTGCGGCCATCGCCGCCAGCGCATCGAGGATCTGCGCCGCCTCTTCGGGTTCGAGCAGCCGGCGGGCGGCGCCCAGGAAGCCGAGCACCCAATCGCCGGGTCCGGCCTCCGGGACCAGGGACAGGTCGATGGCCGCCCCATCCTCCGCCCGGCCCACGATGCCGTCGATGGCGGACAGGCGCAGGGGAATGCCGATGCACATGCTGACCGCGCTCCCGTCAGGATGCCGTGGCGGACAGCGCCGCCAGAATGCGGGGATCGCCGATGCGGCAGGCATCCTCGGCGCTGGGCCGGCCGGCCTCATAGGCGTCGCGGCCGATGGCCGGCGCGGCAATTTCGGCAGCGGCGTCCCGGCGTACGCCCTCCACGCCGAATTCACCGCGCAGCAGTTGCAGAATGACGCCGATGGTGGGGGCGACCTGGGCCGCGACGGTATCGGTCAGGCCGCCGCCGTAATCCTCCAGACATTCCGGCTGGACCCCCACGAGGATCAGCTTTTCCGGGCAGCGGTCGAGGAACATGGCGCTGGCCAGCACCTCCTGAAACCCGGTCTGGTGCAGGCTCATCTTCTTGGCGCCCAGGAAAGCCGGCACCTCGTCGCCATGGAAGACGCGGCGGGCGCCCGGCGGCAGGCCATAGTCGATGGCGTCGACCACGATCAGGGCGTCGGCATTCTCCAGATACGGCAGCAGATATAGCCCCTGCGTTCCGCCATCCATCAGCGTGACGTTGTCGGGAAACCGCCACTCGGCGGCCAAGCGCTCCACGGTGCGGACACCGAAACCCTCATCGGCCCACAGGATGTTGCCGATGCCCAACACCAGGATTCGCGGCGCCCCGCGCCCGTTACCGTCCCGAGTTCCGTCCATTCCCATGCCCCGGCCTTTGTCCCATTCCGCAGCGCTCCGCCGCCGGGGCCTGTTCGTACAAGTTCCATGCCAGGACCGGCCATAAGGCCAAGCCCTTGATCGGAAGACATATTCCTCCACCCATCGCTCGTCATGTCAGCGATTGTGGACATCAACATTACAGCATGCATGGAAAGTGGCAACTTACTTGCCGGTCTGGCTGCGCGCTTGCCGCAGAGTGTACGGGCCGATTGTTCGCAGCAGCCGAACGGTGAAACCGGGATCCGCGTCTTTATCCCGGCCACCTGCGGATTTAGATCTTGTCCATCAAGGCGGACATCCCCGGCGGGATGCTCCGCCCGATGGAGGTGGAAATGGCCAGAATGGTTTCTCTTCTGATGTTCGTCGGCGTCATGTCCTACGCGGCATTCATCGTCTCGTGAGCGCCGACCTGTGGCGACACTTCAACTTCATCATTCAAACGGCTGAATTGACGCCGATTTTCCGCAGAGCCAGACTTGCGAGCGAGGCTCCTGAAGGCATGGACAATGGACTAGGCTTCGTCGTATCCCGGCTCCCGCGTCTGGCCTTCGCGGTCGCTGGCCTTTTCTGAAGCGGGCTTCTTCGGGTCGTGCCCGGTCGACGGCGAATCCGGCGCCTGCCGATTGCGCTCGCCCTGGGTGGGTTGGTCTTCGTTGGGTTTGTCGCTCATGATGCGCTCCCTGCTTGGTGATCCAACCCCAACAGGCCTGCAACGGGTTCATCCCCACTCACGGCCCGCATTCGATGGCATCCGGCTATGCCGCAATCCGTGGGACGCTGTTCCACAGCCTCAGACAAACATTAAAAATTGCCGGCAATTCATTGATGTTTATACGAGATCGCGGCACGGATAGTACCGGCGAACGCTTGAACCGACTTCCCAAAGCGTTCGCCGGCCCCCGCGACGGCGATGGTGCGCCCATGAACGCCATGAGAAGGCAGAGGGCGCGCGTCGGTGCCCCGGCCCGCTGCCCGTCCGCAAAGTCCAGACATGCAGCTTCGCCCTGGCGGTCAGCCCTTCAGACAGCTGCTCATGAACGCCTTCCGGTCCTCGCCGGTTTTCCCAGCCGCCTCGGCATTGCACTTCTTCATCTTGCTCTGCTGGGCCGTCATCGGCTTGGCAGTCTCGGCGGCCGGCTTGTTCGAGAGGCAGGTGTTCATGAACGCCTTGCGTTCGTCGCCCTTCAGGCTCCTGGCCGTCGCATCGGCATTGCAGGTCTTCATCTTTTCCTGCTGCGGTGTGGCCGCCGATATAACCGAGCTGGAGGCAAACGTCACAGCAATGGCAGCAGCTGCAAAAACGTACCTTAGCATCTTCGGATCCTCCCAGGCACGCCGCCTCGCGAGAGGCATGTCGCGGTCGGCCGAGGATGCACCCTTGGAATCAAAGCGCCAACGGGCGCATCAGGGCAGTGAACGGTGGACAGATGCCTGGCCGGATCGTCGATATAACTGCGTTACTCCTCAATGCACCGTACAGACCATGCAGGGGTCGAAGGAGCGGACGATGTGCTGAACCGACAGCGGCGTGCGTTCTCCCTCCTGCACCGGGGCGCCGACCAGAGCCTGCTCCAGCGGGCCGGGGACGCCGTCGAGGTCGCGGGGGGAGAAGTTCCAAGTCGTGGGCGCGATGATCTGATAGCCGGCGATGCGTCCGCGCTCGACCCGCAGCCAGTGGCCGAGCGCGCCGCGGGCGGCTTCGGTCAGGCCCACGGCCTGGGCGCTGTCGGGCATGTCCGCCGTCATGCACCAAGGGGCGCTGGGCTCGATGGCACGCAGCCAGCCTTCCATGGCGCGGGTGGTGCGTGCCAGTTCCAGCAGGCGGGCGACCACCCGGCTGCGCACCGATCCGCCATCCAGCGCCACCAGCGCCCGAATCAGCGGATGGCCGTCCACCAGCTGCCGCGCAATCGCCCCGGTCTCATAGGGAAGTCCGGCCAGCCGCGGCGCCTTGCACCAGCTGTATCCCTCCTCGTCCGCCCCGTCGGGCACGGTCGAGCCGGCAAAGGGCGGATGGGGGCGGTCCTGCCCCGCCATGCGGCTGAAACGGTGATGCTCGGTCACCTGATCGGGGTCGAAATCGGCGTCCCGGCCATCGGCGAAGGTGCCGCGGCGGTAGAGATGCCCGCCCTCGGCCTCAGGATAGGCGCCGTAACTGAGAAAGCGGCCATGGGCGCGGCCGGAATGGGCGAGATCCAGATCCTCCGCGATCTCCAGGAACAGGCGGAAATCACCGCCTGGACCGGAAAGGCGCCAGCGTTCCAGATCCTCCGGCGCCGCAAGGTCCAGAATACGGTCCAGCGGGGCGCCGAACAGGCTGTCCTCCAGAAAGCGGCGGAAGGCGCCGACGGTGGCGAGCAGCCGCACCCGGTCGCGCGCATCCGCCGCGCGGGTCACGCCGCCGGGCTGAAGTGTCAGCGTGTGCGGCCACTTGCCGCCCAGGATGCCCAGCACATGGAAAAGTTCGGCCCGCGCCGCGGTGGCGCCACGCACGGCGCTGCCCTGCGCCGCCTTGAAGCGCGCCTCCGCCCGCTCGAACCACGGGCGGCCCTGGTAGGCGGGCCGGGCGAAGTCGGGCATGAAGAACAGGTGGAAATGGGTCAGGTGATCGGCGGCGTTCTCCGTCGCCGTCATCAGGTTGGTCGCCAGAATGCCGTTGCGCGGCGCCTCCACCCCCATCGCCCCGGCCAGCGCCAGCGCCGCCGCATGGCTTTGCGAGACGGAGCAGATGCCGCAGATGCGCGGCGCCACCACCAGCGCATCCATCGGGTCGCGCCCCTCCAGAATGCGCTCGAACCCGCGGAAGAGCGGGGAGTTCACATAGGCGGCGGAAACACGTCCGCCCTCGACCTCAAGCTTTACCTCAAGATCGCCCTCTACACGATTGAAAGGACCCACGATCAGGCGGCGTGTCGGCACTTCACTCACCGGTTCAGCCTTTCCGGGTGGGGCGGATGGTGGGCGGCACGACGATGCGGTCGGCGGCGGCGTTGCGGCGTACCCGTTCCGGGGTCGCCGCCTTGGCGAGGGAGGCCAGCGCCACGAACCACGCCTTCGGCATGTCGGTCGGCAGGCCGATGGGGATGCCGGCGAACTTCGGCGTCTGCTGGAACGGATGCCCCGGCTCCTCGAATCCCGGCGCCGTGCAGTTGATGCAGGCGGAGCCGCCGCGGGTGCAGGATCCCTCGCCGTTCCACAGGCGTGTGTTGCAGTCGGCATGGGCCTGGGTGCCCAGGCAGCCGAGATGCTCCATCAGGCAGCCGAGGTCCGAAGGCTTCTCCGCACTGGCCTTGTATTCGTAATACTCGTTGCGCGGACAGCCATGGTGGACCAGATGGTCGGCGTAGAAACGCGGGCGCTGGTACGGGTCGAGATCGTCGGCCGCCAGGGCATCCTCGGCCAGCAGCATCAGCGTCTCGGTCACCCAGTTGGGATGGGTCGGGCAGCCGGCGACATTCACCACCGGCAGGCCGCCGCGCGCGCGGAACTCCCCGCCCAGCGCCCCGCCGCGTTGCGTCCCCTCATATTGCAGGCCGCAGGCATCGGCGATGTTCTCGCCGCCCGCGGTGATGCCGCCATAGGCCGCACAAGTGCCGACGGCCACCACGGTGCCGGCGACGGCGGCCAGTTCGCGCGCCCAGTCGATGGTGGGCCGGCCGGTTCCCGCCAGGACGTGGAATCGTCCGGTGCCGTTGGGGCCGCGCAGCAGCGATCCCTCCACGCACAGCACGTCGAGCGGCTCCGTCCCGGACCGGATGCGCTCGAACAGATCCAGCGCCTCATCCCCGGTTTCCTCGGACAGGCTGGGATGCCAGAGCAGCCGGATGCCGGCCGTCTCGAACAGCGCCATCAGATCCGGGGATTCGGCGCAGAGCAGCGACATGGTGCAGCCGCCGCAGCCGCCCGATTGCAGCCACAGCACCGACAGCGGACGCTCTCTCATCGCTCGGCCGCTCATCGCACCGCCCCTTGCCTGTGCCCGGCCGCCGGCAGGGTCAGGGTAAACAGCGCCCCGCCGTCGGGATGGTTGGCAGCGGCCAGCGCGCCGCCATGGTCCCGAACCAATTGGTAGCTGATCGACAGCCCGAGCCCGGTGCCCTTGCCGACCGGCTTGGTGGTGAAGAAGGGGTCGAAGATACGGCCCAGGATCGTCTCGGGAATGCCGTGGCCGGTATCGCGGATGGTGACGACGACCTCCCCGGCCTCCTGCCGGCCATGCAGTTCCAGCCGTTTGGGCGCAGCGCCGGCCATGGCGTCGATGGCGTTCTGGACGAGGTTCATGGCGACCTGATGCAGATGACCGGGATGGCCGGCGATCTCCAGCGTCTCCGGCAGGTCGAAGACGACGGTCAGGTCGGGCATCTGCGCCTTCGCCACCCAGGTCACGGCTGAGCGAAGAAGTGCGGTCAGATCAAAGCGTTCGGAGGCATGCTTCTGTTCCGACGAGAAGCGGCGAAGCTCCGCCACGATGTCGCGCACCCGCTCCGTCCCCTCGAGCATGCCGTCCAGCGTCGCCGCCGCGTCGGCGCGGGCGCGGTCGATGCGCAACTCCTTGCGCAGACCCGCCAGTTCTGCGGCGCCGGCCCCCTCATGCACGCGGTCGAGATAGGCGGTCAGGCGGTCGACATAGCGGCGCATGGCATGGGCGTTGCCGTAGACGAAGGAGATCGGGTTGTTCAGCTCATGCGCCACGCCGGCGACCAGCCGGCCGAGCGAGGCCATCTTTTCCGAATGGACGAGCTGCTGCTGGGTCTGCTTCAGCCCCTCATGGGCGGCGGCGAGGTCGCGGTAGGCGCGCCGCAACTCCCCGATCGGCCGGCCGACCAGGACCAGCCCGATGGCATGGCCGCGCTGGTCGTAGCGCACCGTGCTGTTGACCGCGACGGGGAAAGGTCCGGTCGGCCCGTGCAGGGACAGCTCCACATCGCTGCCCCCCTCCCGCTGAAGTGCGGCGCTGCACAGCCGCGCGAAGGCGGCGTGGGAGCCGGGGTCGAGGAAATCGCGCAGCAGCCGGCCGGTCAGCTCCCGCCCGGTGCAGCCGAGCGCCCGCTCGGCGGCCGGGTTGGTCTGCTCGATCCGGCCGTCGCGGTCGCAGGCGATCAGCACGTCGGTCATGGAGCCGAGGACGCTGGCGATGAAGGCCTGCGCCTCCTCCAGCTCGGCATTCTTGCGCTCAAGCTCCACCTGCTGCGACACCAGATTGGCGTAAGTCTCGTCCATCTTCCGGATCACCTCGATCCAGGCGCTCTCGGCGTCGGCATCGGGCAGCATGCCGGGGATGGAAAAGGGCTGCGACAGGGGGGCGGTCATGCGCCCAGCCTAGCATGCTCCGCCTGCTTTGGGTGCGGCGGATTTCGTCAGGTCGTCCAGGCCGACCACAGCCCGGCAAGGCCGCTCAGCACCAGCACATAGAGCGCGAAGTCGAACAACGGCGGGTGCCAGACCCAGCCATAGGCGCCGACCGCGCGCAACCCCCGGCGCAGCAGCGCCGACACCGCCCAGGCCACGACGGCCAGCACCAGGAGCGGCGGAACGAACAGGCCGTAGACATCGATCTCGCCGATCATGCGCGTGCCCTTTCAGGAAAATCCAACTCGTCCGCCGGCTGGGGGGCGCAGATCGCGGCGTCGGGGAACAGGCTGCGCCGCAGCGACGCCAGCGCCACCACCGCCCGGTCGCGTTCGGGGCAGCGTGGAGCCGCGGCGACCGCCGACAGCACCGCGTCCATGCTGCCCAGAAGTTCGGCCGGAGCCGGCTCTGGGCGCCTGGCCGACAGGGCGCGGAAATGGGCGGCCACGCCGCGCAGAAGCCGGTCCAGCTCCGGCCCGGCCCTGGCGCCCAGCACCGGCCTGACCCGTTGAAGCTCCACCACGTTCAGTCCGACCCGCAGGTCGCGCACCGCATCGATGGCGTCCACATCCACCGATCCGCCGGCCTGCGCCAGCCGCGCCGAGAGCAGTCCCACGCGGTCAAGCATGCGGCTTTCGAAACCGTCCGCCGACGGAGCGGCCCTGCGTCCGGCCAGATCGGCGATTTCGCGCCAGCCGACATGGAGCAGGCGCCGGGCGCTCCAGGCGGCGCCGACCGACCGGCACAAACGGGTGACCAGCATGGCGGTGACGATGCCGACGATCTGCCCGGCGCTGCTGTTCAGGAAGGAGGCGAAGTCGCCGGTCCCGGTGTCGAGCAGGCTGAGCGAGCCGCCGAGGCCGAAGATCAGCGCCATCGCCTTGCCCATCGTCGCCGGCCGGGCGACGAATACGCCCAAGCCCACCAGCGTCGGCGCCAGACAGAGCACCAGGATCGGGAAGCTGTCGAAGGACGGCAGCACCACCAGCAGATAGAAGGCCGACAGCGGCATCGAGGCCAGCGTATAGACCAGGAACAGCCGGATGCCCGGCACCGGATCGTCGAAGGACGCGAAGAAGCAGGTGAAGACCGCCACCATCATCGCCGCCACCGAGCCGGACGACCAGCCGGTCAGGATCCAGAAGGCACAGATGACGGTGATCCCCAGCAGCGCCGCCGCCGCCGACCACAGCGCCATGCCGTGGTCGAGATGGAAGACGCCGCGAGACCGCTTGCGCGCCAGCGGGTCCAGATGGTCGGGCAGGGCATGGTCGCCGGAGGCGATGTGCGCCCGCAGGTTCCGACAATCGCGGTGGATTTCCACCAGCGCCCGCAGGCGCCGGATCAAGCTGAAGCGGATGGCAGCCTCCCAATCGCCGGCCGAATCCGCGGACTCCTCCGCCTCCAGCCGGTCGAGCCAGCCGATCAGGCGCTCGGCCTCCGCCGGATCGGCCGCGGCCCCGGCGGCGATCCAGTCGCGCACGGCGGTCAACACGGGGGCCACATCCGGCGGCAGCGAGCCGTCCGGCCGGCGCAGCGCGATCAGCCGGTCCTGAACCGCGGTCAGCACCGGCAGCAGATACGCCATCCGGTCCTGCAAGGCCCGCATCGGCCGGGTCATCCAGCGCAGGTCCGAAGTGTCGTAGGGCAGGTGGGTGGTCATCACCCGCAATTCGGTCAGGTCCGTGGCCATCTTGTGGCGGTCGCGCAGCCGGGCGTCCATCTCCGCCCCGTCCAGCGCGTCGAGCGTCCAGCGCTCCGCATCGCGCAGCGCCGCATCGAGCTTGCCGAGCAGCACCGGACCCAACCCGCGCGGCAGCACCACGCTGTGGATGACGGTGGCGCAAACGATGCCCAGGATGATCTCCTCCACCCGGGCAAGGCCGGTGTCGAAGATCGCTTCGGGATTGGCGACGCCGGGAAAGACGATCAGCCCGGCGGTATAGCCGGCCAGCATGAAGACGTAGCTGCGCGGCGTGCGGTCCAGCAGCGAGACGAACAGGCAGCCGCCGACCCACAGCCCGACCGCCAGCGACAGCAACTCCGGCGCGTTGATCAGCTCCACCGTCAGTATTATGGAGGCGATGCTGCCGATCACCGTGCCGGCGACGCGGTACACGGCCTTGGACCGAACGGTTCCCGACAGCGGGCTCGACACCACATAGGCGGTCAGCATCGCCCAGAAGGGGCGCGGCAACCCCATGCCGAAGGCGATGTAGAGCGCCAGCATGGAGGCCGCGAAGGACTTCAGCGAGAAGACCAGCTCGTCGAAGGTCGGCGCCCGGGGCAGGGCGAGGGCAGGGGATTTCGCCGTCACGATGCGCTCACCGCCCGGCCGCCAGCCCGGCGACCTCGGGCGCGCGGTCCGGAGCGCCGATGACCGACACCGTCGCGGTGCGTCCGGCCACCAGCTGCAGCGAGTCCGGCACCTCCTCCAGCGCGATGCGCACCGGAATCCGCTGTGCCAGCCGCACCCAGTTGAAGGTCGGGTTGACGTTTGCGACCAGCCCGGTTCCTTCCGCCCGGTCGCGGTCGACGATGGCATGGGTGATGCTGTCGACCCGCCCGCGCAGTTCAGCGTCCGTCCCCATGATCCGCACGGAGACGGGCGCCCCGGCATGGATGCGCGGCAGCTTCGTTTCCTCGAAATAGCCCATGACGTAGAAGGAATGCCGGTCGATCAGCGCGACCACCGCCTGCCCGGCGGCAACGTAATTGCCGGTCTTCAGCTGAAGATTGGTGACGTAGCCGTCGACCGTCGCCCTGACCTCCGTCCGCTCCAGGTTGAAACGGGCGAGGTCGAGCGCGGCTTCGGCCTGCTTCGCGGCAGCGGCGGCCTTCGCCAGCGCCGACATCACCTCCTGCCGCTGGGCGGTGGAGACGACGTTGTTGCCCAATTGCTCGTAGCGATGGGCCTCGGCGCTGCGGTAGGACTGCTCCGCCTTCGCGCTGTCGAGATTGGCCTGAGCCTGCTCCACCGCCAGCCGGTAACGGCCGGGATCGACGACGAACAGCACGTCTCCCTTGTGGATCAACTGGTTGTCGGACACCCGAACATCAGTCACCAGTCCGGCGACGTCTGACGACACCTGCACGATGTCGGCACGGACGCGGCCGTCACGGGTCCAGGGCTCGTTCATGTAATAGTCCCACAACCAGAGGCCACCGCCGACCGCCGCCACGGTGATCAGCAGGGTCACGGCGATCCGGGCCACGGTCCGCAGGGAAGGCAGGAATTTCACGGTCTTGGGCTCCGGTCAGGTGTGTTCGCGCTTGGCGTTGGCTTCGATGGTGGCGAGCACGCGGAAGCAGGCCTCCACGTCGGCCTCCGTCACATTCGCCATCAATCGCTGGCGGACGTCGTTCAATGCCTCGTTCACCTGCGCCAACAACTGACGTCCGGCGTCGGTCATGTGCAGGGTTTTCGCCCGCCGGTCGCCGGCATCCTCCCGCCGTTCCACCAGCCCCGCGGCCTCCAACCCGTCGAGCAGCCGGACGAGCGACGGTCCCTCAACGGCCATCTCCTCCGCCAGTTCCCGCTGGCGCAACCCGTCGCCGAGTTCGGCCAGCAGCATCAGGGGCGTGATCGCCGAGCTGGAGAATCCGCTCTCAGCCAACACCTTGTTCGCCGCCCGCCGCCACAGATGGGAGGCGCGGAACAGGTGCAGGCCGAAATTGGGAGGGAGGCGCAGGGGCTTATCTTGTAGCATACCTAATTAATAGGTTTGCTATCTAAATCCGGCAAGCCGCCTCAGCGCCGCGAAAGCCCCGGCTGCCGCATGGCTGGTCTGAGGCGTACGGAGCACGCGTTATTTTACATAAGAAACGTTATGCATTCTTGGTGCGCCCGCAAAGTGGGAATGGCAGTGTCCGATCCGCGCAACTTCCCCCGGCCGTCCCTGTCCGCTATCGTCGGCGGACCTTCCTGCCCGTATCCGGAGACCGCAAGTCATGACCCGCAACATCGACCGGCTGCTCGACGTGATGGCGCGGCTGCGGAATCCCGACGGCGGATGCCCGTGGGATCTGGAGCAGACCTACCGCAGCATCGCTCCGCATACGATCGAAGAAGCCTATGAGGTCGCCGACGCCATCGAGAAGGACGACAAGGTCGCCCTGCGCGAGGAATTGGGCGATCTGCTGTTCCAGGTCGTCTATTACAGCCAGATGGCGCGCGAGGAAGGCCTGTTCGACTTCGACGAGGTGGCCGGCGTCATCACCGACAAGATGATCCGCCGCCATCCCCATGTCTTCGGACCGGAAGAGGTGAAATCCTCCGACCAGCAGACCTCGCGCTGGGAGGACCACAAGGCGGCCGAACGCGCGGCCAAGGCCGCCGAGGAAGGCCGGGCGCCGTCGGCGCTGGAAGGCGTGATCGCCGGCCTGCCCGCCCTGACCCGCGCGCTGAAGCTGCAGAACCGCGCGGCGCGGGTCGGCTTCGACTGGACCGACGCCCGCGACATCCTCGACAAGATCGAGGAGGAAGTGCGGGAATTGCGGACGGAGATGGATGCCGGATCGGCCCAGGAGCGGGTGGCCGACGAGCTGGGCGACCTGCTGTTCGCGCTGGTCAACCTCGCCCGCCGGCTGAAGGTGGAGCCGGAAACGGCGCTGCGCGGCACCAATGCCAAGTTCGAACGCCGTTTCCACCGGATCGAGGCGCTGCTGTCCGAACAGGGCCGCAAGCCGCAGGACGCCACGCTGGACGAAATGGAAGCGCTGTGGCAGCAGGCCAAGCGCGAGGAACGCGGCGAATCCTGAGGCGTCAATAATCCCAGCGGTCGAAGGCGAAGGCCCATTGCCGGCGCACCGCGCGGCGGGCCTGCTCCTCCAGATCGTGGCGCGCGCGCCGGTAGTCGCGCACGCCGGCCAGATAGCGTTCCATCCGCGGCTGCACCGGCTCGAAGGGTCCGAGATTCAGCCCGTCATAGACCCGGCGCAACGTCTCCAGCGGATCGGCGATGAAGCGGTCATAGCGGATTTCCACCAGCCGGCCGGGCGGCAATAGCCCCCGGTCGCGGTCGAACCGCGCCATCATCGCCGGATAGAGGTCCAGCACCAGCCCGTCCACCACCTGGGGATCATAGGATTGCAGCGAGAATTCCCGCAGCAGGGTCAGCAGCATGCGGCGGGTGGAACTGAAGACCTCATAGGGGTCGCGGTGGATGTGGAGGAAGACCGCATCCGGCCGCAGGGCCAGCAACTCCCCTACCCTTGCGGTGTGGGCCGGATTCTTGATCAGCAGGCGCCGGCTGCCGGAATAGAGCTGCAGCTTGGTCAGGTAATGGTCCATCCTGCGGCGCCACAGGGCGACAGCCTGCGGACGGCAGCCTTCGAACAGCACGCCCTGACGGAAGTCGCGGTACAAATGCTTTGGGAAGAAGATGCCGTGGTAGTAGGACAGCGGCTGCATCAGCGCCAGCGCCAGCTCGTCCTCCTGCGGGGCGGTCGGGTCGATCGGCATCGGGTCGATGATCCGGTCGGGCGGCAGCCACGCCTCCAGCCGCGAGCGCCAGAAGGACGTCAGGCCCAGGAATCCCCAGGGCAGGCCGACCGCCAGCGGATCGGGGGCGGCGAAGCGCTCGTCCTGCGCCAGCAGGTTCAGCAGATGGGTGGTGCCGCTGCGCCAGTGGCCGAGGATGAACAGCGGCGGCGGGGCCTTGCCTTGCCCACTGCCCCGCTCCCTGCCCTGCTCCTTGCCTTCTCCGGTCAGCCGGGCCACCCGTCGCCGCTCCAGCAGGTCCATCGGCGCGCGGATGGCGGCGGCGCCGACCGCCGTCACCACCCGGTGCAGATGCAGCGGCCCCACTCCGCCGCCCTTCGCCAGGACCGTGGCCAGCGTCGCCGCGTCGGCTCCGGCCAGCGGGTGGAAGATGCGGTGGGCGTTGCGGCGCAGCCAGGGGGTCATGACGCCCCCGGCCCGACCGGATAGGCCCGCCCCCGCCATTCCGACGGCCGGCCATGGCGGGCGCGCAGCAGCGCCGCCCATTGGATCGCCAGCATGATCAGGATGCCGACGGGGTGCAGAATCGCGCCGGCGACGCTCTGGCGGAAGCGGACCACCAGCAGCAGCCGGAACAGCAGGCCGGCCGCCGCCGCCAGCCCCGCCATGACCACCGCCGCGCCGGGAAGCGGGGCCAGCGCCGCCCAGCCCAGCAGGATCCAGGGCAGGACATGGCCGCCGAACAGCAGGAACGTCCAGACCGGCAGGGCGGCCGGCGTCGCCATCCCCTCCGTCGCATTCTTGGTGAAGCCGGACCACACCTCCCGCCAGCCGCGATACATGCGGCAGCGGGCTAGGCCGGTGGCGTCGAACAGGTCGGTCCCCTGCCCCGCCCGCCGGAAGGCGCGCGGCAGAGTCACCCCGTCATGCAGCGACGCCGATATGGCTGCATGGCCGCCGGCCTGCCAATAGGCCTCCCGCCGCACCGCGATCAGCTGGCCGCAGGCGGCGCCGAAACGCGGATCGCCCGACCGCCGCATCCCCAGCATCGGCAGATAGCCCAGCAGCAGCACATGGATCAGCGGGATCACCAGCGCTTCCGCCAGCGTCCCGGTCTCCTGCCGGGGAAAACCGCTGACCAGACCATGCCCGCCCGACAGCAGGGCGCCGCAGGTCAGGCGGGCGGCATCGGGTGACAGCCGGACGTCGGCATCCTGGAACAGCAGCACCGGATGCCGCGCCAGCTTGGCGAGCGCCTGACAGGCATGCTGCTTGCCCGACCAGCCCGGCGGCAGCGGCGGCGCGCCTTCCAGCCGGACGCGCGGGTCGCGCACGGCGATGGCGCGGACGATATCGGCGGTGCCGTCGGTGGAGTGGTCGTCCAGCACCACGACCTCCACCTCGACGCCGCGGCTGAGCAGGGCCGCGTCGACGGCTGCGGCGATGCCGGACTCTTCGTTGCGGGCGGGGATCAGGATGCTGACGGCGCTGCCGGGCGGCGGCTCGGCGGTGGGACGGCGATAGAGCAGCAGGTTCACGATTCCCTGCCCCAGCGGCAGCAGGGCAAGGATCAGCGACAGCGCTGCGATCAGGACGATGACACTCATGGCCGCTTCACCTCCTGCCGCCCCACCCGCCCCGGCCCGCCGCCATGGGCCGGGGAAAATGCCCGTCCGCCGGCCCAGGCCCGCGCCCGGCGCCACAGGTCGTAAACCCCGCCGACCCCGACCGTTCCATCGATCAGCGTCAGGAAACGCGCCGGTTCGCGGCTCTGAGCGTCGAGCGCCAGCTGATCCATCACCGCCTCCAGCCGCGCCTCCAGCTCCGCCCCGATCTCGGGCACCGGCAGGCCGGCGAGGACTGCGGCATCCATCGGCTCGCCGAACCGCATCAGCGCCTCCGGCGTGCGCTCGTCCCAGAACGGGTATTCCACCGCCAGCGGCACCACCAGGGCGGACGGCATGCGGCGGACCAGATGGGCGATGCCCGGACGCAGGGTCACAGGCCGGCAGCGCGGATCGGTGAAGGCGCCTTCCGCCGTGATCCACAGCATGGCGCGCGGGTCGGCCAGGATGCGCTCGGCATTGCGCAGGAAGGCGACGGCCCCGGCGCGGCCGGGCTCCAGCCCGAACAGGCCGAGGCGCCGCATGAAGCGGTAGCGGCGCAGCATCTCCGCATCGATCGGCCCATAACCCGGCCGGCCGCGGAAACGGGTGGTGCCCATCATGATCAGCAGCGCGGGATCCCACCAGGAAGGATGGTTCAGATAGACGATTACCGGCCGGCCGGCCGGCAGCACCGGCCAGCCCGGCCGCGCCAGCCGCACCGCGTGGAAGCCGCGCCGCAGCCGCCGGGCCATGATGCCGCCGAAGAACCAGCAGCGCAGCCGGGACCGTAACGCGACCGGGTCGTCCGTCATCCGCCTGCGGCCCTCCGTCAGGCGACGGCGCGGGCGGCTTCCGCGCCGTCCCGCACGCCGCCGCGCAGGTCGCGGTCCAGGCTGTCGGCGGCGATCCAGCCCGACATCAGCACCATCGGCATGCCCGGCCCCGGATGGGCGGCCCCCCCGGCCAGATACAGCCCCTCCACGTCGCGGGACCGGTTGCCCGGCTTGAAGGCGCCCATGAAGCGGCCGTGGCTCGCCAAGCCATAGATGGCGCCGTTCAGCACATTGTAACGGTCGTGGATGTCCTGCGGGGTCAGAACATGCTCCACCCGGATGCGGTCCTCCAGATCGGCCATGCCGGCGGTGCGCTTCAGCTTGTCGAACACCACGCGGCGGTATTCCGGCAGCATGCGCTTCCAGTCATGGTGCGGGCGCAGATAGGGGGTGTGGACCAGCACATACAGCGCCTCGCCCCCCGACGGGGCGACGCCCGGCTCGGTGCGGGCGGGGGCGGCGATGTAGCAGGTCGGGTCGGGCGCCGGCTCGCCGCGGCGGTAGATCCAGTCGAACTCCTCCGCCGGGTCGCGGGAGAAGACGAAGTCATGGTGCAGCAGATGATCGTAGCCGCGGTCGAGCCCGAGATAGAACACCACGCCCGAACAGGCCGGCTCGTAGCTGCGGCGCTTGGCGAAGCGCTTGGCCGGCGCGCCCCCCACCAGTTCCTGATAGGTGCGGACGGAATCCATGTTGGACACCACGGCGGAGACGGGGATGCGCTCGCCCGTGTCGGTCTCCACCGCCACGGCGCGTCCGCCCTCCACCTGCAGGCGGCGGACGCCGGTGCCGGTGTGGATCTCGACGCCCAGCCGCCGCGCCACCCGTTCCAGCGCCACCGGCACGGCGCGGGTGCCGCCCATCGGATACCAGACGCCGTCATTGGTCTGCATGTGGGCGATGGCGCACAGCACCGCCGGGGAGCCATAGGGTGAGGAGCCGACATACTGGGTGAAATGGTCCAGCATCTGCGCCGCCCGCGCGTCCGGCACATGGCCGCGGATGGTGCCGGCCACCGTGCTGCCCATGCGCAGGGCCAGGACGTCCGACAGGGTGCCGGCGTTCAGGCTGTTGCGGAAGTTCAGCGTGTCGCCGAGATCCTCCACCGACTTCCAGAAGAAGAAGCGTTCCGAGATGCCGTGCAGCCGTTCCGACAGCGCCTGGAAGCGGCGATAGCCCTCCCCCGCCCCGCGGCCGGGCGCCAGCCGGTCGAGTTCGGCCGCCATCTTGCCGATCTCCTCCGACAGGTCCAGCACCGTGCCGTCGTCGAAGAAGCAGCGCCATTGCGGCTCCAGCCTGACCATCTCCAGCTCGCGGTCGAGGTCGCAGCCGGCCTCCTCCAGGATGCGGCGCAGGACGCGCGGCACCGTCAGGATGGTCGGCCCCATGTCGAAGCGGAAACCGCCGTCCTCCAGCACGGCGGCCTTGCCGCCGACCCAGCCGTTCTTTTCCAGCAGGATCACCTTGTGCCCGCGTGCCGCCAGCACCACCGCCGACGCCAGCCCGCCGAGTCCCCCGCCGATCACCGCGATCCGATCCGTCATGCCATCCCCCCTGCAACGGCCTGCCTCAGCATGCCGGACAATCCCATGGTCTTTGCGCGCCAAGGCGTCGGCAGGCCCAGCTCCTGGGCCAGCAGCCGAGACGTGATGCGTGCGCCTTCGAAGATGACCGGCAGGCCGCTGCCGGGATGGGTGCCGCCGCCCACCAGATAGACGCCGTCCAGATCCTCGAACCGGTTGCGCGGCCGGCGGTGGAGCATCTGGTCCAGGCTGTGAGCCAGATTGAAGGTGGCGCCGCGATGCACCGCGAACTGGCTTTCCCAATCGGCCGGCGTCACCACCCGTTCAACCCGGATGCGGCGCTCGATGTCCTTCAGCCCGAAAGCGGCCAGCCGGTCGAGCACGACCCGGCGGTAGCGCGGCGCCTCCGCCCGCCAGTCGATGTGGCCGCGCTGGTGGCCGACCGGAACCAGGATGTAGAGCGTGCTGCCGCCGGGCGGCGCCAGACCGGGGTCGGTGACGCAGGCGTTCTGCACATAGATCGACGGCTCGCGCGGCAGCTCCCGGCATTCCTCGATTTCCGCGAGGTTGCGGGCGTAGTCCTTCGCCAGATAGACGGTGTGGTGGTCCAGCCCGTCCACCATGCCCTCGATCCCGAGATACAGCATGAAGGTGGAGCAGGAGAATTTCTTGGTGGCGAGCCGCGCGTCGGTCCAGCGCCGGCGCAGGTCGTCGGGCACCAGCGTCGTCATCGCCCGCGCGAAATCGGCGTTGATGACCAGCGCGTCGGCCGGATAGTCGCCGGCCTCCGTCCGCACGCCGACCGCGCGGCGGCCCTGGAACTTGATGTGGCGCACCGTCTCGTTCAGCCGCACGGTCACGCCCAGGCTTTCGGCGACGCGGCGCATCGCCGCCATCACCGCGTCCGTGCCGCCGCGCGGATGGAAGATGCCGTGCTCATGCTCCAGGAAGGACAGGATGGTGAACAGGCTGGGGCAGCGGAAGGGCGACATGCCCAGGTACTTGCTCTGGAACGAGAAGGCGAGGCGGATGCGCGGGTCCTGGAAATAGCGGGAGAGATCGCGGTCGACCGAACGGTGCGGCGACAGCTTGCCCAGCGCCTTCAGCATCGGCAGCGACGCGAGCGCCCATGGGCTGGAGAAATCGGATTCCAGCACCGGGCGGAAACGCTCCATCTTCGCCCGGTTGTCGGCCAGGAAGCGCGGCAGCCCTTCGGCGTCGCGCGGGCTTAGCCTGGCGATCTCCGCCATCAGCGCCTTCATCTGGGCGTGGACCCGCAACTCGCCGCCGCCTTCGAACACCAGCCGGTAGAGCGGGTCGAGGCGCATCAGGTCGACCTCGTCCGACAGCCGGCTTCCGCAGGCCTCGAAGATCTCCTCCAGGATGCGGGGATAGAGGAAGAAGGTCGGTCCGCTGTCGAACCGGTATCCATCCATGGAGAAGCCGGCCGACCGGCCGCCGATGCGGTCCTGCCGTTCCAGCACCGTCACCTTGGCACCGGTGAGCGCCAGGAGCATCGCGGATGCCAATCCGCCCGGTCCTGCACCGATGATCACGACTTGTCGTTCCATCCGCTTGCCAAACGCTCCTGCGCTGCCGACATCTATCGTGACGGTTACGAAGCTGGGTCGGAAATGGATCACAACAATATCTCCACCTCTCCAGTCGTAACCCCTTGGCCCTATGAGGTTATCGCACCATCCCCGGAAGTCCGGCAGGAATGGTCCGCTACCGATATTTCGTCGCGACTTGCGGTCATTCGCGGACTTCGCCGCAGGATCGCGGCCAATGCCGAGTACCTCGTGCAGGCATTGGCGGCGCGCCCCGGTCGTAATGCGGCGGAGAGCGTGAGCGCCGAACTCCTGCCGCTGGCCGAGGCCTGCCGCTTCCTGGAGCGCGAGGCCGCCCGGCTGCTGGCGCCCCGGCGCCTGGGGCGGCGCGGCCGGCCGGTCTGGCTGTTCGGCGTGGAGGCGGAGGTGCGGCGGGAGCCGGTCGGCACGGTCCTGATCGTCGGGCCGTCCAACTACCCGCTGCTGCTGCCGGGGGTGCAGGCGGTGCAGGCACTGGCCGCAGGCAACGCCGTGCTGGTCAAGCCGGCGCCGGGATGCCGCGCGCCGATGGATCTGCTGGCGGGATGGCTGGAGGAATGCGGCCTCCCCCAAGGCCTGTTCCGGGTGCTGGACGAATCCGCCGAGGCGGTCGGCGGCGCCGTCGAGGCCGGAATCGACAAGCTGGTCCTGACGGGATCGGCCGGCACCGGCCGGGCGGTGGCGGAACGGCTTGCCCGCCATCTGGTGCCTTCGACCATGGAACTGTCGGGCAACGATGCCGTCTTCGTGCTGCCGGGCGCCGATGTGGAGGAGGTCGCCCGCGCACTGGCCTTCGGCCTGCGGCTCAACGGCTCCGCCACCTGCATCGCGCCGCGGCGGGTCTTCGTGCCGCTGGAATTGGCGGCCGGGTTGGAAAAGGCGGTGGAGCGCCATGCCGCATCCATCCCGCCGGCCCCGGTTCCGGCACCGACCATGCGTCGGCTCGTGGCCCTGGCACGGGATGCCGTCGCGGACGGCGCCCGCCCGCTTTCCGGGCTGCCGGAAGAAAGCGGAACCGGGATGGCGCCGCTGGTGCTGGCCGATGCGCGGCCCGACATGGCGCTGCTGCGCGAGGAGCTGTTCGCCCCGATCCTGTCGCTGGTTCCCGTGCGCGACATGGCGGAGGCGCTGGACGGCGCGGCGCTCAGCCCCTACGCCCTGGGCGCCTCGGTCTTCGGACCGGAGAGGGAAGCGCGGGCGCTGGCACTGCGGATCGATGCCGGAACGGTGACGGTCAACGACCTGATCGTGCCGACCGCCGATCCCCGCCTGCCCTTCGGCGGACGCCATGCCAGCGGCTGGGGCGTCACACGCGGGGCGGAAGGGCTGCTGGAGATGACGCAGGTGAAGGCCGTCTGCGTCCGCACCGGCCGGCAGCGCCCGCATTTCGACCCGCCGCGCGAGGGTGACGACGCACTGATGCTGGCGGCGCTGCGCCTGCTCCATGGCGGACCCGGCACCCGCGCCGGGGCCGTGCGGCGGCTGGTCCGGGCGCTGCGGCGGCGCTTCAAGCCATGATGCGTTCCTCGGCTATGCGGCGCGGATGCGCATGGCGGCGGCCTGAGCGTTGATCATCGCACGGCACTCCCCCTCCCGGGACGGAAGAGGGAGTT
Source organism: Azospirillum ramasamyi (assembly GCF_003233655.1). Taxonomy (NCBI): domain Bacteria; kingdom Pseudomonadati; phylum Pseudomonadota; class Alphaproteobacteria; order Rhodospirillales; family Azospirillaceae; genus Azospirillum; species Azospirillum ramasamyi. Next base: position 78,259 of record NZ_CP029831.1, read on the forward strand.
GATTGCCCCTGCCCCTTACACCCGCTCGAAGACAGCGGCGATGCCCTGTCCGCCGCCGATGCACATGGTGACCAGGGCGTAACGGCCGCCGACGCGGTGCAGCTCGTGGATGGCCTTGACCGTGATGATCGCGCCGGTCGCGCCCACCGGATGGCCGAGCGAGATGCCGGAGCCGTTCGGGTTCACCTTGGCCGGGTCGAAATCCAGCTCGCGGATCACGGCGCAGGCCTGGGCCGCGAAGGCCTCGTTGGATTCGATCACGTCCATGTCGGCGACCGACAGGCCGGTGCGCTCCAGAACCTTGCGGGTCGCCGGGACCGGACCGATGCCCATGTGGTCGGGCTCGACGCCGGCATGGGCATAGCCGACCAGTCGGGCCAGCGGCTTCAGCCCCAGCGCCTGGGCGCGCCGGGCGTCGGCCAGCACCACGGCGGCGGCGCCGTCGTTGAGGCCGGAGGCGTTGCCGGCGGTGACCGACCCGTCCTTCTTGAAGACCGGCTTCATCTTGGCCAAGCCTTCCGGTGTCACGTCGCCGCGGACATGCTCGTCGGTGTCGAAGACGACGGTGCCCTTGCGCGACGGAATCTCGACCGGGACGATCTGGTCCTTGAAGCGGCCCTCGGCGATGGCGCGGGCGGCGCGGCGCTGGCTTTCCGCCGCCAGGGAGTCCTGCGCCTCGCGGTCGATGCCATAGCGGGCGGCGACGTTCTCGGCGGTGACGCCCATGTGAATCTTCTGCCACGGGTCGTGCAGGATGCCGTTCATGTAATCGACCAGCGCCCCATCGCCCAGGCGGGTGCCCCAGCGGGCGCTGGGAACGAAATAGGGGCCGCGGCTCATCGATTCCGCACCGGCGCCGATGGCGATCTCGCAGTCGCCGAGCGCGATGGACTGCGCCGCCGAGACGATGGCCTGCAGGCCGGAACCGCAGAGCCGGTTGACGTTGAAGGCCGGCACCTCGATCGGAATGCCGGCGTCGATGGCCGCGACGCGGCTGAGATAGGCGTCGTTGGTCTCGGTCGGGATGACGTTGCCCATCACCACATGGCCGATGGCGTCCGCCGCGGCGCCGGAGCGCTCCAGAGCCGCCTTGACGGCCACGGTGGCGAGCCGGGTCAGCGGCACATCCTTCAGCGTGCCGCCGAAGCCGCCGATGGCGGTGCGGGCGGCGCCGACGATGACGATGTCGTTCTGCATGGTTGGGTCCACTTCTCGGGCGGAGGGAAGGGTCAGCGGCCGGTGAAGTCCGGCCGTCTCTTGGCGGTGAAGGCGGCGATGCCCTCGCGGAAATCGTCGGTGACGGCGGTGGCGAGGAAACGGTCGCGCTCGGCGTCCAGCTGCTCGTCCAGCGTCCGGGTGAAGGATTCCCTCATCAGGTGGCGGATGCCGGCATAGGACCGGGTCGGCCCGGCGGCGAGCCGTTCGGCCAGCTTCGCCGTCTCCGCCGCCAGATCGGCGGCCGGCACCACCCGGTTGACCAGCCCGATGCGCAAGGCTTCCGCGGCGTCGATCACGTCCGACAGCATCGCCAGCTCCAAGGCGCGGCGCAGCCCGACCAGGCGCGGCAGATGGAAGCTGCCCGATCCGTCCGGCGTGGCGCCGATGCGGGCATAGGCCATGGTGAACCTGGCGTCGTCGGCGGCGATGCAGAGGTCGGCGGCGGTGGCGAGGCTCATGCCCGCACCGGCCACCGGCCCATGGACCGAGGCCAGAACCGGCAGGTCCAGCCGGTCGAGGATGCGCACCGCCTCGTGCAGGTGGGCGATGATGGCGCCGGCCACCGCGGGGGCGGTGTCGGGATCCTCGTTGAAGCGGCCGACATCGCCGCCCGCCATGAAGCCACGGCCGTTGCCGGCGATGACCAGCACGCGGGTCGGCCCCTGCCCGCCTTCATCCGCCACCGCGCGGCAGGCGTCCTTCAAGGCGGCGGCGGTCTGCTCGTCCAGCGCGTTCAGCACGGCGGGGCGATTCAGCCGGATCCAGGACACGGCCCCTTCGCGGGTGAGGAGGACCGGCGGGGCAGTGTCGGACATGATCGCGTCTCCCGGAGTCCATTTCATGTGGAAATCTACCTCATGGAAGGTATGTTACCGGACGGTATGCTCTGTCAACGGTCAGGTTTGCCAACGGTAAGCCGGCCAGGGCCGCCCCCGTACCAAATCCAGGACTTGGCTGTTAGACATTGGGCTTGGGCGCGGCCGACAATGCGCCGCCCTTCCCGGAACAGCTGAATGGAGTCCCGTCATGCATCTTCGCCCCCTGACCGGTTTGCCGGCTACCAGACGCTGACGACGGACGGGAGGTACGGCATGCCATCGATTGCGCGTTCGGTCGCCTCGCTCCTGCTCGGCGTGGCTTTTCTGATGCTGGGCAACGGCGTCCTGTCCACCGTGATCGGCCTGCGGTTGTCGGCGACGGATTCCGGCCCGACCGCGGTCGGGCTGATAACGGCGGCCTTCTATGCGGGACTGACGATGGGGTCGCTCTACGCGCACCGTGTCATCGCCCGCGTCGGCCACATCCGCTCCTTTTCCGCCTTCGCCTCCGTCGTCTCGGTGGCGGCTCTGTCCCTTGCGCTGTTCGTCGACGTGCCGTTCTGGGCCGCGCTGCGGCTGTTGCAGGGCTTCTGCATGGCCGGCCTCTACATGTGCATCGAAAGCTGGCTGAACGGCAGTGCGACGAACGAAAGCCGCGGACAGATGCTGTCGGCCTACATGGTGACGCTGTACGGCGCGTCGGGCCTCGGACAGCAGTTGCTGAGTCTGGACGACGAGACCGGGGTGCGGATTTTCATGATCGTGTCGATCCTGCTGTCGCTCGCCCTGGTGCCGGTGGCTCTGACGCGCACCACGCCGCCGCAATTGCCCAAGGTTTCCTCCTTCGGCGTGCGACGGCTCTACGAGAGTTCCCCGCTGGGGGTGGCGGGTGTCTTCATCAGCGGGGCGATCACCGGCTCGATCTATGGTCTGGCCCCGGTGTTCGGCGCGGCTTCCGGTTTCGGGGTGTCGGGTACGGCACTGTTCATGTCGGCGCTGATTCTGGGCGGCATGGCCCTGCAATGGCCGCTCGGCCGGCTGTCGGACCGCTTCGACCGGCGGACGGTCATCATCGGCCTGTCGGCCGCGCTGTCGCTGACCAGCCTGGGAATGATGGCCGTCGCCGGAATGGACCAGCCGATGACCCTGATGCTGGTGGCGCCGCTGTTCGGCGGCCTGTCCTTCACGCTCTATCCGATCTGCCTCGCCCACACCAACGACTATGTGCGGCGGGAGGATCTGGTGTCGGCCAGCGGCGGCCTGATCCTCGCCAATTCCATCGGCGCCATCATCGGGCCGCCGCTGGCGTCGGCGATGATGGCCTTTGGCGGGCCGGAGGGGCTGTTCGCCTTCATCGCCGCCGGCGCACTATGCGCCACGCTCTACGGCCTGTGGCGCACCCGCGTCCGCCCGCCCCTGCCCGCAGAGGCGCAGGCCGCCTTCCGTCCTCTGCCCCAAACCACGCCGACGGTCGGCCCGCTGGATCCGCTCGCACACGGGAAGCCGCCGTTGCCGCAATAAAGTCATTCGTCCGTTCGCCGAACGTTCACGCTTCCGGGGATCATAGGCGGTGGAATCCGTTGATGAGTTCGGGGTAAGCTGCCGGCCGGTGGAATGCTGGCTGGTGGTTGCATGCCGTTTTCGCAGAGGCCGTCGCCGCAGGACGCGGTGCCGCAGAGCCCGGCCGACGACCGCTTCGGGGAAATGGTCCGGCTGGTCGCGCAGCAGCGCGACCGCGCGGCCTTTGCCGCCCTGTTCCGCCAGTTCGCCCCCCGCATCCTGCAATATTGCCAGAAGCTCGGTGCCGACCGCGGCGCGGCGGAGGAACTGGTCCAGGAGGTCATGCTGGCCGTGTGGCTGAAGGCCGGCAGCTACGATCCGGCCCAGGCGTCGGTCGGCACCTGGATCTTCACCATCGCCCGCAACAGGCGCATCGACCGACTTCGCAAGGAGGCGCGCCCGGCTCCCGATATGGACGATCCGGCGATGACTCCCCTGTCGCAGGCGACGCCGGAGGAGGCCGCACAGCTGGTGCAGAACAGCCGGCAGCTGCATGGCGCGATCGAAACCCTGGTGCCCGACCAGTCCGAGGTGCTGCGGCGTTCGTATTTCCTTGAACAAACCCATGAAAGGATCGCCGAGGAGACCGACGTTCCTCTTGGGACGGTGAAGACACGGCTGCGCTTGGCGCTCGGCCATCTGAAGCGCAGCATGAAGGATACGGCATGAAGGGCTCAGGCATGAAGGATTGGGCGTGACGTTCCCCCACCATCATCCGGACGACCAGCTTCTGATCGGCTATGCCAGCGGACAGGAGCGGGAGGGCAAGTCGCTTCTGGTCGCGACGCACCTCGCCTATTGTCCCGACTGCCGCCGGCGCGTCGCCGCCTTCGAGGCGCTGTGCGGAAGCTGGTTCGAGGAACTGCCCGGCCAGTCCACGGACGGTCTGGATGGGCTGCTCGACCGGATGGACGGGCTGCTGGCCGCTCCGCCGGGCTCGGCGGACAAACCCATGGAAGGCAAATCCGCGGAGGACGCTGCTCCGCGCCTGACCGGCGTCTCCAGGGAACCGGCCAACACTCTGGTGCCGGAACCGCTGCGCGGCTGGTTGCCGGAGGCGATCGACAGCCCGGTGGATTGCGGCTCCTGGACGGAACTGTCGCCCGGCGTCTGGCTGTCGGCGTGGCAGCGTACGCTTGCCGGCACGAACATCTGCCTGCTGCGGATGGCGCATGACGCGCCGGTTCCGGCGCACCGGCACACGGCCGACGAACTGCTCCTGGTGCTGCGCGGCGCCTTCAGCGACGAATACGGCCGCTATGGGCTGGGCGACGTCGCCCAGTATTCCGCCGACACCGACCATCATGCCCGCGGGGCCAGCGAGGAGGACTGCATCTGCCTGTTCCTGCTGGACGGCGACCTGATCTTCCTCGACGGCCAAGAGGAACGGCGGGCGGGCTGACCGCCCCCCGCCCGCTTTTCCACCCTACTCCACGAGGTCGGCGTAGTCGGGATGGCGCTTGATGTAGCCGTCGATGAAGGAGCAGAGCGGCAGCGCCTTCTTGCCCTGGGCGCGGACATCCGACAGGGCGCCCTTGGCCAGCGCCGAGCCCACGCCCTTGCCGGCCATGCTTTCCGGCACGTTGGTGTGGGTGAAGACGACCTTGCCGTCCCGCAGTTCATATTCCGCCACCGCAGTGGCGCCGTCGACGGTCAGCTCGTACCGGTTGAGCTGTTCGTTGTTACGCACGGCTTCAGTCATGCTCATAGGAGTTCGACCTTTTCCAACTATTCGTTTGACCACCAATCAATGCCCGAAACTCAACCGACCAGCAAGGATTCCGCGCCGTCGATCCAGACCGGCGTGCCGCTGATGTGCCTGGACCGGTCGGAGGCCAGGAACAGGGCGAGTTCCGCCACGTCGAAGCTGTCGCCGGATTTCCCGTCGGTCAGGGGAACCTTGCCCTCGGGATACTCCACCGGAACCCGCAGGGTATCGATGTTGCGGGACCGGGTGTTGTCGGGGATTTCCGTATCGATGATGCCGGGACAGATGGCGTTGACGCGGATGCGGTTCTTCGCCAGTTCCAGCGCCAGCATCTTCACCATCGCCAGCTGGGCCGCCTTGGTGCAGGAATAGGCGGTGGAGCCGGTGTTGCTGAACACCCGCGTGCCGTTGATCGACGCCGTGACGATCACCGAGCCGCCGCCCGCCTTCTTCAGATGCGGAACCGCATGGTGCAGCGTCAGGTAGGTGCCGCGCAGGTTGGTGTTGATGGTGCGGTCCCATTCCTCCGGCGTCAGTTCGTCGATGGGTGCCCAGACGCCGTTGATGCCGGCATTGGCGAAGACGATGTCGATCCGCCCGTACTCCGCCGCCAGCCGCTCCACCGCCTGCCGCATCGCCGCGTCGTCGCCGACATCGGCGGTCAGCGCCAGCGCCTTGCCGCCGGCCGCGCTGATCTCCTCGGCGGTCTTGCGGATTTCCTCCTCGGTGTGGCTCAGCACCCCGACGCTGGCGCCGGCCTTGGCGAACAGCACTGCGGTCGCCTTGCCGATCCCCGACCCGGCACCGGTGACCAGCGCGACCTTCCCCGACAACTCCATGACCTTCGGCTCCAAGCAAGACAGAGAGACGGGAAAGCCAACCGCGCACCCTGCGGTTCGGTTCCCACCCTCCCCCTGTCCCAGAAGCCTGTGATCCTGCCCAGGACTGAATCATGGCATCGGGGGCGGTCCCCCGATTGTCATTCACGTTTGTTCATTCACATAATCTCGTCACAGCGAGGACGTGATACGTCTGATGCCTTGACTCGGACGCCCTGCCTGTTGTGCACTGCAACATAACCATGAAATGAACCCGAACGGCGGAGGTCAAACGGGCTCGCCCCGCAACACTCCTGACTCTAGGAGACGTCATGATCGAGTTGCTCTTCGTGGTCTGCCTCCTGTCCAGCCCCGACCGCTGCACCGTCGAACGCCCGTCGTTTCAGGAGCCCTTCCACAACGTGATGGCTTGTTCGCGCACCGCCATGTTCCGGGCTGCGGAATGGGCGGAACAGCACCCGAAATACACCGTCCGCCGCTGGAAGTGCGAACCGCGTCAAGTTTGACCGCGGCCGCATCGCTTCCCGGATAGCGCTTCCCAAGGCGCGCCCGCTTTCCCGCCCGCCAACTCCTAAGGAGACTCCCCCTCCTTTGGAGTAGACGAGTTCAGTCCGTGTCGGTGATTGTTATATTGGGCAATCATCGCGGATGAACGGTCGCGGCCTCAGGCTGCGATCCGCGGGCAAGAGGGGGAGTATACCGGGCATGCCAGTTCGCATCGCGTTTGGTCTCGCGGCAATCTTCCTCGGGACGGCCCTGCTGCCGGCGCTTCCCGCCGCTGCCGGTCCGGCCAACGACTATCCCACGGCGGCGCGGGCCGATTACGTGATCGCCTGCATGGCGGCCAACGGCCAGTCGCACATCGTCATGGAAAAATGCGCCTGCAGCATCGACGCCATCGCCGACCGCATCACCTATGACGACTACACCGCCATCGAAACGGTGAAGGTGATGGGCGACCTGCCGGGCGAGCGGGCGGGGATCTTCCGCAGCTCCGGCTGGGCCAGGGATCTGATGGACCGCTTCCGCCAGGCCCAGGTCGCCGCCGACCGCCAGTGCTTTTGAGGCGCGCCTCCTTGCTGCCCGCCCTTATCCACCTCCCTGGGCGCCCCCGGCTGTCAGCGGCACCGTCTGGCTGAAGGTGGCGCCCTTGGTGTCCTGGGCGGTCACCTCAAGGCTGCCGCCCGCCACGGGGACGAAGCTGAAGCGCAGGTTCGGATCCTCGCTGATGGAGATGTCGGTGTCCGCCTCCAGCACCGTCTGTCCGCCGACGCGGATGGCGATGGACTGGATGTAGTGGGCGGGGATGTAGGTACGGCTGACCTGATCGAACTGCAGGCCGCTGGCGTTGGGATGGCTGATCAGGAGCTGCGCGTCGGCCGGGCTGCCGGCGGCCCCGGCCGTCTCCGGCAGCTTGACCTTGATGCGGCCGAGCCGGGCCAACGCCTCCTGCGGATCCTTCAGGGCGGGCGCGGAACAGCCGCCGGCCGCCTTGACGAAGACCCGCGTCATCAGCAGCCGCCCATCCTGCGTCTCGCCCACGGCGCGGAGGTTGGTGTACTCATTGACGCGCACGCGGGTCTCGATGGTGCTGCCGGCGCTGGCCGGGCCGTAACGGAAGGTCGCCGCCATCGGCACCGGGTTCTTGTCGACCAGCAGAGACAATGATTTCAGGTGAAGGGAGGGATCGACCTCCACCCGCACCGGCACCAGCGCCGCGTCATGGGCGCGCGCCGGGGCGTCGATCCGCATGCGGTCTCCGGCCTCCTCGACCGGACGGTCCTTGAAATACATGTCGTGCAGCAGATCCCAGCGTTCGGCATCCTCCGCCGCATCGCCGGCGGCGAGCGCCGGCATGGACAGCAGCATCATGAAGCCCCCCGCGAACGCCATCGGCAACGCCTTCGCCAGCGGCTTCCGCATCGGCCTCCGCATCGGATATCCGGTCATCGCTTCCTCCCTCCCGTATCGCGCTCCTATTCCCATTCCAACTCGGCGAAGGTCGCCGTCACGTTGCGCGGATTGTACACATCGAACAACAGCCAGCGCGCCCGTTCATCCTCCGCCACATGCGCGACGGCGTCCTGAATGCTGCCGCCGGCCTTCAGCACCCGCCGCACCCCCTCCACCAGCGTGGTCAGGTAACGTCGCTGAGGATCCAGCGCGCCCGGCCAATCGGCGACGGAGGGGCCGTGGCCGGGGACGGCACGCATCGCCGGAACACGCTCCAGCGCATCGAGCACCCGCAGCCAGCCCACCGCGCTGCCGTCCACCGCCGGCAGATGGTCGAGAAACAGCAGGTCGCCGGCGAACAGCGTCCCGGTCTGCCGGTCGAAGACGGTCAGGTCGTTGTTGGTGTGCGCCGTCGGATGGGCGGTCAGCACGATGACACGGTCGCCGAGGTCGATCCGCACCTCCTCCCCCACCGGGCGGTCCACCCGCACCGGCGCGATCCCGGCCGCCGCCTCCGCGCCCAGTTCCTCGGCCAGCCGGCGCCGGTAGACCTCGATGCGGGCAGCCAGCGCGTCGCGCAAATTGGCGTGGCCGACCACCGGAACCTCACCGAAGGCGGCGTTGCCGAACACATGGTCGGGGTGCATGTGGGTGTTGATGACGACGACCGGCGGCTTGTCGGTCCGGGCGGCGATGGTCTCGCGCAGGCGGTGGCCCAGTTCCGGCGTGCCGCCGGTGTCGATCACCGCCACGCCGCTGCCGCCCACGATGAAACCGATGTTGGCGGTGTCGCCCCGGTTGTCCGGCCCCGGCTCGGCGACGGCACCCTGGTGGACGAAGATGCCGGGCGCGATCTCCGTCACGGCGAGCGGTTCCGCCCATGCCGGTGCGGCGATGGCGACGGACAGCATCGCGCCGAGGATCAGGCGGAAGCCCATGCCGCCCTCCCCCGCCGGGTTCCGTCCGGCGCCCGATCGAGCGCGTTCAGCAGGGCCACGGCGACCGCCGGGGCGCAGTCCGCGGCGATGGACCGCCAGCATTCCGGCACAGTGGCCGCCTCCATCAGGAAGCGGTAGGGCCGGCCGGAGCGCGCGGCCACCCGCTCCACCAGGAAGCGGCCGACGCCGGCCCCGACCAGGGGCGCGTCGTCCGGCACGACGCCGCGGGAGGCGACCTGGGCCAGCCCGTCCTCGATCCTGCGAATCTGGCGGTCGATGAAATGGTTGGCGAGCCGGCGCCATGTCCCGTCGCCGCCATTCGCCGGATCGCCGGAATCGGCCCCGACCATCCGGGCGAGGCGCCGGGCGCTGGCCTCCAGCCCCTTGTCGCGGCCGTCGGCGGTCGGGTGGAGGTCGGCCCCCTCCGGCAGGGTGCCGGCAAGCCGGTGGGCATCGGCCATGGTGGCGAAATACTCAGCCATCACGCCGCGCCATACACCGTTGACCGGGGCCTGCGGGGCGACCGCCATGATGGGCGTGCGGACGACGCCGGTGTAGAGCAGTTCGCCCGTCTCCATCCGTTCCGCGTCGGTGTAGCCCGCATTCAGGACGCTGCCGGCGGCGAAGGGCACGATGTCGGTGGTGGTGCTGCCGATATCAATGAGAATGCCCTCCGGCAGCGCCAGAACGGCCAGCGCCGCCGTGGCATGCCAGTTGGCCGAGGCGACCTCCCCCACCCGATGCCGCGCCTCGGCGGCGGAAAGGAAGCCGGCCGGGCCGGCGAACACCTCCAGCGTCACCCCCGGCAATCCGGCGGCGAGCACGTCGAGGATCCGCCCGACCCCATCGGCACGGTCGGCGAACAGATCGACCAGCTCCCCGGTCATGGTGACCGCCGCCTCGGACAGCGGCCGATGGAGGCCCGCGACCTCCGCCAGCGCCCCCTCCAGCCGGTCGAGCCCCTGCCAGAGCGGGCAGGGCACCTGCACCACGTCGATCAACTCGCCGTCGGCGAGCCATGCGGCCTTCAGATGAGCGCCGCCGACGTCAAGGCCGAGGGTGAACGTCATTCCTGTCATCCTTCTGCTGCCTGTTCCCTTTCCTCCAGCCAGTGGGCGAAGAGGCTGGCCACGGTGAGGTCGGCGGAGGTGCCGGGGTTGATGCCCTGCCATTTCAGCCTTGCATCGAAGGCAAACAGATGGTCGTGCCGGACGGCGTCCGACTTTTCCGCCGCCAGCTGCCGGCGCAGCTCCCGGGCTTCCGCCATCACGGCCGCCGCCGCCGACTCCCCCTGCTTGCGCAGGACGTGGCTGTCGGGGAAGGCGGTCAGGAATTCAAGATAGACCGCTTCGGCGACAGGCACGGGATCCGTGCCGGCAAGCGCTTGCGCACAGGCTACCCCGACCTCGAAGACGTCGCGGTAGCCGTCGGCATATTGGGCGGCGATTCGGTCGCGCGACCTGGCCGCGGCCATGGCGGTGCGCAGATCCACCGTCGCGGGTCCGGCGACGTCATGTTCCGCCGCGCGGCCCAGCCCGCCGGGCGCGGCAAGGCGGATCGCCTCATAGGCGGCCTCGGCGTCCTCCACGCTCAGTTCCGCCAGCACCGTGCACAGCCGGTCGCGGAGGGGGCGGGCCGGCGGCGTCTCGGCCGCGCGGGCAAGCGGGGCGGTGAGCAGCAGGATGCCGAGATTGGTGTTGCAGTTCACCGCCGCCCGCGTCGCCCGCGCGGCCCGCAGGATCCGCTCCCCCACCCCTGCGCCGGGCCGTGCGATCTCCGGCGCCGCGACATCCGCCGACAGCAGGAAATCGGCCACCGTCATGCCGTGGCCGGCGGCATGCACATGGACGTTGCCGGGCTTCAGCGCCATCACCTCCGCCCGGCAGACGGCCATGAAAAGCTCGGCTACGCCACGGGCCATCCCCCCTCATCCCCCGAAGGACCGGTCGAGCATGTCAGGCGCAAGCCGTCCGCCATGGAAGCTGCGGCCGGAGTCCAGTGCCGTCACCACCGCGCGGGCCGGGGCGAACAGCAGCGGGTCGATGGCGTAGAAGTCCTTGTTGACCGCCGCGAACACCTCGGCGAAGGGCCGCCCATAGTCGCGCGATTCCGTGCTCGGCAGCCGTTGGGCGAGATCGGCGGCTGCATCGTCTGGGCCGGTGACGAACAGCTGGACGGTGCCGCCGAACAGGATGGCGTCGTTGGTTCGCCCCATCGCCTCGACGAAGCCCTTGCCCGGCGGCGGCAGCGGCGCCACGCCGATGCCGTCGACGACGTCGTGCAGCGGAAAGCCCAGCGCATGCACCTTGTGCAGGGCGACCTCCAGCACGCGGGCGACGATCTGGACGGTTCCGGCGAGGCTCGCCGTCGGCGTCAGCACCAGGGTCAGCCGCTCCGGCGCCACCCCGCAATCGGCGGCGATCCGCTCCACCAGCGGAGCCGGCGGTACGGTGCCGCTTTCCAGAACCAGAACGGCGTGGTCGCCGCTGTCGGCATAGCCCAACTCGTCGAACAGCGTCTCCTTGCGGGCCATGGCGCGTCCGGGACCGGAGCCCAGCGCGAAGAAGGATCCGGCCTCATCCTTGTGCGACAGGCTCCACCCGGCATATTGGCTACCCAGACAGGCGAGCACCGGGGCGCTGCTGTGAACGGCCACCTGGAAGGGCCAGCGGTCGGATTGGGTGTCGGCCTGGAGACTCACCCGGCCGAGGCCGCCCATGCACAGTTCGGCGATGCGGCGGCCGGCCTCCAGCCCGCCGGGCCGGGCGATCCCGCCATCGACGACGGTCGCGCCGGCAAGCCGGTCGATGCCGATCCGCAATCGCGCCGCATCGGCGGCCAGGGCGGCGGCGAGCGGGGCGGCAAGGGCCGACAGGCTGGGGCGATCCTGCATCACGAAGCCTTTCCGGCGATGGTCCGCGCCGCGTCCATGGCGTCCTGGAAATCGAAGGCGACGGCGGTGCCGCCGGTCTGCATCCGGTCCAGCAGATGGTGCTGGACCTTGAACTTGACGTTGCCGATGGCGAGCGCGCCGATGCCGACGGCGCCCGATCCATTGGGCCCCGATGTATCAGGCAAGGCGACTCCGTCGTCCTGCACGCCGATGCCCTCCACCCCGGCCGGCGGCACGGCGTTGATGTCGGCCGCGACGCGCAGGCGCTTGGCCCCACGCAGATCCCCGGCGGTCAGCACCGTGATCCCGGCCTTGCCGCAGGCGAGCACGACCTCCGCCCGTTCCAGCAGAGCCGCCTTGCCGCCGCCCGCCGTGTCGGCGCAGGACAGCGTGACGCCATAACGGCGCCCGAACTCCTCCGCCTTGCCCTGCACCGCCGACACGCCGCGGTGGCTGACCAGGGTGACGTTGCCGCCGGCCTGGGCCGCGATCAGCCCGGCGATGCCGCCGACCACGCCTGTCGCGCCATAGACCTGGACGTCCAGCCCGGCCAGTCCCTCCTGCCCGGCCCGCCGCAGGGCGCGCTCCACCACCGCGACCATGGCGGCGGCGGTGGTGAAGGCGCCCGAGGGATCGGCGAAGACCGAGATCCGGAAGGGCGGGAACATCGCCTTGCGGGCCTTGTCGAGCATGTCCAGCGCCATCGCCGCATCGCGTCCTCCAATGAACAGGCCGGTGCGCGCGGCATTCCGCGGGTCGCGGGAGAACATGGCGTCCTGGGTCAGGGCTTCGATCTGCGCGGTCTCGATGCCGGTATAGGGGACCACCGTGTCGATGCCGGCATCCACCGCCATGTTGACGTCGAACGGGCTGACATTCGCCAGCGGCGTGATCATGTGCAGCACGTAAGGGGCGCTCATGCCTCCCTCCCTTCTTTTGTTCCCCGGCTGTCGTTGTCCGGCTGTTCTTTCTCAGGCGGATTATTCGCCGGCCGCCCGCCGGACCGCGGTCATGAAGCCCGACCCCGCGCTCATGCTCTCCACCGTCGCGCCGACGTTCCGGCCGCGGCAGACCATGACCTCCAGCGGTGACCCGGCCCAGCGCTCGCGCATCTCACCCGCCAGCCGCTCCGCCGAGGCGGCATCGCCTATGATGGCGAAGCAGGTCGGCCCCCAGGAGCTTTGGCCGACCCCGGCGATCCCCTGCGCCTCCAGCCAGGACAGCGCCTCCGCCGCCAGCGGGCTGGTGAAGCGTCCGCCCTGGGCCGGGGCGAAATGGTCGCCGACCGTGCGCTGAAGCTCGCCGATGGCCCGGCCGAACGCCTCGACGTCCCGCTCCGCCAGGGCCGGCAGCGCCACCATCAGCATCAGCCGGCAGAGATGAGCCGCGGCATCCGGCGGAAAGGGCGGCAGGCGGCGGAAGGCTTCCGCTTCCGGTGCGCCGTGCAGCCCATGGCCGCCGCGGTGGAGCAGAAGCAGGATGCGCCAGTCCTCGGGAAACTCGGCCCGCGCGATCAGCGGGGGCGCCGCATCAAGCCCGCCCCGTCCGCCGTCCAGCAGCACCCCGCCCTGTTCGAAGGCCGCCAGCCCGATGCCGGACCGCGCGCCGCGTTCCAGCGCGCGGGCCAGATCGCGGGCGGCGGTGCCGCGCCCCTCCAGGCATACCAGAGCCGCCGCGACGGCAAGGTCGGTCTGGGTGCCGGAGCCGAGCCCGACATGCGCCGGGATCTCCTCCTCCACCGTTACGGCGACCTTGTCGGAAAGCCCGGCCTCCCGGCCCAGCCGTTCTATGCTGCGCCGGACGCGCTCGGCGGAGGGGCCGGAGACGCTCAGCCGGTCGGCCGGACGCAGGCGCAGGGTGACGGCCGGCCGGTCGATGGCGATGCCGAGGCTGCCGAAGCGGCGCCCGAGCCCGCCGTTGAGGTCGACGAAGCCGGCATGCAGGCGGGCGGGCGCATGGACCCGCAGCTCCCCTATCCGATTGCGCTGGTGGCTCATTTGTATTCCCTTTGCGCGGGCCCGGACACAATGTTAGCTTGACCAACAAAATTGTCCGTAGCGCGAACGAGTTTCTGCGCGCAGTAACCCGAATGGGGTGCGGATTTCCGGGGAGGAAACAGGTCATGAACGGACCGAACGGCATGTCCGGGGCCGGCCATGTCCAAGCATCGGGCGTTCCGTATCGGAGCGGATGCTTGGACGGCTGCCGGCGAAGACGACGGCTCATTTTGAAATCGACCGCATAGGCCGCCGGCAATAGTTCCTGCGGCCTATGCAGTCTACTGCGCATCCGGGTTCATTCTCCGCGGTTTATTCTCCGCGGTTTATTCTCCGCTCAGGCGATTGGGGGGCCATGACCTTCCACCCCGAAATCCTCTGTCCGTTCTGCGGCCTGGGATGCGGCGACATCGGGATCGATCTGGACGATTCCGGCATCGCCCCCCGGCCCAGCGGCTGCCCGCAGGCCGACCGGCTGTTCCGCCGTTCCCTGTCGGTGGCGACGGACGCGCGGCTGGCCGGCACCCCGGTCCCGGCGGACCGGGCCGTCGCCGAGGCGGCGCGGCTGCTCGGCAGCGCCCGCGCGCCGCTGATCGCCGGTCTGGCCGCCGATGTCGAGGGCGTGCTCGCCGCATTGACGCTCGCCGCACGGATCGGGGCGACGGTCGACCATGAGCGGTCCGACGCCCTGTTCCGCAACCTCGCGGTCCTGCGGCGCTTCGGCTGGTCGGTCACGACGCTGGCGGAGCTGCGCAACCGCTGCGACCTCGTCCTGGTCGTCGGGCGTGATCCGGCCGCAGCCTTCCCGCGCCTGTGGGAACGCTGGGTGGCGCCCGCACCGGCCTTCGTCCCCGGCGGCGGCAGGAGCGTCGTCTTCCTGGGCGGAGAGCCACTGCCTGAAACCGTGCAATGCCTTGCCGGCCAGATCGAGACGCAGGGCCTGGACAGCGACCCGCAGCCCGACCTCGCCACCCTGGTTACAAGACTGAGAACGGCCCTGGCTGGCCGAGCAACGGACGATGACCGGATGGCGGAGCTGGCGGCCCGGCTGCGGGCGGCACGCTATGCGGTGGTGGTGTGGGCGGCCGGGCTGTTCGAAGGGCCGCAGCCGGACCTGACCGTCGAGGCGCTGGTCAGGCTGGTCCGCACCGTGGACGGGACGACCCGCTGTGCCGGCCTGCCGCTGTCCGGCGCCGACAACCTGATCGGCGCCAACCAGGCCTGCACATGGCGCACCGGCTTTCCCCTGCGCACCGGCTTCCAGGCGGGCGCGCCCTTCCACGATCCCGACCGCTTCGACTGGCGGGAACGGCTGCGCAATGCAGACGTGACGCTGTGGATTTCCGCCTTCCGGCCGGAGGCGCCGGAGTTCGTCACCGGCGGCAGCGTCATCATGCTGGCGCCGCCGGAAACCGCCGTCACGCCCGAACCGGCGCTGTTCATCCCGGTGGGAACGCCGGGCATCGACCATGCCGGCGACGTGTTCCGCGCCGACAGCGTGGTGGCCCTGCATGCGGGCGCGCTGATCGACCGCGGTCTGCCCAGCGTCGCCGACGTGATCGGCCGGATGCTGGCGGCGCTGGAACAATCCGCCGGAACCGGGGCCGAGACCAGGGAGGAAGCCGGATGCTGACGAAGCTTGCCGGCGGGCGGCTGTTCGACCCGGCCAACGGCCGGCAGGGCGAGGTCGCCGACCTCTGGCTGCGCGATGACCGCATCGCCGCCGATCCGGGGCCGGGAGCCGCGCCCGACGCCACCTATGACCTGACCGGCAAGCTGGTGATGGCCGGCGCCATCGACATCCACAGCCACATCGCCGGCGGCAAGGTCAACCTCGCCCGCCTGCTGATGGGGGAGGAGCACGAACACCACCGCTTCGCCGGAAGCGCCTGCGGCTGCGGCGGGGGCAGCGGCCTCGCCACCCCCTCCACCCACACCACCGGCGCCCGCTATATCGAGATGGGATTCACCGCCGCCTTCGAGCCGGCGATGCTGGGATCCAACGCCCGGCACGCGCATATGGAGATGGGCGACATCCCCTATATCGACACCGGCGGCTATCTGGTGCTGGGCAGCGACGATTTCCTGCTGGACCTGATCGCCACCAATGCCGGGCAGGCCGCGGTCAACGACTATGTCGCCTGGATGCTGACGGCGACCCAGAGCCTCGCCGTCAAGGTGGTCAACCCCGGCGGCATCAACGCCTTCAAGTTCAACGCCCGCAGCCTCGATCTCGACGAGCCCGGACCCTATTACGGCGTCACCCCGCGCAGCGTCCTGACCGTGCTGGCCCGCGCGGTGTACGAGCTGGGGCTGCCCCATCCGCTGCATGTCCATGGCTGCAACCTGGGCGTTCCCGGCAACGTCGCGACGACGCTGGACACCATCCAGGCGGCGGCGGGGCTGCCGATGCACATGACGCATATCCAGTTCCACAGCTACGGCAATGAGGGCGACCGCAAATTCTCCTCCGGCGCGGCGGCGCTGGCCGAGGCGGTGAACCGGACGCCGACCCTGTCGGTGGACATCGGGCAGGTGATGTTCGGGCAGACGGTGACCGCGTCCGCCGACACCATGGCGCAGCGCCGCACCGCGCCGCTGGCCCACCCGCGCAAATGGCTGGCGATGGACATCGAATGCGACGCCGGCTGCGGCGTGGTGCCGTTCCGCTATCGCGACAACTCCTATGTCAACGCGCTGCAATGGGCGATCGGGCTGGAGCTGTTCCTCCTGCTGGACGATCCCTGGCGGGTGTTCCTGACCACCGACCACCCCAACGGCGCGCCCTTCACCTTCTATCCCGAGCTGATCCGGCTGCTGATGGACCGCGATTACCGGCTGGCGAAGCTGGCGGAAATCCATCCCGACGCGCCGGCCCACACCACGCTGGGCTCCATCGCCCGCGAATACACGCTTGCCGAGATCGCGGTCATGACCCGCGCGGCGCCGGCCCGCATCCTGGGCCTCGCCGACCGCGGCCATCTGGCGCCGGGGGCCTCGGCCGACGTCACCGTCTACACCGACCGGCCCGACCGCCGCGCCATGTTCGAGCGGCCGGATCTGGTCTTCAAGGGCGGCCGGCTGGTGGTGCGCGACGGGTCGCTGGTGGCGATGGCGCAGGGCTGCACCCATGTCGTCCGTCCCGGCTTCGACGACCTGATCGAGCGCCGCATCGCCCGCCATTTCGACGAGCGCCTCGGCTTGGCGCTCAAGCATTTCCGCATCCGCGACGAGGAGATCCGCCACGGCGCCGGCCCCCTCCTCCACCCCTGCCGTCGGCGGGAGGTGCCGTGATGGCGGAGTTGCGGATCAACGGCGTGCGCATCGAGGAGACCTTCGCCGAAGCCTTTCCGATGACCTACACCCGGCTGGTCGTCACCGCCGACACGCCCGCATGGGTCGATGCGGCGACCTCCAGCCTGACCGGATTCGCCACCTCGGTCATCGGCTGCGGCTGCGAGGCGGCGGTGGAACGGCTGCTGACGCCGGAGGAGACGCCGGACAGCCGGCCGGGGGCGGCGGTGATGATCTTCGGCATGTCGACCGCCGACCTCGCCAAGCATGTCGTCAACCGGGTCGGGCAATGCGTCATGACCTCGCCGGGCTCGGCCTGCTACGCCGGGCTCCTCGACGGCGCCAAGCGCATCCCGCTCGGCGGCGGCCTGCGCTATTTCGGCGACGGGCATCAGATCTCCAAGAAGTTCGGCGACCGCCGCTTCTGGCGCCTGCCGGTGATGGACGGCGAATTCGTCTGCGAGGACAGCGTCGCCGTGGCGAAGGGGATCGGCGGCGGCAATTTCCTGATCCTGGCCGCCAGCCGACGCCAATGCCTCGCCGCGGCGGAGGCGGCGGTGGCGGCGATCCGGCCGCTGCCCGGCATCATCCTGCCCTTCCCCGGCGGGGTGGTGCGCTCGGGCTCCAAGGTCGGGTCGAAATACAAGGCGCTGGTCGCCTCCACCAACACGCGCTTCTGCCCGACCCTGCGGGCGCTCGAACCCGAGACGCTGCTGACGCCCGATGTCGAGGCCGTTCTGGAACTGGTGCTGGACGGCGCCGACGAGGCCGCCATCCGCACCGGCATGCGGGCCGGGATCGCCGCCGCGACGGCCGGCGGAACCGCCGCCGGCGTGCTGGCGATCACCGCCGGGAATTACGGCGGCAAGCTCGGCCCGCATCACTTCCACCTGCACGAGGTGATGGCATGAGCGGCCTGTCCCTGACCTATCGCGGCGGCCCCGGCTTGACGGTGGACATGTCGGCGCTGCTGCCGGAGCGGCTGGCCGGACTGACGGCGGATGCCGTCGCAGGGATGCCGCTGCCCTGCGGCGGCGGGTCGGCGCGGCTGGGCGACCTGTTCGAGCTGTCGGCCGGCGATGCGGCGGAAGGGCTGCTGATCCGGCCGGGCGGCGCCGTCCTGCACCGGGTCGGCGCCGGCATGACCTCGGGCCGCATCCTGGTCGCGGGCGACGCCGGCAACCATGCCGGCGCGGGAATGGGCGGCGGGCTGCTGCGGATCGACGGCGATGCCGGCGACAGCCTGGGCGGCGTCCTGCCCGGATTGCCCGTGGGGATGCGCGGCGGGCTGATCGGCGTCGGCGGCGATGCCGGGGACCGGGCGGGCGAGCGGATGCGGCGGGGAATCGTGGTGGTGGACGGCCGGGCAGGCGCCTATGCCGCCGCCTTCATGGTCGCCGGCACCCTCGCCGTCGGGGAGGGCTGCGGTCCGCATCCGGGCTTCGGCATGCGGCGAGGCACCCTGCTTCTGGGACGGCCGCAGGATGCGGCGCCGGAGGGCTTCGCCGACGGCGGCACGCGGGACTGGCTGTTCCTGCACCTGCTGCGACGCGCGCTGGAGGGCACCGGAAGCTGGTTCGAGCGCGCGGGCGCCACCCGCGCCCATCGCTTCATCGGCGATCTTGCGGAAGGAGGACGAGGTGAGATTTTGGCCGTTGTCTAGACGACGCAACGACTTATCGAAAGCCGCGGGACGAAGACGCTTCATTGCCGCCCTGCCGCTCGCGGCGCTTCTGCTCACGGCATCGCCGGGGGCGGTGCTGGCCCAGGATGCCGGCGGGCAGGCCATTCTGATCGGCTATCTCGGCCGGCAGGAGGATCCGCGCACACCGGCCAGCTTCCTCGAACCGGTGGCGACGGACGAGGGACTTCAGGGCGCCCGGCTGGCGCTGGCCGACAACAACTCCACCGGCATGTTCCTGAACCAGAGCTACCGGCTGGTGGAGCAGATTCTGCCCCAGGATGGCGACATCGCCGCCGGGCTGAAGGCGCTGGCCGACGAGGGGGTGCGCTTCGTCGTCGCCGATCTGCCGGGCGACGCGCTGCTCACCGTCGCCGACCGGCCGGAAGCGCGCTCCATGCTGCTGTTCAACGCGCGCGCCCCCGACGATGCGCTGCGCAATGAGCAGTGCCGGGCCAACATCCTGCACACCGCCGCCAGCCGGCGCATGCTGGCCGATGCGCTGGCGCAATATCTCGCCTGGAAGAAGTGGACGGGCTGGAGCCTGCTGACCGGCCGCGATCCCGGCGACGCGCTCTATGCCGAGGCGGTGCGCCGCGCGGCCAAGCGCTTCGGCGGCCGGATCGTCGCCGAGAAGGGCTGGACCTTCGACACCGGCAACCGCCGCACCGACACCGGCGTCACCACCATCCAGTCCGACATCCCGCTCGCCACCCAGGGACCGGATTACGACGTGCTGGTCGTCGCCGACGAGGCGGGAAATTTCGGCGATTACCTCGACGGCCGCACCTGGCATCCCCGCCCGGTGGCCGGCACCCAGGGGCTGACCGCCACCGGCTGGTCGCGGGTGAACGAGCAATGGGGCGGCACCCAGCTGCAAAGCCGGTTCGAGAAGCTGGCGGACCGCTGGATGCTGCCGCGCGACTATGCCGCCTGGCTGGCTGTGCGCAGCGTGGGAGAGGCGGCGGCCCGCACCGGCGCCACCGGCTTCGACGACCTCGCCGCCTATCTGCGCAGCCCCGACTTCACACTGGCCGGCTTCAAGGGCGAGGCCCTGTCCTTCCGCAAATGGGACGGCCAGATGCGCCAGCCCATCCTGATCGCCGGGCCGCGCATGCTGGTCTCGGTGTCGCCCCAGGAGGGCTTCCTGCACCCCGTGACACCCCTCGATACGCTCGGCGACGACGCGCCGGAAAGCAAATGCCGTTTCAACCCCTGAAAAAAGGCGAATCAACCCATGCGCTCTTTACTGTGCACCATGCTGCTCCTCGCCGCTCCGGCCATGATCGCCGAGCCGGTACTGGCCGAAACCATCTTCGTGTCCAATGAGAAGGACAACGAGATCGCCGTGGTGGACGGCGACAGCCTGCAGATCATCAACAAGATCAAGGTCGGCCGCCGGCCGCGCGGCATCACGCTCAGCGGCGACGGAACCCAGCTCTATGTCTGCGCCGGCGACGACAACCGTGTCGACGTGGTCGACATCGCCAGCGGCAAGGTGGTCCATTCCCTGCCCTCCGGCCCCGATCCGGAGCTGTTCGTCCTCTCCCCCGACGGCAACCGGCTGTATGTCGCCAACGAGGACGACAACATGGTGACCATCATCGACATCCCCAGCCGCAAGGCGATCGGCAACATCCAGGTCGGGGTGGAGCCGGAAGGCATGGGGATCAGCCCCGACGGCAAGCTCCTGGTCAACACCTCCGAAACCACCAACATGGCGCATTTCATCGACACCGAGAAACGCGCCGTGATCGGCAACGTTCTGGTCGACAGCCGGCCGCGCGTTGCCCAATTCAGCGGCGACGGCAAGCATGTCTGGGTGTCCAGCGAGATCGGCGGCACGGTCAGCGTCATCGACGCGGCGACCCGCAAGATGGTCAAGAAGATCGGCTTCGAAGTCACCGGCGTCCGGCGCGAGGCCATCCAGGCGGTCGGCATCCAGATGACCAGCGACGGCAAGCGCGCCTTCGTGGCGCTCGGCCCCGCCAACCGGATCGCCGAGATCGACACCGGAACCTTCGAGGTGAAGCGCTATTTCCTGGTCGGCCAGCGCGTCTGGAACCTCGCCTTCTCGCCCGACGAAAAGCGGCTCTACACCACCAACGGCATCAGCAACGACCTGTCGGTGATCGATCTGGAGCGCAACCGGGTGATCAAGAGCATTCCCGTCGGCGGCGCGCCCTGGGGGGTCGTGGTCAAGCCCTGACGGGTGACGGAAGGGGGGCGCCGCATTCGGGAGAGGGACGGCGGCGTTTCATCTCCGAAGCCCTGCTCCCCTTTCGGTCTCCCCTTGTGGGAGAGGATCGTCGGCTGCATGGCGGTACCACGGAACCGGCAGCCGCAGCGTCCGGTTGAAGGAACAGGCCGGGTGCGGCGGCGGCTGTCGGCGACGGCCCGGCCCTAGGGAGGTGTAATCATGACAATGAAGCTCTCCAACGGACCGGTCCGTACCCTGGCCTGTGCAGCCGTGGTCGGTGCCGGCATCCTCGGCGCGGCGGCGCTGTCAACTTCGGCCTCGGCCCAATCCACCAACGGCACCAACACCCAGAACGCCCCGGCGGCGGCCAGCGGACAATTGCCGTCGGACTCGCTGCCCGGCCAGCGCCAGGGCGCCATCGGCGGCGCTCCGGTGCCGCAGGGCAGTTCCGGTACCACAGGCGGTTCTGCCAACGGTTCTGCCGCGGGCTCGACCACCGGGGGCGGCGGCGCTGCGCCGACCGGACAGTTGCCCGATACCTCGCTCCCGCAGCAGCGGCAGGGCACCATCGGCGGTGCCCCGGTGACGCAGGGCGGGTCGGGCGGCACCGCCGGCTCGACCGACAAGCAAGGACAGCAGTGACGCCATCCCGAAGACCGATCGCAGCCGCCGCAAAGATGGGGTAACAACCACCGAACGGTCAGCCTTCCCAGTCGATATTGGTGCGGCATGAAGGCGGCGGCTGCGATTCTAAGGTACTCCAGACCTCTTTTGTGAGTTTGTTGCGCAAACAAACAAACTGCATAATGTCCGCCGTGACCGACGCCGGAACTCTCGGCCGATCCAGACGCCGCGTTACCGGCAACCCGACTGGATCGAGTTGGCAGAATCGAACTGGCCGGCGACCGCATGACTGCGATGGTCCTTCTTCGGCTATCCTTCCGCGGCGATCCTCCTGCGGCGGTCCTCCAATGATTTTCAAGAACATGGGAGAAAACGGCGATGGGCATGTGGCAGGGGTCATCCCCGAAAATCAATCGCGTGCTGGTGGGTGAGTCGCTGGTCGGCGACGGGAACGAGGTTGCCCACATCGACCTGATCATGGGGCCGCGCGGCAGTGCCGCCGAAACCGCCTTCTGCAACGCGCTGACCAACAACAAGGACGGTTTCACCAGCCTGCTGGCGGTCATCGCCCCCAACCTGCAGTGCAAGCCCTCGACCATCCTGTTCAACAAGGTCACGATCAAAGGCGCCGAGCAGGCGGTCCAGATGTTCGGCCCGGCCCAGCACGGCGTCGCCAAGGCGGTGGCCGACTGCGTGGCCGAAGGCACCATCCCGCAGGACGAGATCGACAACATCTTCATCTGCGTCGGCGTCTTCATCCACTGGGAGGCGAAGGACAACGCCAAGATCCAGGACTACAACTACCGTGCCACCAAGGAGGCCATCGAGCGCGCGGTGTCCGGCTATCCCACCGCCAAGGATCTGATGAGCCAGAAGGATGTCGCGAAGCATCCATTCGCCGCCTGATCGTTCACAAGGATCCGTTCTCTGTGAAAGCCCCTCTTCCCTCGCGGGAAAGGGGCTTTCGTCATGGGTGAAAGTCGATGCCACCTTCAGCCCTGCTTGAGCGGAGCAGCGGACAAAGGACCGAATACCTTCCGCCGTAGAATGATTCCGCCTTTACCATTGCGCGGCCAAGGCTGGCCGGACACCGGCGCGGAATCGCTGAGGATATTTGGCTCAAAGGAAGACTCAATACGAGATTGCACCATTTCAGCGCTTAAGACGTTGAATTATTCCAGTTCCAAAGAAGTACGGCCGCGCAGTTCATTTCGCATCGCACAAAGAACTAGCCTAAATTCTCAATTCCCTCCCCATTCGGGTAATGGCCGGGCATGGACATCAGCGGTACCATTTCCTAATGGGCTTCATGGCAATCATGCCGGTTCGCCCATTCCAGCGGAGGAAACGGACATGAAAACCTGGCGCAAACCGAAGACCGCCGAAATCCGGGTCGGAACGGAAATCAACGCCTACGCCTGCGCCGGCCTGTAACCGGCACGGAACCTTCCCACTCAAGAAGAAACCTTCACTTCGGCCACTCAGGCCGGCTGCGGCTCGAAATGGGCGAAGAACTGCCCGGTGCCGTCCGGCGCGCAGGCGTCGTAATGCAGCGCGCAGAGCCGCAGCCGCCCGGCATCGCCCAGTTCCGGCCCGGCCAGCATGCTATGGAAGCTCTCACCGCCGAGCAGCCGGTGGACGCTCGTCAGGTACAGGCGCGACAGCCTGCGGTCCCGCAGCATGGTGTCGAGCATCCGCGGTCCCGTCAGCAGATAGACGCTGCGCAGCCCTTGCCGGCCGAGTTCATCGGCCAGGGCCCCGCCTTCCACCGACGCTCCCGCCCCCGCGACCAGCACCTCATGGCCGGCGGCGCGCCACCGCGCCACACGTTCGGCCGGCGCCGCGGCACCAGTGGCGATGACGACACGCTGGCCATGCCGGGCCGGGGAGTCCGGCATCGGAAAATCCAGGCTGGCGCTGGCGATGACCAGGGCCGGTTGGGGCGCCAGGCCGTTGTCGGCCCGCCATCGCGCGAGATCCCGCGTCGCCTCCTGCGTTCCCACCTGCAGCACATCGTCCAGTCGGCCGGCCGCCAGATCGCGCAGATAGCCGCCATGGGTGACCATGCAGTCCGCCTGCGCCTGGAGTTCCAGGAACAGCCGGAAATCGTTGCCGCTGACCAGCCCGGCGGGCAGCCGGCTTTCCCCGGTGGCAGGGTCGCGCAGGGCGATGCGCCCGTCCAGGCTGACGACGAAGCTGGCATAGACGAAGGGCGCCCCGGCGCTCCCCCGCTCGTGCAGGCGGTGGGCGAGATAGGCGCCGTCGAGCGCGATCTCCTCCGGCGGGCCGGGGAACAGCCGCAGCATGTCGGCGGTCATTGCGGCCCGTGCGATGCGGCAGCCTCGACGCGGGCGAGGAAATCCGCCGCCAGCGCGTCGGCGATGTCGGCTTCGCTCACAGTTTGAAGCCCCTGCCATGCGGGCATCGAATTCACCTCCAGCACCAGCCACCGCCCGTCGTCATGGGGGGCGGCAATCAGATCGACCCCGGCATAGTCGGCGCCCACCACCGCCGCGGCACGCACCGCCAGCTCGGCCACCACGCCGTCCGGCGCCAGGGCCTCGCAGCGTCCGCCCTGATGGACGTTGGTGATCCAGCTGCGGCCGTGACGGATCATCGCCGCCACCGCGCGCCCTCCCACCACGAAGACCCGGCAGTCGCGCCATTCGCCGTCGCGGCGCGGCGGCACGAACGGCTGCAGGTAATAGACGCCGCCCACCGCCTCGGGCTCCGGCACGTCGTCCGGGTGCGGCAGCCGGCGCAGTCCGCGCCCCTGGGCGCCGAACAACGGCTTCAGCACGCAGCCGGGCCAAGACTCCGCCACCGCGCGGGCGGTCGCGCCGTCCTGCACGGCGACGGCGGGCGGCGTCGGCACCCCGGCCTGGGCCAGCCGGAAGCTGGTGGTGCTCTTGTCCACGCAGGCCTCGATGGCGCGGGCGGTGTTGTAGACGGGAACCCCCAGCCGGTCGAGCGCGTGAAGCACCCCCAGCCGCAGCGTCACCTGCTCGAAGCTGCCCTGCCCGACCACCCGCACGAAGGCCCCCGCCGGCAGCGCATCGCCGAATCCCGGCAGCAGAAGCCCCGTCGCCGTCCGCCCGACGGCGAAACCGCAGGCGCTCAGCGGGACGCGGCGGCATTCGACGCCGCGGCGCGTCATCGCCTGTTCCAGCCTTGCCGCATGCCAGTCGGCACCATCGGTGAACAGGGCAACCGCGCCGCTCATGCCGCCTCCGCCAGGACATGCCGCCGGAAAAGCTCCCGCGCGCGCCGGCCGGCAAGGCGGCGGGCCTCCACCGGTTTGGCGGCGTCCGCCAGAACCGTGCAGATCGGCGCGCCCGCCGGGATATGGGCCGGCGTATGGGGACGGTCGGCGGTCCAGTCCGGCCAGCGCATGGAGCCGTCCAGCAGAACGGGCGCCCGCGCGTAGACGACCATGGCGGTGCGGCAGTCGGCCAAGGGCGGCAGAACTCGCGGCAGATCCCCGGCGCAGGCGGCCATGTGCAGGCCCAGCAGGCCGGGCATCGGTGGACGGTCGAACAGGTCGAGCGTCGCCCCCGGCCGCGGGTTGATCTCCAGCAGGCACCAGCCGCCCGGTCCGGCCAGGAAATCGGCGCTGTTGAGCCCGACCAGCCCGACCTCCGCAACGATGCGCGAGACGGCAGCAATCATGGACGCGGCAACGCCTTCGCACTGCGGCCGCACCGGCAGCGGGCCGACCGCGCCGCCATAGCGAAAGGGCTGCCCTGATGCCGGTGCCGTCCACTGCCGGCTGAACCCCACCGGCACCACCCGCCGGCCATCGGCCAGGAACAGCAGGGACACCGGACGCCCCGACATGCGGCGCTGCAGGTAATGTCCCGCCGGAACCCGCCGGCCAGCCGGCCGGATGTGGCCGCCGCCGCAGGCTCCGGCGCGCTTCATCAGCCATCCGCGGCCGTCTTCCTGCGTCGAGTCGGCGATCTCGGGATGAGGGATGCCGAGGCGGGCGAGCAGTGCGGCGAAGGCGAACGGATCCTTCAGCGTCGCCACCACTCCGGCGCCGTTGCCGAGGACCGGTCGGTCGCGCGCCAGCGCCGCCAGCAGTTCCGGCCTGTCCTCGAACCCGGCGCCATAGACCAGCGGCACCCCGCGCAGGTCGTGCGCCGCCAGGGCATGCCGCAGCGCCGGGCCGGGAAGACGCAGCCGCCGCGAGACCAGGGCGAGGCAGCGGTCGGCCATGGCCGCGGTGTCCGCGTCGGCGAACAGGTCGAGGGCGGTGACGCGCAGCCCGCAGCGGCGCGCGCCGGCCGCCAGGGAGCGCGCCGACAGCGCCACCACCAGCACGTCACTCTTCGGGAGTATTGTCGGGGTCAAGCTCACGTCCCGGCACGAAAGTGCCTTGAACATTCATCAGTAATGCTGACAATCATGTAATAAAGCTATCTTTGCAATCACCCTTCCGAACAACGGCGTGTGCCGCCCTTCCGGCGCCCATTCGGGTGGAGACGGGGGTACGGCCTGGGGGAAGACAGGATGTTCGAGGCCGTGGTTCTTCCGGAGTCCCCGTCGACTCCCGCCATCCACGAATCCGCCGCCGGGGCCGTGGCCGCCCTGGCCGTTGAGGATCTGAGCCACAGCTTCGGCAAGCGCGTGGCGCTGGACCATGTGTCCTTCACCGTGCCGCCGGCCGGCTTCACCATGCTGTTGGGGCTGAACGGCGCGGGAAAGACCACGCTGTTCTCGCTGATCACCCGGCTCTATTCCAGCCGCAGCGGCGACATCCGCATCTTCGGCTTCGACCTGCGGCGCCAGCCGACCCGCGCGCTGGAGCGCATCGGCGTGGTGTTCCAGCAGCCGACGCTCGACCTCGACCTCTCCGTCCGGCAGAACCTGCGCTACCATGGCGGCCTGCACGGCATGCGGCCATCGGACTGCGAAGCCCGCGCGCGGGAGGAACTGGCCCGCATCGGCCTGTCCGACCGCGCCGACGACAAGGTGCGCGCCCTGTCCGGCGGGCAGCGCCGCCGGGTGGAGATCGCCCGCGCCCTGCTGCACCGCCCGAGCCTTCTGCTTCTCGACGAGCCGACCGTCGGGCTCGACGTGGACTCGCGCCGCCACATCCTCGCCCATGTCCGCGCGCTCTGCCGCGATCAGGGTCTCGCCGTTCTGTGGGCCACCCATATGCTGGACGAGGCGGAGGAGGAGGATTCCGTCGTCGTGCTGCACCAGGGCCGTCTGCGCGCCTCCGGCAGCGTCCGCGCGGTCTGCGCCGAAACCGGCACGGCAGCCCTGCCCGCCGCCTTCGCCGCCCTGACGGCGGGGGAGCGCCGGCCATGAGCGCCGCCACCTACTGGTACTGCCTGCGCAGCATCATTCTGCGCGAGGGCCTGCGCTTCCTGCACCAGCGCGAGCGCTTCTTCGCCGCACTGGTCCGGCCGCTGGTTTGGCTGGCGATCTTCGCCGTCGGCTTCCGCGCGGTACTGGGCGTGTCGATCATTCCGCCCTACGAGACCTACATCCTCTACGACGAATATGTCGTGCCCGGCCTGGTCGCGATGATCCAGCTGTTCAACGGCATGCAGAACTCCCTGTCGATGGTTTACGACCGCGAGATGGGCAGCATGCGGACGCTGCTGGTCAGCCCGCTGCCGCGCTGGTACCTGCTGGTCGCCAAGCTGCTGGCCGGGGTGACGGTGTCGATCGTGCAGGTCTATGTCTTCCTCGGCATCGCATGGCTGTGGGGGGTGGAGCCGCCGCCGCTCGGCTATCTCGCCGTCCTGCCGGCCCTGGTGCTGAGCGGCCTGATGCTGGGGGCGCTGGGCCTGCTCCTGTCGTCCTTCGTCAAGCAGTTGGAGAATTTCGCCGGAGTGATGAACTTCGTCATCTTCCCGATGTTCTTCGCCTCCTCCGCCCTCTACCCGCTCTGGCGCATCCGGGAAGGCAGCCCGACCCTGTACCTGATCGCCGCCTACAATCCCTTCACCCAGGCGGTGGAGTTGATCCGCTTCAGCCTGTATCTCCGAGTCGACATCACGGCCCTGCTGTCGGTGGCCGGTTGCCTCGCGCTGTTCCTCGGCGCCGCGGTGCTGGCCTATGATCCGGGCCGCGGTTTCTGGGCAAGACGGGGCGGACCGGCGGAACAGGCCTGATCGCGGACGCGCCGAGCCGATCATATCTGACCTTCGAGTTACCGCCTTTGGTTTGATCCGCCCACTATTTAGCTTTGCTCCAAAACTTTCGAACGGCAGTGGAAAATAATCTTCCCAGCCTATCTTTATTTGACCAGACTGACTGTCAGCATCACCAACATAATGCGGGGCAGTTTAGAACCCCGCCAAGGGCCGTGCTCCAGCACTCGATACCGGCACACCTGCAATGCCGGACTCATTGGGAATCGGGATTTCGGGTGCCGCTGCACCCCCGACGCCGCCTGATCGAAATCACGCGCTACCGATGGAGGGAGGCCGCCCTCTCACCAAGACCGCTTCACCGACACCATCGCCTGTCGCCGTGCAGTCCCTGGGACCATGGACCAAGCCCCATAAAAACGGGAGGAATCAGATGAACCCCTTTGTGCGCTGTCTGCTCGTCACCGCCGCGATCCAGGCGGCCACCGCCACGGTCGCTTACGCCAACGAAGACACCCTGAAGAATCAGAAGGATCCTGCCAACTGGGCGATGCAGCTCGGCAACTATGCCGGCCAGCGCTACAGCACGCTCGACCAGATCAACCGCGACAACGTGAAGAATCTCAGGCCGGTCTGGCAGTTCTCCACCGGTGTGCTGCGCGGGCACGAGGGTGGTCCCGTGGTGATCGGCGACACGATGTACATCTCCACGCCCTTCCCCAACATCGTCTATGCGCTGGACCTGAACGACAACGGCCGCATCAAGTGGAAGTACGAACCCAAGCAGGATTCGTCCGTCATTCCCGTGATGTGCTGCGACACCGTCACCCGCGGCGTCGCGGTGGCCGGCGACAAGGTCTTCCTGGGTCAGGCCGACAACACGCTGGTGGCGCTGGACGCGCAGACCGGCAAGGTCCTGTGGTCGGCCAAGAACGGCGACGCCAGCAAGGGCGAGACGCTGACCGCGGCCCCCATGGTCGTTAAGGACAAGGTCTATGTCGGCATCAGCGGCGGCGAGTTCGGCGTCCGCGGGCACCTGACGGCCTACGACACCAACACCGGCAAGATGGTGTGGCGGGCCTATTCGACCGGTCCCGACAAGGACGTGATGATCGACCCGCAGAAGACGCTGATGATGGGCAAGCCGATCGGCGAGCCTGATCTCGGCATCAAGACCTGGCCGGCGGACCAGTGGAAGATCGGCGGCGGCACCACCTGGGGCTGGTACACCTACGACCCCGAGCTGAACCTGATCTATTACGGCACCGGCAACCCCGGCACCTGGAATCCGACGCAGCGCGCCGTCGACAAGGACCGGGCCAAGAGCGACAACAAGTGGTCGATGACCATCTTCGCCCGCGATGCCGACACCGGACAGGCGAAATGGGTGTTCCAGAAGACGCCGTTCGACGAGTGGGACTATGACGGCGTGAACGAGAACATCCTGGCCGACATCAACATCGGCGGCCAGCCGCGCAAGGTCCTGATCAACATGGACCGCAACGGCTTCGGCTATACGCTCGACCGCAACACCGGCGAGCTTCTCGTCGCGAAGAAGTTCGATCCGACCGTCAACTGGGCATCCGAGATCGACATGACGACCGGCCGGCCCAAGGTCGTCGACGCCTACAGCACCTTCGTCCAGGGCGAGGACACCAACGCCACCGGCATCTGCCCGGCGGCGCTCGGATCGAAGGACCAGCAGCCGGCCTCCTATTCGCCGGACAGCGGCCTGCTCTATGTGCCGACCAACCACATCTGCATGGATTACGAGCCGTTCAAGGTGGAGTATTCGGCCGGCCAGCCCTATGTCGGCGCGACGCTCAGCATGTATCCGGCCCCGAATTCGCACGGCGGCATGGGCAACTTCATCGCCTGGGACCCGGCGGTCGGCAAGATCGTCTGGTCGAAGCCGGAACGCTTCGCGGTATGGAGCGGCGCCCTGACGACCAAGGGCGGCGTCGGCTTCTACGGCACGCTGGAAGGCTTCCTGAAGGCCTTCGACCTGCGTGACGGCAAGGATCTCTACAACTTCAAGACGTCGTCCGGCATCATCGGCAACGTCAACACCTACACGCACAAGGGCAAGCAGTACATCGCCGTGCTGTCGGGTGTGGGCGGCTGGGCCGGCATCGGGCTGGCCGCCGGGCTGACCGGCGAACAGGAGGGCCTGGGCGCCGTCGGCGCGCACAAGTCGCTGGGCGAATACACCCAGCTCGGCGGCACGCTGACCGTCTTCGCCCTCCCGGACAACCAGTGAACCAGTGACGGCCAAGGCTTGGCGCCGGACCGGAAAGGAACCGGCGCCAAGCCCTTCCATGCTGATGGAAAGACACGAACAAAGGCAGTGGGGAGAGACAGTGTGATGCCCAGATACCTGATCGGGCTGTGCGCCGCGGTTGGGTTCACCGCCACGGTGACCCTCGGCAGCGCGTTCGGCCAGCAGGATGCCGCACAGAAGCCGGCGCAGAACGACTCGACACAGAACCAGCCGACCCAAAGCCAGCCGGCCCAAAGCCAGTCCGCTCAGGCACCGGCCCAGGCACCGTCATCGGGCGGAAGCCCGCCGCAGGAAGCGAAGGTCGCCGAGCCCGAGGAACTGGTGGACGACGAAGGGGTGCCGCTCTATGCCGTGCGGGACGGCAAGGTGGACCAGGGAACCTACAACGGCTACCGGCGCTACGCCTCGGCCTGCCATGTCTGCCACGGACCGGACGGGCTTGGATCGACCTTCGCCCCGGCCCTGACCGACTCGCTGAAGCGAATTGATTACTGGCAGTTCGCCGAGGTGGTGACCAACGGCCGCACCAACAAGGGCGGCGCCACCGGCGACCGGGTGATGCCCACCTTCGGCACCGATCCCAACGTGATGACCAACCTCGCCGACATCTACCGCTATCTGAAGGCGCGGTCCGACGAGAAGATCGGCCGCGGCCGGCCCGAGCGGTACAAATCGGCATCGTGAGTCCGTCATGAACCGCGGACCCGTCCTTTCCCTGATGCTGGCCGCCGCGCTCTGTGCGGCGGCACCCGCCGGCCGACCGGCCTTTGCGGCGGAAGGCATCCCGACGGAGGTGCTGCGCGTCTGCGCCGACGCCAGCCTGCTTCCCTTCTCCAACGACCGGCAGGAGGGTTTCGAGAACCGCATCGCCAAACTGATCGCCGACGAGCTGAAGGTGCCGCTGACCTTCACCTGGTGGCCGCAGACCATCGGTTTCGTCCGCAACACGCTGCGCACCCGGCAATGCGACCTGGTGATGGGGACGGCGGTCGGCGAAGAGCTGATGCAGAACACCAACCCCTATTACCGCTCCACCTACGCGCTGATCTACCGCAAGGATTCCGGGATCACGGCCAGGACGCTGGCCGATCCGTCGCTGCAGGGCGCCCGCATCGGCGTCGTCGCCCGCACGCCGCCCTCCGCGGTGATGCTCCGCCACGGGCTGACCAACCTGGAGCCCTACCAGCTCGACACCGACACGCGCACCCACCACCCGGCCCAGCAGGCGGTGGAGGACGTCGCGGCTGCCCGCACCGACGCCGCCATCGTCTGGGGCCCCATCGCCGGCTTCTTCGCCGCCCGGCAGTCCGTGCCGCTGGCGGTCGTGCCGCTGAAGGACGAACCGGGCGTTGCGCCGTTCCAGTACATGATCTCCATGGGCATCCGGCCGGACGAGCCGGACTGGCGCCACTGGCTGAACGACTTCATCGTCCGCCGCCAGGACGACATCGACCGCATCCTTGCCGAGTACCATGTCCCGCTCGCCAATGCAGACGGGTCGATCCGGGCTGCGGCGGCAGACTCAGCTGTGGACAAGGCGGCAGTGTCCGAGCCGGACGGCTACCGCATGACCGACTACCGCGCCCCCACCCCGCCGGCCCTGCGCGGCGCCGAGACGGTGGGGCCGGAGGAGGTCGAGCGGCTGGCGAAGGCCGGCGCAGTGCTGGTGGACGTTCTGCCCACGCCGCCAATGCCGGAGGGGTTGGCGGCGGGCAGCCGTTGGGTGCCGCCGCCGCATCGCAGCCTTCCGGGAGCCCACTGGCTGCCGAATGTCGGCTACGGCGCGCCATCCGCCGAGCAGGAGGCCTATTTCCGCACCAGCCTGGAGGCGCTGACCGCGGGCGACCGCAAGCGTCCGCTGGTGGTGTTCTGCCAGCCGGATTGCTGGATGAGCTGGAACGCCGCCAAACGGGCGCTGGCGCTGGGCTATCAGGCGGTCAAATGGTACCCGGCCGGCACCGAGGGCTGGACGGCGGCGGGCCGCGAACTCGTCACGGTCGAACCCGAACCGGCGCCGGGGAAACCGCCCGAAGCCAAGGCGGCGAACTGAGTGCAGTCCTCAGGACAGAAGCGCCGACAGCATGCGCGCGATCTGGCCGAGCCGCTGTTCGATGCGGGCGGGCTGCTCGCATACCGCGGTCTGCGACCGGCGGCGGTCGTCGAGGATGCGGCGGTCCCAGGCGATGGCGGCCTTGATCTCCTGCGTACGGGCAGCGTCGCCCGACGCGGCATCGAGGTCGCGCAAGGCGGCGGCGATCCGCTCGCGCAGGGCGCGCTGGTGCTGGGCATAGCGCTCGATGGACGCGATGGCGGCGGAGCGCTGACGATCCAGGGTCTGGAACGCCCCGGCGAAGACCAGCGCCAGCTTGCGGTCATGCTCCTGCTCCGCGCCCGTCTGCACCGGGCCGGCCAGCGCGTTCGCTTCCCCTTCGAGGCTGGCGGGGTCGATGCTGTCGTCGGCCGCGCGCCGGACCAGGGTGGCGATGGCGGCATCCCTCTGCCACTCGTCCCCCAGCCCGTCGATCGACGGACCATCCCAGACCGAAGCCGCCGACAGGGCCGGGACCAGAACCTGCGGACAGGGCCAGTCGGGATTCTTCGAATCCAGAGAAGCCGGCTGGGCCGCCGCAAGGGCGGGCGAGCCTGCGATCAGCGCCACGGCCAGGGCAGCAGCGGAGATGGAAGAAATTCGATGCATACCGAGAATGATGGCAACACCAACGATCCGGTGCAATCGGAACCGTTGCGCAAAAGGGGAAGCCCGATGGATCATGCGGGGAGGAGGATCGGAGCCGCTATGATCGCAGGGTTCGCCCTCGGTCTGGCGCTGGGCTTCACGGGCGCGGGAGCCGCATCGGCGCGGACGCTGGTGCTCGATCTGGAGCTTGAGGACAGCAGCGGCGAACCCCAGTCGGCCGAGCATGCGGAGCGTCTGAAACGGGTCAGCGCGGAGCTGCGCCGGGCGCTGGACGCCAAGGGCTATGACGTGATCGACGACGCCACCACGGCGGGGCTGGTGCCGCCGGGGACGCGGATCCTGACCTGCAACGGCTGCGAGACCGACATCGCCCGTGCCGCCGGCGCCGATCTGGTCGTGTTCGGCGTGGTCCGCAAGGTCAGCAGCCTGATCCTGTGGATCGCCGTGGCGGTCGAGGATGTCGGCACCGGCCGCGAGGTGACGACGGTGCGCGGCGACATCCGCGGCGACAATGCCGCCTCCTGGTCGCGCGGCGTCGCCTGGCTGGTCGAGCACCGGCTGGCCGAACATGCGCCGGCCAAGCGGTGAATATGACGGCTCTAAGAAGTACAGGCGGCGGGGAGGCCCCAGACGATGCCGGACGATTCGCAGAGCGGTTACAGCACCATCATGAACGTCCTGCGGCCACCGCCCGCCCGCGCCGTCACGCGCCGTTACGACCTCGTGCTGCGCGATTATGTCGGGGATTTCCACATCGGCGTCTGGGACCACGAGAAGACCCGCACCCAGCGCGTGCGCGTCAGCCTGACGGTGACGGTCGAGGTGCCGAACCGGCCCTTCGTCGACGATCTCGACGCTGTCGTCTCCTACGAGTACCTGATCCAGGGTGTCGAGGCCTTCACGCGCAGCCCCCACATCCAACTGCTTGAGGTTCTGGCCGAAAAGCTGCTTGCCCTTTGCCTGTCGCCGCCGCAGGCGGTTTTCGCACGGGTACAGGTGGAAAAGCTGGAGATCGTCCCGCAGGCGGCCGGCGTCGGCGTGGTGCTGACCGGCGCGCGGGACCATTCGCAATGACCGGGGCCGCGATCTGGGTCGTGAAGCTGGGCGGCAGCCTGTGGAACGGCCCTGCCCTGCGCCCGTGGCTCGCCGCGCTGGCGGCGGAGCGGGCGCGGCGCATCGTCATCGTTCCCGGCGGCGGTCCCTTCGCCGATGCCGTCCGCGATGCGCAGCCGGTGCTGGGCTATGGCGCATCCGCGGCGCACCGGATGGCGATCCTGGGCATGGAACAATATGGGCTGGCGCTGCTCGACCTCGAACAGGCGCTGCAGCCGGCGCGAACGGCCGCCGGCATCACGGAGGCAAGCGGGACGACGGTGTGGCTGCCGGCGGCCCTGTCGGGCGACGCCGATGTGGAGGAGAACTGGGACGTCACCTCCGACACGCTGGCGGCATGGCTCGCCGAACGGCTGGAGGCGGAGCGGCTGGTGCTGGTGAAGTCGGCGCCGCTGCCGCCGGGGACGGCGGATGCGCGGGCGCTGGCGCGGGCCGGCGTGATCGACCCGGTCCTGCCCGGACACATGGAACGGCTGTCGGCGGAGGTCCGCTGCGTCGGCCGGGACGACCTGCCGCTTTTCGTCGCGGAACTGCGCGGCGGTCCGCCGGCCGGCACCCGGCTGTGGCTGGAGCGGGAACGGGAGGCGGCATGGCCCGGCACATCCTCTTCCTGACCGGCTCCCTGGCGGAGGACCGGCTGCGTCAGGTGCTGGACTCGCTCGCCCCCCTGCCCTTCGAGGCGACCATCGTCAATCTCGGCGTCAAGGTCGCGGCGCTCGCCACCACGGAAATCGTGCTGCGGCGGCTGGACTCCGCGCGGGGCGCCGACCTGATCCTGCTGCCGGGCCGGTTCCGCGGCGATCTCGCCGCCCTCGCCGCCCATTTTGGCACGGCGGTGGAACGCGGCCCCGATGAATTGGAGGATTTGCCCCAGTATTTCCAGCGGCAGGCCCGCCCCCTCGACCTCAGCCGGCACGACACCCGCATCTTCGCCGAGATCGTGGACGCACCGTCACGCGACACCGCCGCCATCCTCGCCAAGGCCGCGGAGCTTCGCGCCGACGGCGCCGACGTCATCGACCTCGGCTGCCTGCCCGACACCCGCTTTCCCCATCTGGAGGAGGCCATCGGCGCGCTGCACGACGCCGGCTTCACCGTCAGCGTCGATTCCCTGAACGCCGACGAGTTGCGCCGCGCCAACCGGGCCGGGGCGGACTATCTGCTCAGCCTGACGGAGGGGACGCTCCACCTCGCCGACGAGGGCGATGCGGTGCCCGTGCTGATCCCGACCACGCCGCCGGATCTCGACAGCCTGGACCGCGCCGTCGATGCCATGGTCCGCCGCAACCGGCGCTTTCTGGTCGATCCCATCCTCGAACCGATCCACCACGGCTTCACCGACTCCCTGCTGCGCTACCGCACCGTGCGGGAGCGCTGGCCCGACGCCGAGATCCTGATGGGCATCGGCAATGTGACCGAACTGACCGACGCCGACACCTCGGGCATCACCGCCGTGCTGATGGGGGTGGTGTCCGAACTGCGCATCGGCAACGTGCTGGCGGTGCAGGTCAGCCCGCATTGCCGCCGCGCCATCCGCGAGTTCGACGCGGCGCGGCGCCAGTTCTTCGCCGCCCGCGCGGCCCACAGCATGCCGCGCGGCTTCGGCAGCGGCCTGCTGTGCCTGCGCGACCGACGGCCCTTCGTCCGCGACGCCGAACAGATCGCCGCGACCGCGGCGCAGATCCGCGACCCCAATTACCGGGTGGAGGTCAGCACCGAAGGCATCCATCTCTACAACCGCGACGGCCACCACCGCGCCACCGATCCCTTCGACCTGTTTCCGAAGCTCGATCTGGGAACCGACACCGGCCATGCCTTTTATCTGGGGGTGGAACTGGCGCGGGCGCAGATCGCGTGGCAGCTCGGCAAGCGCTATGTCCAGGACAACGAATTGCGTTGGGGCGTGGCGACCGACGAGCCGAAGGACGACCCCACCGGCTTCCACGCCATCGGCCCGACCAAGCGAGGCGGCTGACCCATGCCGATGATCCGCGAGACCATCATCACCACCACCGGCGCCGACGGGCAGCCCCATGTGGCGCCGATGGGCGTGACGGTGGAGCCGGCCGGCGACGAGGAACGCTTCATCCTGGCCCCGTTCCGGCCGTCGCGGACGCTGGACAACCTGTTCGCCCGCCGCTGCGCCGTCGTCAACCACACCGAGGACGTCCGGGTCTTCGCCGGCTGCATCAGCCGGCGGCGGCGCGACTGGCCGACCGTCCCGGCGGAGCGGATCGACGCCCCCCGGCTTGCCGGCTGCCTGTCGCATGAGGAAATCGTGGTGGCCGAGGTGGAGGACGATCCGATCCGCCCACGCTTCCACTGCCGCACCGTCCATGCCGCCGGCCATGCCCGCTTCCGCGGCCACAACCGGGCGCAGGCGGCGGTGATCGAAGCGGCCATTCTGGTCAGCCGGCTGCACATGCTGCCCGCCGACAAGATCGACCGGGAGATCGAGTACCTGTCCATCGCCATCGGCAAGACCGCCGGCCCGCATGAACTGGAGGCCTGGGGCTGGCTGATCGACCGCATCGCGGCCCACCGAAGGGGAGAGGCGTCATGACCGGATGGCTGGCCAGCGTCGCCAATCCGGCGGAAATCCCCCTGCTCCTGCCGGCGGCGCCCGGCATCCTGGACCTGAAGGACCCCTCTGCCGGGGCGCTGGGGGCATGGGCGGCGGATGACATCGCCGCGACGATGCGCGCACTGGCGGCCCTGCCCGGGCGCCCGTGGCTGAGCGCCACCATCGGCGACCACCCGATGCGGCCCGAAGCGGTGGAACCGGCGGCCCGCCGGATCGCCGCGACCGGCGTGGATTTCGTCAAGATCGGCTTCGCGCCGGATGGAGCGCCCGACCGCTGCATCGATGCCCTGGCCCCGCTGGCGGCGGAGGGGGTGCAAATGGTCGCCGTGCTGTTCGCCGACCTCTGGCCGCCGGATCCCGGCTGCCTGCCCATCGACCGGCTCGCCGCCGCCGGCTTTCGCGGGGCGATGCTGGACACCGCCGGCAAGCGCCACGGGCTGCGCCGCCACTGGGACGATGCCCAGCTGTCCAACTTCGTGTGCTGCACGCGGGCGCACAATCTGCTGACCGGGCTGGCCGGGTCGCTGCGTGTTGCAGACATCCCGGCCCTCTCGGCCCTGTCGCCCGATTACCTCGGATTCCGCGGCGCGCTCTGCGGCGGGGAGCGCACCGCGGGTATCGACCCGCAGGCGGTGGCGCGGGTCGCCACCGCCTTTGCCGGTCTTCCCGACCTTACTCCGCAGCCTCGGCCATCTGCGCCTTCTCGATCTTGATCGCGCAGTATTTGAACTCCGGGATCTTGCCGAAGGGATCGAGCTGCGGGTTGGTCAGCACATTCGCCGCCGCTTCCGCGTAGGCGAAGGGGATGAAGACCAGACCGACCGGCATGCGGTCGTCGATGCGGGCCTTCAGCCGGATGGTGCCGCGGCGGCTCGACACCAGCATGAAGTCGCCGGTGCGCAGGCCCGCGCGGGTCAGGTCGTGCGGAGAGACATAGGCGACCGCCTCCGGCTCCACCGCGTCCAGCACGTTCGACCGCCGGGTCATCGACCCCGTGTGCCAGTGCTCCAGCTGGCGGCCGGTGGTGAGCACCAGCGGGTAGTCGAGGTCGGGCGTCTCCGCCGGGTTGATCGGACGCGCCGGCACGAAGCGCCCGCGGCCGGACCTGGTGGGGAAGCCGTTGCCGAAGACGATGTCGTGGCCGGGCTGGTCCGGCCCGTCCACCGGATAGGTGACGGAGCCTTCGCGCTCCACCCGCTCCCAGGTGATGTTGGCGAGGGACGGCATGGCGCCGACCATCTCCGCGAACACCTCCGACACATGGGTGTAGTTCCAGTTCAGGCCCAGCCCGCGCGCCATGTCCTGGATGATCCACAGATCCTGGCGCGCCTCGCCCGGCAGCGGCACCGCCGCGCGGCCCATCTGGACCTGCCGGTTGGTGTTGATGACGGTGCCGTCCTTCTCCGGCCAGGCGGAGGCCGGCAGCACGACGTCGGCGTATTTGGCCGTCTCGGTCAGGAAGATGTCCTGCACCACCAGATGGTCGAGCATGGCCAGCGCCTCGCGGGCGTGGGTCACGTCGGGATCGGACATCGCCGGGTTCTCGCCCTCGATGTAGAGACCCTTGATCCGGCCGTCATGGATGGCGTCCATGATCTCGACCACCGTCAGGCCGCGCTTGCCGTCCAGCTTGGCGCCCCAGTAATTCTCGTAGAAGGACTGGACCTCCGGATCCTCGACCGACTTATAGTCGGGGTAGAACATCGGGATCAGGCCGGCGTCGGACGCGCCCTGGACGTTGTTCTGGCCGCGCAGCGGGTGCAGGCCGGTGCCGGGGCGGCCGATCTGGCCGGTGACCAGCGACAGCGCGATCAGGCAGCGGCTGTTGTCGGTGCCGTGGATGTGCTGCGACACGCCCATGCCCCAGAAGATGATCGACGCCTTCGACCGGGCGAACAGCCGCGCCACCTCGCGCAGCTTGGCGGCGGGGATGCCGCAGACCTTCTCCATCTCCTCCGGCGGGTAGTCCTTCACCGTCTCGGCCAGCGCCTCGAAATCCTCGGTGTTGGCCTGGACATACTGGCGGTCGTACAACTCCTCCGCGATGATGGTGTGGAGGATGGCGTTCAGCATCGACACGTCGCGGCCCGGCGTGAACTGCAGCATGTGCGTGGCGTGACGCGCCATGGCGAGTCCGCGCGGATCCATGACGATCAGCTTCGCACCGCGCTCCGCCGCGTTCTTGAAGAAGGTCGCGGCGACGGGGTGGTTCTCCGTCGGGTTGGCGCCGATGATGACGATGACCTCGGCATCCTCCGCCGCCATGAAGGGAGCCGACACCGCCCCCGACCCGACGCCCTCGATCAGCGCCGCCACCGAGGAGGCGTGGCAGAGCCGCGTGCAGTGGTCGACGTTGTTGGTGCCGAAACCGGTGCGCACCAGCTTCTGGAACAGGTACGCCTCTTCGTTCGAGCCCTTGGCCGACCCGAAGCCGGCCAGCGCGTTGCCGCCGCGCTCGTCACGGATCTTGCGCAGGCCCCCCGCCGCGACCGACAGCGCCTCTTCCCAGGTCGCTTCGCGGAAATGGGTGAAGGGGTTCATCGGGTCGATGTCGACGTCGTGCTTGGACACGCCTTCCTTGCGGATCAGCGGCACGGTCAGCCGGTCGCCGTGATGGGCGTAGTCGAAGCCGAAGCGGCCCTTGACGCACAGGCGGTTCTGGTTCGACGGACCGTCGCGGCCATCGACGGCGACGATCTTGTTGTCCTTGATCTTGTAGGTCAGTTGGCAGCCGACGCCGCAATAGGGGCAGACGGAGTCGACTTCGCGGTCGGGCGCGTTGGTGTAGACGCCCTTCTCGTCGACCATGGTCGCCGGCATCAGGGCGCCGGTCGGGCAGGCCTGCACGCATTCGCCGCAGGCGACGCAGGTGGACTGCCCCATCGGGTCGTCGAAATCGAAGACGATCTTTTCCAGATGCCCGCGCGCCGCCATGCCGATGACGTCGTTGACCTGGACCTCGCGGCAGGCGCGGACGCACAGGTTGCAGTGGATGCAGGCGTCGAGCTGGACCGCCATCGCCGGGTGCGACATGTCGTCGGTCTTGTTCGGCCGGTCCACCGTGGGGAAGCGGCTGTCAGCGATCTCGACCTTGTCGGCCCAGTTCCAGAAGGTGGAGTTGGGGTCGTGCGCGGTCTCGCGCGCCGGCTGGTCGGCCAGCAGCAGTTCGAAGACCAGCTTGCGCGACGCCTTGGCCCGCTCCGACGCGGTGCGCACGGTCATGCCGGGCTTGGGCTTGCGGATGCAGGAGGCGGCGAGCACGCGCTCCCCCTCGATCTCCACCATGCAGGCGCGGCAATTGCCGTCGGGGCGGTAGCCCGGCTCCGGCCGGTGGCAGAGATGCGGGATCTCCGAGCCCAGGCGCGTGGCGACCTGCCAGATCGTTTCGCCTTGGCGTGCCTCGACCTCGGTGCCGTCCAGGGTGAAAGTGATGCCGTTGGACATGTCGGTCTCCTTACCCCTGCAACCCGGCCGCGCCCTGGGCCGAGCCCTGACGCGACACGAAGTCCTCACGGAAATGCTTCATCACGAGCTTGATCGGGTTCATCGCCGCCTGACCCAGGCCGCAGATCGACGCATCGCCCATGACGGTGGCGAGCGCCTTCAGCAACTCCTCGTCCCATTCGGGTTCGCTGATCAGGCGCACGGCCTTCTCGGTTCCGACCCGGCAGGGGGTGCATTGGCCGCAGCTCTCATCCTCGAAGAACTTCAGCAGGTTGAGCGCCACGTCGCGCATGTTGTCCTTGTCGGACAGCACGACGACGGCGGCCGAGCCGATGAAGGAGCCGTGCGGTTCCAGCGTGCCGAAATCGAGCGGGATGTTCGCCATCGACGCCGGCAGGATGCCGCCGGACGGGCCGCCGGGCAGATAGCCCTTAAGCGTGTGCCCCTCGGCCATGCCGCCGCAATACTGGTCGACCAGCTCCTGCAGGGTGATGCCGGCCGGAGCCAGCTTGACCCCCGGCTCCTTGACCCGGCCGGAGACCGAGAAGGTGCGCAGCCCCTTGCGCCCGTTCATGCCGTGGCTGGCGAACCACGCCCCGCCCTTCTCCAGGATCTCGCGGACCCAGAACACCGTCTCGATGTTGTTGATCAGGGTCGGGCGGCCGAACAGGCCGACGACCGACGGGAAGGGCGGCTTGTGCCGGGGCAGGCCGCGCTTACCCTCGATGCTTTCCAGCATCGCCGATTCCTCGCCGCAGATATAGGCGCCGGCGCCGCGGCGGAGATGGATGCGGGTGTGGCGGGCGAGGCCGGCGGCCTCCACCTTGGGGATCTCGCGCAGCAGGATTTCCCGGCATTGCGGGTATTCGTCGCGCAGGTAGATGTAGACGTCCGTCGCCTCGACCGTCCAGGCGCCGATCAGCATCCCTTCCAGGAAGCGGTGCGGGTCGCGCTCCAGATGGAAGCGGTCCTTGAATGTGCCGGGCTCGCCCTCGTCACCGTTGATCGCCATCATGCGCGGTCCCGGCTCCGCCCGGACATAGCGCCATTTCAGGCCGGTGGGGAAGCCTGCGCCGCCCATGCCGCGGATGCTGGAATCCTCCAGCATCTTCAGCACGGCATCGACGTCGCGCGCTCCATCCAGGCATTCGGCCAGCATCTTGTAGCCGCCGCCGCGGATATAGTCGTCGAAGCCCAGATAGTCGGGAATGACCGGGTGGACATGGCCGTGGGCGACGGCGTCGAGCACGCTCTCGACGGTCGCGTTCTCATGCGGGGCATGGCCGATCGCCACGACGGGCGCGTTGTTGCAGCCACCCATGCAGGGGGCGCGTACGACGCGGACTTCGCTTTCGTCGACGCCTGCCTTCAGCGCCTCGTGCAGCTGTTCGGCGCCGGCGAGCGCGCAGCTCAGCGAATCGCACACGCGGATGGTCAGCTTCGGCGGCGCCGGCTCATCGTCCATCACGATGTCGAAATGGGCGTAGAAGGACGCCACTTCGAACACCTCGACCAGCGCCAGCTTCATCTCCTTCGCCAGGGCGGCGAGGTGACGGGCATGCAGGCAGCCGTAATGGTCCTGTAGCAGGTGGAGATGCTCGATCAGCAGGTCCGCCTGACGGGAGCGGTCGCCGAGAAGCGCCCGAACCTCATCATGGCTGACGGGATCGACCTG
Organism: Azospirillum ramasamyi; assembly: GCF_003233655.1. Lineage (NCBI taxonomy): Bacteria > Pseudomonadati > Pseudomonadota > Alphaproteobacteria > Rhodospirillales > Azospirillaceae > Azospirillum > Azospirillum ramasamyi. The sequence continues at coordinate 119,884 of NZ_CP029831.1, forward strand.
ACGGCCCTTCTGCTGATCGCGCGTCTTGCGGCGACCGGAGCCGGGATGGATGCTGCGGGCGGGAACGCCGCCCGGCGGCTTTGCGCTGATGATCGGAGCGCTGATGTTCGGAGGGAATGCGGTCACGGCGTTTCTGGCCTCTGCTGGATGGTCCGCGCTTCTGGGTGTCGCGATCCGAGTTCCTGGTGTCTCGTATACCAGATGCCACGGTAACGCATCCTTTGCTGAATGTCAGCATTCTAAATCATCATTGGCGCCGTCCGGCTGGGAATGTCGGATGGTGGGATGGCGAACACGGCGAATGGCCTCCCTCCAACGCCAACCCACGGGACGGCGTCGTCAACAAATGAGGGCAGGCGCGCGAAATCAAGGGCTTATTCGTGTCGGGCGGCAGTCGGTTCACCACCTCAGCGTCGGCGAACCCAACCCTCGCCCTCGTCGCGCCGGCAATCCGGCGATCCGACGATCCGACGATCCGACGGGCGGATTGCATCACCGAACCAGATGCCCAAACCGGAGATTCGAAAAGGACGATCCGAACGCAAAAAAGCCCCGGCTGATGAGAGCCGGGGCGTTTCGGATGCGTGTGTCGATGCCTGCGGATTTGCTTTGGTTTTTGGCGTCTCTTGAGCCTGAGTGACCTGGCGGCGACCTACTCTCCCACGTCTTAAGACGCAGTACCATTGGCGCGGAGGCTTTTCACGGCCGAGTTCGGGATGGGATCGGGTGTTTGACACCTCGCCATGACCACCAGGTCACCAAGGCTCAAGACCGACGCTTTTCCCAAAGCGTATCGCGGGTTCAGTGCAAGTGAGGTCGAGGATGTATCGAACTGCGGTGCGTGCGTCAAGCAGGCTTGCTGCTGCGCATGGCGCGGTTTGTGGGGTGAGATCAAGCCGATCGAGCGATTAGTAAGGCTTAGCTTCAGGCGTTGCCGCCCGTCCACATGCCTCCTATCGACGTGATGGTCTGTCACGGCTCTCAAGGGAGCTCTGGTTTAGAGGTGGGTTTCCCGCTTAGATGCTTTCAGCGGTTATCCCGTCCATACTTAGCTACCCGGCCATGCCACTGGCGTGACAACCGGTGCACCAGAGGTATGTCCATCCCGGTCCTCTCGTACTAGGGACAGATCCTCGCAAAACTCCGACACCCACGGCAGATAGGGACCGAACTGTCTCACGACGTTCTAAACCCAGCTCACGTACCACTTTAATCGGCGAACAGCCGAACCCTTGGGACCTGCTCCAGCCCCAGGATGTGATGAGCCGACATCGAGGTGCCAAACGACTCCGTCGATATGGACTCTTGGGAGTCATCAGCCTGTTATCCCCGGCGTACCTTTTATCCGTTGAGCGATGGCCCGTCCACGTGGAGCCACCGGATCACTATGGCCGACTTTCGTCTCTGCTCGACTTGTCAGTCTTGCAGTCAGGCGGGCTTATGCCATTGCACTCGACGAGCGATTTCCGACCGCTCTGAGCCCACCATCGCGCGCCTCCGTTACACTTTGGGAGGCGACCGCCCCAGTCAAACTACCCGCCATGCAGGGTCCCGGACCCGGATCACGGGCCACGGTTAGATGCCAGAGACTTCAAGGGTGGTATTTCAAGGTTGGCTCCACCCGGGCTGGCGCCCGGGCTTCCAAGCCTCCCACCTATCCTACACATGAAGTCCCTAGCACCACTGCAAAGCTGTAGTAAAGGTGCACGGGGTCTTTCCGTCTGACCGCGGGAACTCCGCATCTTCACGGAGAGTTCAATTTCGCTGAGTTGGTGTTGGAGACAGCGGGGAAGTCGTTACGCCATTCGTGCAGGTCGGAACTTACCCGACAAGGAATTTCGCTACCTTAGGACCGTTATAGTTACGGCCGCCGTTTACCGGGGCTTCAATTCAAGGCTTGCACCTCTCCTCTTAACCTTCCGGCACCGGGCAGGCGTCAGACCCTATACGTCGCCTTGTGTGGCTTCGCAGAGCCCTGTGTTTTTAGTAAACAGTCGCTACCCCCTGGTCTGTGCCCCCCGCCATGGCTTGCGCCACAACGGGGCCCTCTTCTTCCGAAGTTACGAGGGCAATTTGCCGAGTTCCTTCAACACCATTCTCTCAAGCGCCTGGGTATACTCTACCAGTCCACCTGTGTCGGTTTGGGGTACGGTCTATACGGCGGGGCTGTTTCCTGGAACGGGTCCACAGCATGTCCAATCCGATAAGGACATACACGCTTTCCCATCCGTCACCTCCGCCAGGCCCAGGACTATTAACCTGGTTCCCATCGACTACGCCTTTCGGCCTCGCCTTAGGGGCCGGCTCACCCTGCGTGGATTAACCTTGCGCAGGAACCCTTGGACTTTCGGCGAGAGTGTTTCTCACACTCTTTGTCGCTACTCATGTCAGCATTCTCACTTCCGATACCTCCAGGCGGCCTCACGGACACCCTTCGCAGGCTTACGGAACGCTCCGCTACCACGCGATCTAAAAGATCGCATCCGCAGCTTCGGTACACGGCTTGAGCCCCGATACATTTTCGGCGCAGGCCGGCTTAACTAGACCAGTGAGCTATTACGCTTTCTTTAAAGGATGGCTGCTTCTAAGCCAACCTCCTGGTTGTCATGGCCTTCCC